>JAZLIY010000027.1:0-24315 GCA_045617645.1 Bacteroidaceae bacterium | reverse complement strand
CAGAATCGCTGAACTCAAAGATCAAATGCTTCCGAGCACAAGTGAAAGGAGTCAGAGACATACCATTCTTCATGTATCGTTTGGCAACAGTTTTGGGTTAGCATCCGTACACCCTCCCCACAGGGTTTGTCGGTTGCGCCTTGCAAAGCCATTGAATTCCCTTACTGCATCAATAACAACTTGGTGGTCGATTCCCATTGTGTTAGCTACGCGTTCGATGACCTGATCTACAAAAAACTCCTTGTCTTCTTTTGTTATGATAGCCTTTATAAGTTCTGGGTAAGACTTGACATATTTGTAATACTGACATGAAGAAAGAACAGCTGCGATTTCTTCTCTCATTTTACCTTGTGCGCTGGAAAATTCAGAACGATCCTTGTCTTGATTATATAAATCATACAGTTCCTCCCATGTCATTTTCTTTGGTGTAAAGTCTTTTAATGCCTCTGCGATAAGTGTTTTGTGAAACTCATCGAATACATTTTTTGTTATCTTCCTGGCGTTCCATCTCTTCTCGTCATTAATGAACCAAGTGCTATTCAAATACTTCTCCCAAAAAGCATCCATTGTCTGATCTTTCGAGAGGCATGGCTTTAACTCAAATCTCAAAGTTTTACTTAGAGAATACAACCCTGTTAGTTCTTCAAATCTTTTCATTATTGTATTATTTTATTATTGTTATTTCCCGAGTTCGTTTTCTATCTGTATTTTAAGTAACTGCTCGCTATCAGCTTTCTCTTTTATTGGGAAATCTCCCCATCCTGATTCCAATGGATTTGATTGTATCATATTTTCAAATAAGGAGTGATAATAGTCATCATCTATGATTCTGAGGTCGTGAAGACGATGGATGATAGCAGAAATACTGATTCCATAACATTCACGAATGCTGATGAGTTCCTCTATCCCGATTTTTGTTCTCATATTTCCAATTCGTCTTAACAAACATGAACAAGGTAACAGCATGGCTCCTGCAAACCGATTACACAATCTTTCCATATCGGGACACTTTAGCGTAACACGGTATGGCCGTTCCGGCTGTTCTTGTGCAGACGAGTAGAATTCTTCTTCTGACAAAGGGCGGAATTTATATAGTAGATGAGCCAGTTCATGAAATGCAGTAAATCTCTTACGTTCAGTCGTCACATTCTTTCTCGTATTGATAACCATGATGGGCGTTTTTCCGTTGATGTAGGTGGAAACACCATCTACACGTTTGTCGTCAATATCAACCTCAATGATGTGAATTCCATAGTTACGTATTATCTCGTATGCAGAAAAGATGGGTTGTAATCCAATGCTCCATTTGACTCTCAATTTGTTTGCTGCACTTTCTGCATTTTCATAGTCTCGTAATATAGGGCGTTTTGTAGGGACTGAAAATCCGTTGAGGTTAGGAAAAAAAGAAATGGTTTTATGGTATTTCTGAATTTCAGAAATTATATGCGCTTCAATTTGTTGTTGTTTCTTTTTAGGTGTTCCTTCATCAAACCTGAAATTTAGTGAACCGACATTGGCTTCCTCGCAGGTAAAATATTCCACAGGATAACGAAACGCTTTTGCTATGGCTTTAAGCGTCTTTTCGGATGGACGTATAATTCCACGTTCTATTTTTGAAATCGCCATTTTGCTGACTGCATCATCTCCCATGCGAGTCGTGAGCTGCTCGATGGATAGGCGTTGCATCCTACGTGCTAATTTTAATTTTTCTGCTATGAATATTGACATAATTTGTTTGTTGCGGTTTACAAATGTATAAAATTATTAATTATCGTAAACCATATTTTGAAGTTTTTTTCTAAAAAACCTTAAAATTGTTAATTTGAGATGTTCAGAATGGTAAGAATTTTGTCGAAATAGCACTCATCTTTTCACATGATTGATAAGTGATACAAAAAAAGAGCAGGGGAGTTCCCTGCTCTTATGATAATGCCGTAGCATTTGGATGCGTTGTACGGACGGTCTTACTGAGTTACCTGGATTTTTCCTTCGTAGGTGATGTTCATGACACAAATGTCATAGTTGCTTTCGTTGCCAAAATAGATGGACATCTGTGTGATGTTGATTTTTTGGTCGTTCAATGTACACTCGATAAACAGGTTGGTGACATCGTAGCTCTGACCGTTGTAGGTTACGGAACCTGTGGCTGATGAATTGTCTCCTACGGCAAGCGTGTTGCTTTTCCCATCGGAACTGGTGCCTAATACCAGATTTGAGAACGTGACGTCTTCCATTTGGAGACTTCCACATGTGAATCCGGCAATTGTCAGGGTGGCAGCCGTGCTGGTGGAATTTACGGTAACTTGGCTGGTCAGGCCGGTCAATGTGACACTCGCGTCGGATTGGTAAGTTCCATTGTCGTCAGCCGGCCCAAGGAGGCTGGTTGCCATACCGTTGCCGCTAAATGTGTAAGGCGTTCCCTGCTGCAATAGAGATACGGCTTGTTCGATAAGTGCTGCAATGGTTTCGCCGTCACAACTGGTAAAACCAAATCCTGCACCAAACAGCATGGTGCAAATCAATGTGCGTGCAAAAAACTTTTTCATGTTCCTATTCTAAATTTGTTCTATTTGATTTCTATTTCTTCGTTCATGTTGATCTCCTGACCTTGTGCGTCGAAGAACTCATATTGCAGGAACGCTAACTTCTGGCTCGGTATTACCTGAATGCCGAAACCGTATTTCATTTGCCATTTCCGCCTGATGGAGATGAGGCCCTGATTCAGGTAGGCGGCAACGTATGGGTGTACGTGGAGCGTAAATTTCTTGATGCCCAAATTGTTGACCAACAGCTTGATTTTCCCTTCCAGAACACGGTCGAAAAGGAAACTGCTCTTTATGGTGCCTTCTCCATGGCATGTGGGACAGGTCTCTTCCACCTGCACATCCATTACGGGCCGTACACGTTGACGGGTAATCTGCATCAATCCGAACTTCGAGAGTGGCAGGATATTGTGCTTTGCCCTGTCTCTCTTCATGTTCTCGCACATGTGGTCGTAGAGGGTCTGACGGTCTTCGGCCAGTTTCATGTCGATGAAGTCCACAACGATGATGCCGCCCATATCACGCAACCTTAGTTGGCGGGCCAGTTCGTCTGCAGCCCCCAGGTTGACGTCCAATGCGTTCGCTTCCTGCCCGTCCTTGCTCTTTGCTCTGTTGCCGCTGTTTACGTCCACCACATGCAGGGCTTCCGTATGTTCGATGATCAGATAGGCACCATGCTTGTATGAGACGGTTCGGCCAAAACCGGATTTTATCTGTCTTGTGACATCGAAGTTGTCGAAGATGGGCAGTTTGCCTTTGTAGGGTTTTACGACATCCTTGCACTCTGGTGCAATCATCGTTACGTAATCCTTTACCTCCTGATAAATGTCTTCCTGGTTTACGTAGATGTTTTCGTAGCTTGGATTGAACAGATCCCTCAGCATTCCTACGGTACGGCTGGTTTCTTCGTACACGAGTGTCGGGCAGTCCTTGGCTTTTTGCGCACGGCTGAGTGTTTCTTCCCACCGCTTGAACAACACCTTCATCTCGTTGTCCAATTCGGCTACACGTTTCCCTTCTGCAACGGTGCGTATGATGATGCCGCAGTTCTTGGGCTTGATGCTTTGAACGACTTGTTTCAGTCGGGCCCTTTCTTCGCTGCTCTTGATTTTTGTGGAAACGGACACTTTGTCGTCGAACGGTATCAGCACCAGATATCTCCCTGGGAATGAAATCTCGCAGGTCAGGCGTGGCCCTTTCGTGCTGATGGGTTCCTTGACGATCTGCACAAGCAGTTCCTGTCCCTGTTTCAGCGTGTTTTGTACGCTTCCGTCTTTTCCCAGCTCGTTCTGGAATGTGGCTTTTTCGTATGGATAGAGGTTTTTCTTGTCCGAGAGAACCTGACGCAGGTATTTTGCGTAGGAGTTGAATTGAGTACCAAGGTCCAGATAATGAAGAAACGCATCACGCTCGTACCCCACGTTGATGAAACATGCATTCAGGCCCGTCATCAGTTTCCTGACCTTTGCCAGATAGATGTTTCCCACAGCAAAAGATTCTGCCTGCGTCTCTTCCTGGTATTCAACGAGCTTTTTGTCCTCGGTGAGTGCGATGGCAATCTTTTGTGGTTGTACGTCAATAAATAATTCGCTTGTCATTTACTTCTTTTTCGTGGATATAAAAAAACTCGGTGATTGCCCGAAAGCGAGTCACCGAGCTGTTTCTCTGAGAAGTGGGTACTACTTGCTCTTATGTCTATTCTTTCTCAGTCTTTTCTTACGCTTGTGAGTAGACATCTTGTGTCTCTTATGCTTCTTTCCGTTTGGCATAATTTTTTGTTTTTATGGGTTAATACTATATTATGTTTTCTAGTTTTGACGCGCAAAATTACTACTTTTTGCCGTAAAAAGAAAGAGTTCCCCCTTTTTTTTTGAAAAAAACTCCTTGTATAATGTTTAAGTCTGCTTTATTGGGTACCTTTGTAGGAAAATTTTAGGTATGAACAAGAATTTTTCGACAATATTGGAGAAGTGGTATTCGGAAAACGGACGGAAACTGCCGTGGAGGGAAACCAAGGACCCGTATTGCATCTGGATATCCGAGATTATTCTGCAGCAAACCCGTGTCGTTCAGGGATGGGAATACTACCAGCGTTTTATAGAACGTTTTCCCAATGTTGAGGCTCTGGCCGATGCCAGCGAGGACGATGTGCTGTTGGTCTGGCAGGGGTTGGGATATTACAGTCGCGCCCGCCATCTGCATGAGGCTGCCCGCCAGATAGTGGAAATGGGTGCCTTTCCCGAAACCCGTGACTCTCTTCTTTCCCTCAGCGGAGTAGGGGAGTACACGGCTGCTGCCATCGGCAGTATGGCTTTCGGGCTTCCTATGGCTGTTCTGGATGGCAATGTCTATCGCGTGCTGTCCAGATATTTAGGTGTAGATACCCCCATCGACAGTACACGTGGACATCGCGAGTTCCGTGCTTTGGCCGATGAAATGCTGGATTCAAGGCATCCGGGGACATACAATCAGGCCATTATGGATTTTGGTGCTACTCAATGTGTTCCTCATTCTCCGGATTGCTCAAAATGTCCGTTGATGGACAGTTGCGAGGCTTTCAATACCGGCAAGGTTGCGTTGCTGCCCTGTAAGGACAAGATGACCAAAATACGCCAGCGCTATTTTACCTATTTATATATGCGCGACCCGGAAGGCAATGTGCTTTTGCAACGTCGTGAGGCAGGTGATATTTGGCAGGGCCTTTATCAGTTCCCGTTGTATGAATCGGCCGAACCATTAACCATAAAGGATGTGGAGTCCTTGTGTCCAGAAGCCAGACTTACGTTGGTCGTACAAGGGTTTACGCATCAGTTGAGTCACCAGTTGTTGCATGCTGATTGCTATTTGGCCGAAGTTGACCGACTAAATGCAGAAAATGGAATCGTGGTACCGGAAAGAGAGCTTCACAACTATGCATTTCCTCGTTTGCTGGATAAAATGCTTCATCTTTTCCGGAAGAACAAATAATTGACCTTTTCTCTTGCTTATTCGTATCTTTGACCTGCCGGTCGAAGATACTCGCGCTCAGCAATGAAAAAAAAACAAGTTTTCTTTGTCATTGCATTCGCTTATTCGTATCTTTGCACGAGAAAACGTATAAAGCGAATAGATTATGAACAAGGTAATGCTTATAGGAAATGTCGGAAAAGATCCGGATATCCGATATGTTGACCAGGGAGTATGTGTGGCTAGTGTAGCTCTTGCCACCACAGAGCGTGGCTACAAATTACAAAACGGTACCGAGGTGCCGGAGCGTACGGAATGGCATAATGTCGTTCTATGGCGCAAGTTGGCCGAAACCGTGGAAAAATACGTACATAAGGGCGACAAACTGTATATCGAAGGCAAGATAACGACTCGTAGTTACGATGACCGTAATGGTGTAAAGCGTTATATTACTGAAATATGGGCCGACTCTATGGAGATGCTTTCCCCGCGTCCTCAGAACGCAGCACAGCCATCTGCCGCACCTGCCACCGAGCAAGTTCCTTTTTAGGTTTGTAGCATAAAACAGAGTTCCCTTGTATTTCCAGGATTTTATGGCATCCATTATGGATGTTACTTTTCAGTCGCCCTCAGCCGGTGCGCTGATAGCTTTGCTGATAGCACTCGTGCTGTTGCTTTGTTCTGCATTTGTCTCTGCCAGCGAAATAGCTTTTTTCAGTTTGTCCCCAGCTGATTTGAATGAGATAGAGGACGAAGAACGTAGTTCGGACAAGAAGGTGAAGCGTTTGCTGAAAGACGAGGAACAGCTCCTTGCCACCATTCTGGTCAGCAATAATCTGGTGAACGTAGCCATTGTCATGCTGCTCAATTATTTCATTTCGCAAACAGTTGATTTCGGCATGGCAGAGTGGTTGGAGATGCTTTGTACGACCATTGTCCTGACCTTCCTGCTGCTTCTGTTCGGCGAAGTGATGCCCAAAATCTATGGTGGCCAACATGCACTTTCGTTTTGTCGCCTTGCAGCACCTGTTCTCACGTTGTTGCGCAAATTATGGTATCCTATTAATTGGCTCCTTATCCATGGCGGAACCGTTACCCGCCGCATCATCAACCACGACGAGCATAGTCTGACCGTTGATGACCTGGAAAAGGCGATGGAGCTGACGGACCAGAAAGATATTGCCCAGGAAAGCAGTATGTTGCAGGGTATCATCCGTTTTGGTGGAGAAATGGCCCGCGAGGTAATGACCAGCCGTGTGGATATCGTTGATCTGGAAATAAAGACACCATTCAGGGAAGTGCTGAAATGCATCGTGGAGAATAATTACAGCCGTATTCCTATCTATCAGGGCAATCAGGACAACATCAAGGGCATCCTGTATATCAAGGACCTGTTGCCACATATCAACAAACCCGATAACTTCCGTTGGCAGAGTCTGATACGTCCCCCGTATTTCGTGCCGGAAACAAAGATGATCGATGACCTGTTGCGCGATTTCCAGGCCAACAAGGTGCATATAGCCATAGTGGTGGACGAATTCGGTGGAACCAGCGGTATTGTGACGATGGAAGACATCATCGAGGAGATTGTAGGCGAGATAAACGATGAATACGATGACGAGGAGCGACCTTATTCCCGTCTGAATCAGAATACCTATATCTTTGAGGGAAAGACTCTTCTGGCAGATTTTATCAAGATATTGAAACTTGACGATGAGTACTTCGATTCTGTTCAGGGTGATGCCGATACGATTGCCGGCCTATTGCTGGAATTGAAGGGCGAGTTCCCTGAGTTGCACGAGAAAATCAGTTTCCGTCGTTTCACTTTCGAGGTGATGGAAATGGACGAACGTCGGATTGTCCGTATCAAGGTCATACTGGGAAAACCCGACTCTGATGTTTAACGTACTTGAAAGGTATAGACCTTGAAATCCCCTAAATCTCCGACCGGTTGCTGTTTTAGGTTGACCAGAATATACTCGCCAGGCAGTAATTCCTCTATGGGCTTACACAGGAAGCCTTCCCTGCCGTAGGGCTCAATCTTGAAGTTTTTCGGTTCGAAGCGCAGGTACTCGTTTTCCATCAGTTCAGGTTTTGCCAACCATCGGTATTGTTTTCTTGTTTTCAGCCGGATGATGGCATAGTCCACCAGCGTTTCCTGTTGCGATGGTATTATGGCGAAAACCGGCAAGGTATCATCCGTCAGTTGGTTGGAATGTCCGCCCCACAGGTATCGGGTCGTCTTTGATTTTGTCTGAATGTCCACTATTTTCCATCCCGGCCGTATCTCCGTCTGCGTCTGTTGTTGGGGCAGTTCATAGAACGAATCCCCCACTTTTATCTGTATCTCCTGGGCCAATGCAGGAACGGAAAAGGCTGCGAATAGCAGAACAAGGCCTAAGTACATGAAATAGGCACTTTTGTATGGTCGATACGGGAGAATCCTTTGCATGAGCGTAAAAAAATGTAAACGGTAAGTCCTTTCTTTTGGTTGCAAAAATAGGACTTTTTGTTAGAAATGAACAAAAAATTCTTGGAAAAATGGAAATAATTAACTTATTTTGCATTCTAATATTGATTGCAAACAGGGTTTAGACTATGACGCTTGCCATTGTTATTTTGATGTTGCTCGGTTACGTGTTCATCTGTATGGAGCATGTCACCAGGGTGAACAAGGCCACCATTGCTATGTTTTGTGGCGTTGTCGGTTGGGTCCTTTTCATGTGCGTGGGCCCCTATTACGTAGAACATTTGCATGGCGAGGCTTTTCAGGCGTTCCTTGGTGACAGCCCGTTCAGCATAAAGGCCGTCAACGAATACATTGCCAACCACCTGTTTGCCCACCATCTGGTGCAGATAGGTTCCATTGTCATGTACTTGCTTGCCACTACGGCCATCATAGAGCTGTTGCTGAACAACGAATGTTTCAATTTTATCGTTGATTGGTGCCGTTCCCGCAGTTCTTCGCGCATGGCCTGGGGTATAGCCTTTTTCAGCTTCGTCCTCAGCGCCAATATGGACAACCTTACGGCCTCCGTTGTCATGCTGCTTATCCTGAGCCAGTTGGTTATCAACCCACGGCAGAGGATGCTTCTGGGGTGCATCGTTGTCATCGCCACGAACTGTGGTGGTTGCTTTACGGTCATCGGCGATGTGTCGTCCTTGCTTATATGGGGGCGCGGAGCCGTTACCCCCACCAATTACAGCGGAGCCCTGGTATTGCCGGCATTGGTGGCAACGGCCATCCCTACCTATCTCATTTCCAGGAGTCTGCCCGAGACGGTTGACCTGAAACGTACCCCCGTGGTCTTTTTGGGCGACAATGCCATCTTGCCCGTCTGGCAACGCCTTCTTATGCTGATTGTGGGCATCTGTGGCCTCTGGTTCGTTCCCACGTTCTATCGTCTCACCATGCTTCCGCCCTTTCTGGGAGCCCTTTGTGTGCTGGGAGTCCTGTGGGTGGTGAACGAGATTTTCAACAGGCGTCGCATACTCACCGATCAGCCCCTCCACGTCAGCCATAGTCTGAACTTGCAATACGAGGTAACCCAGATGATCATGTTCTTCGTGGGCATCTGCCTATGTGTGGATCTGCTGGTTGAGGTCCATGCCATGCAGCATGTGGCCGTCTGGTGCGACGAGCATATCCACAACATCTACCTGATGAGCCTCTTCCTGGGTTTTGTCAGTGCCTTTATGGACAATATAGCCCTGGTTCTTAGCGCCGTCTCCATCTATCCCGTTCAGGAAAGTGCGGCCCAGATTAGTCACTATTCCCTCAGTTTCGTCCAGAACGGTCAGTACTGGCATCTCATAGCCCTATGTGGTAGCGTGGGTGGTTGCCTGCTCCCCATAGGCAATGTGGCAGGTCATGTCCTGATGAAGAAGGAGGGCGTTTCGATGTTCTGGTACATCCGCCATATTACCCTGAAGGTCTTGCTGGGATTCCTGGTAGCCATAGGTGTCTATTTCATGGTGGATTCATTCTTACGATAGTAGTTATATGCAATATAGTTTAGATAAACTGGGTATTGAGTATCTCAATCCCATGCAACAGGAGATGCTCGACATTTCCCGTCGGGAGAAGCAGGTCGTGGTGCTCAGTCCCACGGGTAGCGGCAAGACCCTGGCCTATTCCCTGCCCCTTCTGGAAATCCTCGACGAGAAATCCGACCAGTTGCAGGCCGTCATCCTCGTCCCCTCGCGCGAGCTGGCTATCCAGACCGATACCGTCATCCGTCAGTTGTCGCCCCAGGTACGTTCCATGGCCTGTTACGGAGGTCGTGCCGCCATGGATGAGCATCGCACCCTTCGCGGTATACGTCCTCATGTCATCGTGGCCACCCCCGGCCGTATGCTCGATCATATCCAGAAGGAGAACGTACAGATCGATGCCGTCCGAACGCTCATTATCGACGAGTTCGACAAGAGCCTGGAACTGGGTTTCCAACAGCAGATGCAGGACATCATCACCACCCTGCGTTATGTGGATCGGCGTATCCTGTTGAGTGCCACCGACACTCCCCGTATCCCCGATTTCGTGGGCGGCGACCATTATTGCCGTCTGTCTTATCTGGACGAGAACGAGCAGATCCCCGACCGCATCCGGCTGATGGAGGTCCGCTCGCCGGAGAAGGACAAGTTGCAGACCCTCTTCCGCCTGCTTTGTATGCTGGGCCAGCAGACAAGTCTGGTCTTTGTCAACTATCGCGAGAGTGTGGAGCGCGTAGGGCAGTACCTTCGCCAGATGGGCGTCAGTGTCGATACCTTCCATGGCGGCATGGAGCAGCGCGACCGTGAACGAGCCCTTTTCCGGTTCAGCAACGGCTCCTGCAACGTCTTCGTCAGTACCGACCTTGCCTCGCGCGGCCTGGATATTCCCGGCATCGACAATATCATACATTACCATCTGCCCCTGAACGAGGAAGCGTATATCCATCGCAACGGCAGGACGGCCCGCTGGGACGCGTCCGGTCAGGCCTATATGATCCTGGGACCCGAGGAAACCGTTCCCGACTATATCCAGGAGCCTCCCCAGCCGTACCGAATCCCCACCCGTATTCCCTCGCCCCAGCAACCCCGTTGGGTAACCCTGTATATCGGTAAGGGGAAGAAGGAGAAGATCAGCAAGGGCGACATCGTGGGCTTCCTGTCCAAGGTGGGCGGTCTGCAACGCGAACAGCTGGGACGCATAGACGTCCTGCCTGGTTGGTCGTATGCAGCCGTAGAGAGACGAACCGTCCGTCAGCTCATCGAGCGCATCCGGGGGCAGAAGATAAAAGGTATAAAGACACTATTCCAGATAGCAGAATGACACAGGGGATACAAGTGGGATATAATGCATTGCGCATGCCTGACGGACAGCTGGTACAAGGTCCCGTCGTGGTAGAGACGGACTGCCAGGGCCACCCCATTTCCTGGCACTATCTCCAGCACGAGGAACCCCGCACCCGCTGGGTTGGCGGTATCATGCAGGTGTCAGAAGAACTCACTCAAAAGGAAACATAAACACATAATAGATATGGAAAAGACGATAATTACCGTAGTTGGAAAGGACCGTACGGGCATCATAGCCCGGGTATGCACCTATCTGGCCCAGAACCACATCAACATCCTGGATATTTCGCAGACCATCGTATCCGGTTTCTTCAACATGATGATGATTGTGGATACTGAGCAGATGGGCAAGCCCTTTTCCACCATGTCGTCCGAGCTGGACGCCGTGGGCGAGGAACTGGGCGTACAGGTGAAGTGTCAACGCGAGGAAATATTTGAAAAGATGCATCGTATATGATAAGTCTGAACGAAGTCTTGGAAACCAACAAGATGGTGGCCGAGGAAACTCTCGATGTACGCACCATCACCATGGGCATCAGCCTGTTGGATTGCGCTTGCAGCAATCTGGACGAATGTTGCGACCGCATCTACCGCAAGATAACGACCCTGGCCCGCAATCTGGTGGCCACGGGCAACGACATCAGTCGCGAGATAGGTATCCCCATCGTCAACAAGCGCGTCTCCGTCACCCCCATCAGCTTGGTGGGCGGAGCCTGCTGCCATACTGAGCAGGACTATGTCCGCATCGCCTGTACGCTGGATAGTGCCGCTAGGGAGATCGGCATCAATTTCCTGGGCGGCTACAGTGCCATCGTCTGCAAGGGCATGACCCCCTCCGACGAACTCCTCATCCGCTCCATCCCTCAGGCCCTCTCCCGTACCGAGCGCATCTGTTCCAGCATCAATGTAGGCAGTACCCGCATGGGCATCAACATGGACGCCGTGCGCCTCATGGGGCAGGTCATCAAGCAGACAGCTGAAGCCACGGCAGAGCAGGACTCTCTTGGTTGTGGCAAGCTTGTTGTCCTGTGCAATGCCCCCGACGATAACCCCTTCATGGCAGGAGCCTTCCATGGCGTCAGCGAACCCGATGCCGTTATCCATGTCGGTGTCAGTGGTCCCGGTGTCGTCCATCACGCGCTGAAGAGCATTCGTGGTGCCAGCTTTGAGGTGCTCTGCGAGACTATCAAGCGCACCGCCTTCAAGATAACCCGTGTGGGACAGTACGTTGCCCAGGAAGCCAGTCGCCGCCTGGGTGTCCCCTTCGGCATCATCGACCTCAGCCTCGCCCCCACGCCCGCCGTGGGAGACTCCGTGGCAGACATCCTCTGCGAGATAGGGCTGGAATATCCTGGAGCACCCGGCACCACCGCAGCCCTCGCCCTGTTGAACGACCAGGTCAAGAAGGGTGGGGTGATGGCCAGCAGTTACGTGGGCGGACTCAGTGGCGCCTTCATCCCCGTCAGCGAGGATCAGGGCATGATAGATGCAGTGGAAGCCGGAGCCCTCACGCTGGAAAAGCTCGAGGCCATGACCTGCGTATGCTCCGTAGGACTCGACATGATAGCCGTCCCTGGCGATACCTCCGCCAGCACCATCAGCGGACTCATAGCCGACGAGGCAGCCATCGGCATGGTTAACCAGAAGACCACCGCCGTGCGCATCATCCCCGTTGTCGGCAAGAAGGTAGGCGATGTCGTAGAGTTCGGAGGACTGTTGGGCCACGCTCCCATCATGCCCGTCAATCCGTTCAGCTGCGAGGCCTTCATCCGTCGTGCCGGCCGTATTCCCGCCCCTATCCATTCCTTCAAGAACTGATAAAAAACAACGATGAAACGGTGGATAACAACAGCCGTGTTGGCGGGACTTATGACCTTCTCCGTCAGCGGTAAGAAAAAAGAAACCAAGACGAGCGGAAATCCCATCTTCGAAGGATGGTACGCCGATCCGGAAGGAACCTTCATGGCAGGCAGGTATTGGGTGTTCCCCACTTATTCGGCCCCCTACGACGAGCAGTTGCATCTCGACGCCTTCTCTTCTACCGACCTCGTCAACTGGACGAAGCACGAGAAAATCCTGGACCAGAAGAACGTCAGTTGGCTGAGGCGTGCCTTGTGGGCACCGGCCGTCGTGCAGGCCAACGGAAAGTATTACCTCTTCTTCGGCGGCAATGATGTGCATCCCGGCGAGGTGGGAGGCATTGGCGTGGCAGTCAGCGACAAGCCCGAGGGTCCCTATATCGATGCGCTGGGTCATCCGCTTATCGGTGAGGTGGTCAATGGCGCACAACCCATCGACCAGTTTGTCTTCCGCGACGATGACGGACAATATTATATGTATTATGGAGGATGGCGCCATTGCAATGTCGTCAAGATGTCCCCCGACCTTCTTTCCTTAGAGACATGGGAGGACGGTACCGTCTATCGCGAGGTGACGCCGAGTACCACCTATGTGGAAGGCCCCTTTATGATGAAGCGTCATGACAAGTACTACTTTATGTGGTCGGAAGGTGGCTGGACAGGCCCCGACTATTGTGTGGCGTATGCCATGAGCGACTCGCCTACGGGCCCTTTCGAACGGATAGGGAAGATACTGGAGCAGGATGCCTCCATTGCCCGAGGGTCGGGCCATCACTCGGTCATCAAGGTCCCCGGCAAGGATGAATACTACATTGTCTATCATCGTCGTCCTCTCGAGGAGACCGACGGGAACCACCGCGTCACGTGTATCGACCACCTTGAGTTCAACGAAGACGACACGATACGACCGGTTAAAATGACCTTCAAAGGGGTGGAAGCGCGTCCCATAAAGAAGAAATACCGCAAATAAGTGAATTTTCCACGGGTGAAAATTTGCACAATAAAGGGTTAATCTGTAATTTTGCACCCGATTTAATTGAAAGTAGGTCGGTTCGGTAGCTCAGTTGGATTAGAGCAGCAGCCTTCTAAGCTGCGGGTCATGGGTTCGAGCCCCATCCGAATCACAGAAAAAGGGAGGTCTTCCTCCCTTTTTTATGTTCGGACAAGGGGCAAGGTAGATTGGGGATAATGTGCGAGTTGAGACATTCCTTACTCGGTCCGATGGCACCAGCAGTTGCCCCATGACGAAAAAATCCCTCCGAAAGGTGTGAGTTTCTCGGATTTTATTCGTACCTTTGCCGTGTCTTGTTACGATTTTCGCTTGATTTCTAATCGCAGCACTAAGTTAGGTGAAATTTTTGACATGGCAAAATTCTGGGCTGCTCGGCTTTGCCGCTTGCATCAAGCAAGAACTTTTTGCCGCTCAGTGTATTAAAAAGTATAAATTACATTAGTGTTGCAGAATCAAGGAATATGAAAAAAACGAATGTTTCCGTATTTGCCCTTGTTCTGACCTTGTCAGCGGCGGCGCAGCACTATGATGTTACCTTCACCGGCCTTCTTGATGAGATGTCGGATCCCTCTTCACACGCCAATTGGCCTGTCAACGAATATGTTTGCCGGCAATCCTCGAGTTATTCCCGGGAATCGGTAAGCCCTGCCACGGCTGCCGAAGACAGCCGATTCCGTCCCGAGTCCGGTCGCGACTGGGGCAAGGGATGGTTCGCGAACCACGATTTCGACAACTACATCCGAGAGGAGACCATCAACGGTCAGACCGAATATGTGATGCACGAGGACAATGGTCCCGGTGTGATACTCGGATTTTGGACCGCCTATGGTGGTTATTGTGACGGTGAAGGTGGTGACTATATCTTCTATATCGACGGAGCCGAGGAGCCTGCCATCAGGATGCAGAACAAGGACCTCGTTGGCGGAACCGGCCTCGTAGGCTATCCTTTCAGCTATGTGGCTCCCGCCAAGTCGGACAACCTCACATGGCTGGGCCACAACCTTGTCCTTCCCATCCCTTACGGCAAGAGCTGCAAGATTACTTTCCGTCCTTATAATCCGGCAATGACTCCGGAAACTCATGGTCATTATTATCAGATCATCTACCGTTCATACAAGCCAGGGGTTTCTGTCGAGAGTTTTGATGAGAATACGATGAAGAAGTATTCAAAGCAGATTTATGCCTGCGGCATGAAGCTCATCGGAGACAAGAGCCTGCAGGCCGACGCTGTAAGCAAGGCCGGCGGCAGCACCCTTGCTCCCGGTGCGAAGAAGACCATCACCCTGAAGGGGGAGAAGTGCATAAGTTCGCTGTCTGTCCAGCTCGGCGCATCCGATATCTCCGAGGCCCTGACCAGGACCGTGCTCAAGATCTGGTTCGACGGTGAACAGACGGTGGAATGCCCGGTCGGCAATTTCTATGGAATAGGGAGCAGGCAGCTTTCCAACTGCACATTTTATGTCAGGACCAGTTCGGACGGTATGATGACGGCATACTGGGTCATGCCTTTTGCGAAGAAAGCGAAAGTCACGCTTGAGAACTGCGGTGCTGCAGATGTGGAACTGAAAGTCTTCCAGACAACGTCAAGGCCTTGCAAGTGGGAGCCGGACCGCTCGATGCATTTCTATGCCTGGTACAACGAAACCAGGAATCTTGACGGAACATACAAGTCCGATTACAATTATGTGACGATTTCCGGCAAAGGCCGCTATGTCGCAGACGGTCTGACCGTATTCACCTATTACCCGGAAGACTCCGACCATGACTGGTGGGGTGAGGGAGACGAGAAGATATTCGTCGATGGCGAGGACTTCCCGTCGCATTTCGGCACCGGCACCGAAGACTATTACAGATACGCATACTGCCGTCCTCAGCCATTCTCATTCCCGAGTATCTCACAGCCTATCGGCGACGGCAACAAGAAACCGGGCCTCAGTGTAAACAACCGCTACAGGCTCCTCGATGACATTCCGTTCGAGAAATCGTTCGCCTTCTTCATGGAGATATGGCATCCGTTCTACGACAAGATGGATTACGCTCCTGCAACGTTCTGGTATGCTTTCCCTGGATGCAGATTCTATAATACGACCACGCATAATGAACTGGGCAAGTAAACTGGCATGCATGGTTGCGTTGGCCATGCTTGCATCCTCATGCAAGAACCTTCCTTTCGAGCCGCAGATCCTGTCCTATGAAGGCAACAGGGTTGACAGGACTTTTGTGTTTGACGGCACAGCTCTTTCTGAGGACGGGGCGGGGAAGTGGAGCGTCGATATAGACCGGAAGAAAGTATCCTGTGATGCGGTGGATTATGCCCTTACCTTCACGATGAAGGATGGTGAAATGCTCTCGGGAGGTGCAGCAGTGCAGTTTGACTTTGACAACTGGAGTACTGAGAATTATATTTTCGCTCCCTGCCAGCTTTATGATGGCAACCGTTTCCGCATCTATCCCGTCAGCTATCCGCCGTTGATTTATAATAAAGAGGACCGTCCTCTCGATATGCCTGTAACCGTTACCAATGTTCCGCATTTCAACCAGGACGGCAGCGATGCGACGGTGGACTTCAAGACCAGCAATTGCTCTACTCCTCTTGTCGGTTTCTATGCCAAGGAGTCTAAACGCGGCTTCTTCATCCTGACGGAGCAGGACACCATACTTGGCGACAACGCCTTTTTCATCAGCGAACGTCCTTCCGAGGGAAAACTCACTATCCGACTGTCTGCCCCCGGCGTGCGTGAGCACCGTTATGTAATGTGCAATGCCGACAATCCAAGCGACGACGAGGGCATATCTGTCAAGCCGGGTGATGAGATCAAGATGCATTTCCGCGTGTATGATTTCCCCTGCGATGACCTGATGGCATACTTCGACAAGTTCCTGACCGTCCGCAAAGATCTCTCTGGCCAGAACGAATATCGCAATCTTGAACCTTTCAGCAGCATAGCCCGGACAATCGCGGAGCATCATTTCACAGCAAAATGGTTTGAAGATGACAAGTTTGGCTATATCTGCCACGGACCTCAGCAGGACGGCATTTATTATCATCTACAGATTGGATGGAACGGTGTCCCAGTATATACATTGATGCAGCTTGCGCGTCCGGAATCGCAGCCGGACTATGACGAGATTCTTCGCAGGGTGGGCCGCAGTCTTGACGCCATGCTGTACATGCAGCGTGAGTCAGGACTTTTCAGTGCCATCATGATGGGTGGTGAATTTTTCGGTGACACCTATCGCGAAAGTACAATCACCCGCGATGTCGTGCAGGTCCATCGCCTGGGCCTTGCGCTCTACAGCGGACTCCAGTGTCTGGATATGCTCAAATTGCAGGGTCATGGCAACATTATAAAGCCGGAGTGGGAAGAAATGTTCCGCAAGGAGGCCGATGCGCTTGTCACCCTTTATGAGCGTTATGGTCATTTCGGACAGTTGGTCCACTCCATAACAGGCGAAATGCACACTCCGAATTCTTCAGCGGGCTCTTCATGCATCGGTGCGCTTGCTTATGCCTCGAGATATTTCAACCAGCCGTCGTACCTCGATCTCGCTAAGAAGGCCGGTGATTATTATTACGACAATCATCTTGCAAAGGGTTATGTAGGCGGCGGACCAGTCGAGATACTCCAGGCCCCGGACAGCGAGTCCACCGCAGCACTTGCTGAATCTTTCATCGCTTTATTCGAAATCACACGCGACGAAATATGGTTGAAGCGTGCATGTGACGCCGCCGCCTTGTTCTCTTCGTGGGTTGTTTCCTACGATTATCGGTTCCCTGAGGACTCCCATTTCGCCAAGGCGGGAGTCAATGCTACCGGGTCGGTCTGGGCGAGCGTCCAGAATGAGCACAGCGCGCCCGGTATTTATGTCATGTCAGGCGATTTCCTGCTGAAACTCTACCGTCACACCGGTGACCGGCGCTACCTGGTGCTTTGCAAGGATATCTCTCACAATGTCATTCAGTATGTTAACACCGAAGGCAATCATGTACAGCCGGGTGACGGGATCGGCTGGTGTACTGAACGCGTCAACCTCAGCGATTGGGAAGGCAGCGACAATGTCGGAAATGTCCCTCATGACAGTAATTGCGCATGGGAAAATGTGAATCTTTACCACATTACGGAGAATCCTGGAATATATGTTCAGCCTGACACCCGTTTCCTGATGGTCATTGACCACATGAACGCCAGGATTGTCTCCTGCAATGATGATACCGTCACCCTTGAAATCGAGAATCCGACATGTCGCGACGGTGATGTGAGCATTCTCGCCGAGACCTCGGACTATGCCCGTGACAACTCCCTCGGCTGGAACGCATGGCTCGGCTGGCCCAAGGTCCACGTCCCTTCCGGCGAGACCGTTACTGTTACCCTGCCTGTATTGAATTAATCGGTAGCCAGTTTAATTCGAGATGTTTGTCGCTGGCTGAACATACTTTTGTAAAATATTTTTCTTGGGAAATGCCTGATTTTGATCAAAATGATACCATCAGGAATAGGGGGTAAAGCAGCCGAATGATGAGAGGGGAAAGAACAAAAATGGATAAAAACGGGAAATACCCATGAGCATAATTTAACAGAAAAACATTCGGATATAGTTAAAGATCAACGTGCCAAACAATATTTTCATTTTAACATCATGACAGGCATATCTCCGGATATCCACAGGCACAGACGTGAATCTCTACAGGCACGTGCGTAAATCTCTACAGGCATATACGTAAATCCCGTCTCCCATATCGGTTTTTCTGATTGCCTACATCATTTTCCTTATATCAAAGATATAAGAAGGTGCTAAGGCAACAATTGCCATAAGTTTTTCGGGGCTTTCCTTGCAAACCGCTCCCCGGTGTTGTATCTTTGCGGTGTCTTTCGAGAAAGCCATGCGAGCCTCGGCTGCATGACGACAAAAACAAAGAGAAAATTTTTGCATTGAGAAATAATTTCGCTACCTTTACACTCGAAAATATAAAAAATAAGATATGAAAAAATTCGTATTTGACATTTTTTTGTCAGTATTTGCAGCCTCGCTCTTCATCGGCTGTACGGAAGACATCGACGAGTCGGAGCGTTATGTGTTCAAGGATAAATGCGTTATCGACTACCTGAAAGCACATGAGGAATACAGCGAGTATGTGAAGATGCTATACAGCACCCCCCTGAGTGGTATTAGCAGAACAACCGTGGGGCAACTGCTCTCTGCCCGTGGACACTATACGGTCTTCGCTCCCACGAACGAGGCTATCCGGGAATACGTTGATTCCATGGAGCGTAAAGAACTCATCGCTCCGGGGATGTGGGATGCTGAATCGGATGACGAAAAGGTGGATTCCCTGAGGACAATAATTGTCATGAACAGCATCATTGACGGCGGTGACGGACTGGAACCCTACACTACAGCAGAACTGGCCTCGAGCATGAATGCCGAGATTCCCATCCAAAACATGTACGAACGGAGGCTTACCGTCCAATCTGGCGAAAAATACGATGGTGAGTTCATCATCAACGGAAGCCGGATGCACGAAACCAATAAGGACATTATGGCCACAAACGGAATCATCCATTGCATGCTGGATGTAGTAATATGCAGCGACAATACCCTGGGCAACCTTTTCGATACAATGTTGAATGAGTGCGTGGAGGGCTATCACGTCATGGCAACGATAGTGAAAGCCGTCGGGCTGCTCGATTCCCTGAGTCAGGTATTCGACATGGTATATGAAATGAAATACCTGTCTGGCGAGATTCCCACCTACACCAATTTCAAGTATGGCGGCAACATTCCCAAGCACCGCTACTACGGATTCACCTGCTTTGCCGAGACGGATGAATTCTGGAGCCAGGAAATTGGCAAACCGGCATTGGACATCACGGCTGAGGATATAATGAACTATCTGGACGGCAAAGACATCTACCCTAATGCCCTGCGCAACGAGGATTATACGGATGAGAAGAATCTGTTGAACCAGTTCGTCACCTACCATCTGCTGCCAGAACGGCTCACACCGGATATTCTAGTTTCTCACTACAATGAGATAGGATATGATCCTAATACCCAACAGCGCACCATAGCCAGGTGCAACTACTACACGACCATGGGCAAGAGACGTCTGCTGAAGCTCGCCGACAGCCAGGCGACAGAGGGTACCTATCTGAACCGATTCCCCAACATCGACAACGGACGACATGGCACATACAAGGAATTGAGTTGCGACCCCGACAAGACGGGTATCTTGGTCGGTACGCCCAACCTGAAGGGGGAGAACAACCTGCGCAACGCCGTACTCTATCCCATTGACCAACTGTTGATATATGACGACAATACGCGAAACAACATGGGTCAGAGCCGTATCCGACTGGATGCCATGGATATGTGGAAGGAGTCCATCAACAACAACATCCGTATGTCCGAACTGACCGATGATGCACACCTGAATGTCAACATCCCCTCCGATGACATCTACCCCTACTTCGATGACCTGAGACTGTCTGCCGACAGCTACTTCCACTACTGGACGGCAAGGGGATGGAATTGGAACAACTACATGGGTGACGAGGTGAACATTACCGGACTCATGGAGATCGTTATGCGGATGCCGCCTGTACCCGTAGCCGATACCTACGAACTTCGCTTTGCCTGTCAGAACGGCGGACAGCAGGGCAACCGCGGTATCTTCCAGTTCTTCTGGGGGAGCGATCCTGATGCGCTGTACCCTGCCGGCATCCCTCTAGATCTGGAGATTGGAGGCACACAGCGCAGCACCCCTGCAGGTGTCTATCCCAGCGGAATCGGGTGGGAGGAAGACCAGGAGGATGACGACTATAATTCCGAAGTCGATAAGAAGATGCGTGCCAACGGTTTCATGAAAGGGGCGAACAACTATTGCTCTGCCGGACCGTTGAGTAGCGGAACAGCCCGTTCATCCGGACTCGTTTCACGTCGTATCATCCTGCGTTCACACATGGACCCCGACAAGACTTACTACCTGAAGTTCAAGACCTGTCTGGACGATCCCTATCGGGAGTTCTATCTGGACTATCTGGAATTCTGTCCGAAATCGGTCTATGACAACCCGAACGAGCCAGAGGATATCTGGTAGGCAAGCATAGGAAGGATAGAAACGTCTAATTACTCGATAACTGCATGCAAATGAAACGACTGGAATCACTAGACGCCCTTAGGGGGTTCGATATGTTTTTCATCATGGGCGGTGCGCCATTGCTGATAGCCATTGCTCAGCTGTTTCCCGAAAGTGGTGGCTGGCAAACGGTGGCCGAACAGATGAGGCATGTCTCCTGGGAGGGGTTGCATCTCTACGATACCGTGTTCCCCTTGTTCCTGTTCATTGCCGGTGTCAGTTTCCCGTTCTCGCTGGCCAGACAACAGGAGAACGGCCGTTCGATGGGGCTCATCTGCCTGAACATTGTCAGGCGAGGCTTGTTGCTCGTCCTGCTGGGCGTGATATACAACGGCTTGCTGGATTTCCATTTCGATACCGTGCGGTTCTGTAGCGTTCTGGGGCGTATCGGTCTGGCATGGATGTGTGCCGCCCTTATCTATTGTGCCGTAAGGGATATTCGCGCGATTATCGCCATCATTGCGGTCATCCTGGTTGGCTACTGGCTGTTCGTCGCGTTCGTGCCGTCACCTGAGGCCAACGGAGCCGATCCGTTCTCCAAGGAGGGATGTATAGCCTGCTGGTTGGACGTGAAGATGCTGGGTGCCCATTCCTATCGTCCCGACTATGATCCCGAGGGACTTGTCTCTACCATCTCTGCCATTGCCACGGCTCTGATGGGGATACTGAGCGGCGTATGGATAAAGCAAGAAAAGATGGAGTTTACGGGAGGCCGTAAGGCGGCGGTATTGGCTGTGTCCGGCATCATAATGGCCGTAATAGGATTTGCGTGGAACTTTGCTTTCCCCATCAACAAAGCTCTATGGAGCAGTTCCTTCGTATGTGCCGCAGCGGGCTATTCGCTCATCATGCTTGCTGTCTTCTACTATTTCATCGATGTCCTGGGATGTCACGGTTGGGACAGGTTCTTTGTGGTCATCGGCATGAACTCCATAACCATCTATATGGTAAATCGGTTCGTTCCTATGAGCACCATAGCAGAGCGTTTGTTCGGCGGTTGTGTCGGACTGTTCTCAGAAACATTCCAACCTGTCATGTCGGCTGTTGCCTTTATATTGGTTGCGTGGCTGTTCCTGTACTTCCTATATCGTCATAAGGTATTCCTAAAAGTATAAAGAAAGGGGAACATCCTATGCGGAATGCCCCCCTCTAGCTGTATATACTTGATTGATGGATTAGTAGGTCATGATGGGTTCCAGGTTCTTGGCCTGCTCGATCATGCGCTCTACTTCTGATACGGCGGGTACGCGGTTGCAGAGGTTCTTGGCTTCGTTGACCTCTACCATCTTCTGCTGCAAGTTGGCAGCTACGCGGTGCTTGAGTTCCTTGACGGTATCTACTCCGGCGGCTTCCAGCAGTTCGGCAAACTGTCCGCCTACGCCCTTGATACGCATGAGGTCGGCGTGGTTGGTCCATTTCAGGATGAAGCCGTCGGCAATGCCTGTGGTCTCAGCCAGTTCCTTGCGGCCCTTGGGGGTGGCTCCCTTGGCGAGGAGGTCTTCCGTGGTAATGATACCTGCTGCGTTCAGCTTCTCTGCATAGACTGCGCCTACGCCTTCGATCTGGATGATTTTGTACGTCATTTTTTTCTTGTTTTTAAAGGTGAATAAAAATGTATTTTACGGTTGTGTATGGTTATTCCGTGTGTAAAAATAATGAATTCTTTATAAAAAGGTATTTTCCGTGCTTATTTTTTTTGCTTTTGCTTTCTCTTTTTCTGATATAAAGGAGGAAATACTTAGTTTTTCTTGTCCATTTCGGTATTTATAACGAATTTTGCATCGTCGGGGCCCTTCTTTGGCACCTGGACGGAGAAATACGTAACAATAACATAAAAGAACATAGTATGAAACTGAACGGAAGACGTGAGAGTACAAACGTGGACGACCGCCGTAGGAGCGGCGGCAAGAAAGCGGGTATCGGCGGAGGTATCGGGGCTATCATCATAGCTGCGATATTTGCCTTCATTCAATCGGGGGGTGATCTGTCCTCTGTGGTGCAGACCGTGGGTAACCAGGTGGTGAACAACATGATCGTGGGTCCCGACGGTGCCGAGCACGAACCTACGGCCGAGGAGGATTCCCTGGCGCATTTCTCCAAGCAGATCTTTGCCAGCACGGAGGATGTATGGTCGGAGATGCTGAAGAAAATGGGCAAGCAGTACGAGATGCCGCGACTGGTCCTGTACACAGGGAGCGTGATGAGTGCCTGCGGTAACGGCAGTGCTGCCATGGGGCCCTTCTACTGCAGCGGCGACCAGTGTGTGTATCTGGATTTGTCCTTCTTCCAGACGATGCGCAAGCAACTGGGTGCCGGAGGCGAGTTTGCTAATGCCTATGTGATAGCGCACGAGGTGGGACATCATATCCAGCAGCAGCTGGGTATCCTGGACGATGCGCATGCTCAGATGGCACGGTCGAGTGAATCGGAGTCCAACAAGATAAGCGTGCGGTTGGAACTGCAGGCCGACTTCTTTGCCGGGGTGTGGGGACATTACGAGAACGCCAAGTATAACTCGGTGAGCGACAAGGAGATTGAGGAAGCAATAAAGTGCGCCCATAACATCGGCGACAACTACCTGCAAAAGCAGTCGCAGGGCTACGTGGTGCCGGAGAACTTCACCCACGGTACGAGCGAGCAGCGTATGCGCTGGTTCAAACAGGGTCTGACGACGGGCGACATACGTTTGGGCGATACGTTCAGCAAGAGCGAGGCGGAACTGTAATCCTCCTTTCCGGAACAAACGACAATATAGGGCAAGATGCAGATGCGTCTTGCCCTATTCCTTGTTCGCCCAGCACGAACGTATTCTAACGGGTGTAAGTCCCCAAGCCGCCCTGACAGTGGGAAGGCTACAGCCGAAAGCAAGGGTGTCCATCGTGAGGTGGAATCTGAAGGAAGCCGTAGGCAAACATCTGGCCCGACGTACAGAAACTTGATACCAAGGCTTTTGGGAGTGGATAAGTCTGCATGACAAGACAAAGTCCTATAACTGTTCGGAACTCTCGGAGTAAATCAAGCGGGTATAAGATGGAAAGAATACGTCCATAACTGGGGATGTCTCAAGGGCGAGTCCGTACGGCCAACCAGTAACAACGAACCTTGAGAAGTCAGCAGATGCCATAGTAGCCGACATAGGTAAAAAAATCAACAATCGGTGAAGGGCAGAACTTTAACCAAGCAAGTGTTCTCCTAACCACCGAACACAAGAAGAACCGCAGACAACAATTACTTGGCTACTGTCAAAAGGGTAGGACGGAATCCGAGAGATATGGCAGAGCGTGGTTCGTGTATGGATGGTGTAGATAATCTTGCGGAAGTGCTATTCGTGAGCAGGAATATGCAAGAAATGTTGATAAGATGAAGACGAGCGAAATGTTGACATACCCAAAATTTCTGCAAACATATTCTTTCTATACTAATAGCATCGTAATTAAAGAACCGCCGTATGCCGAACGGCACGTACGGTGGTGTGAGAGG
>JAZLIY010000026.1:0-10582 GCA_045617645.1 Bacteroidaceae bacterium | reverse complement strand
GACCGGCTGGCGTTCGTCCGCAACAATGATATGAAGGGACGTTCAGTAAAGGTGTCTGGTGGGGACAAGCTACTTGAACCCTACGCCAAGGCCGAGATGAACATAGAGGGTGGACAGGCAGGTGACGTGCTGAGTGTGGCGGTACGCGACGGAGCCAGTACGGAATACCTGTACGACAATGCCACGATGCAGACCGAACTGCTGCTGTCCAGTCAGATAAGGGGCTTCGTGGAGAATCCCGGCTATTTCTTCGAGAGCGACGATGCCGAACATCAGCGGGCGCTGGACCTCCTGCTTATGATTCAGGGGTGGAGGCGATACAGCTGGAAGACGATGGCGGTACCGGGGGAGTTCGCCCTGAGATACATGCCGGAACAGACACAGGTAATGAGCGGAGAAGTAAACCGATACGTTGCCGATGTGCAGGATAAGGAATTCGATACGCTTGATTGGACAAGAGAGTACCTTGTGAAGGACACCGAAACCGAAGACATACCCACAGATGGAACGAATCAGGAAGATAACCATAAGGCTTTTGGAAAAGGAGACCCTTATAACTCCAAGGATATTGACCAACATTTCCGTTACGAGAAAAGCAATCTGAAAAAGGACGTACTGGTTCACGCCCTCTTTGCCAAACCCAAGCAGGATGACAAAGTGACGGGTGACGTGAAGACCGAAAAGGGGTTCTTCCATATCGAGAGTCCCCGGTTCTACGACAAATGCTATTTCTTCCTGGGAGCCAGCGACAGCACCAAATGGCCGGAGGCGGAACGACTGGATCCTACTACCCATGCATGGACGGAGGGCGGAGAAGACAAGAACGGAGATATCAACTATCCGGAGTTCTACGTGAAGCTGAACCCCATCTATCCCCGTTTCGTAAAACCCTATACCTGGTATCAGACACACTTGGCCGACTTGCCGAAGGACGCACCGAAGGTGCTGACCTTGCGACTGAATGACACCCAGACAATGGCGGAGATCATCGTGGGGGCACGCCGCAACGGCATTAGTCGGTTCAATGCCTCAAAGCCCGCCTTCGTCATCGATGCTGCCGATGCCTTCAACGACGTATGCGATGCCGGACTTGCCACGGGTGTCTTCTACGGAAGCGACCGTTTCATGATGGATGTGGCCCGCAACTACATCGGCGACATGAACATAGAACGGCAGTACGAAGTGGTGAAACGATACGACACACACGACCAGTCGCATTACCTCTCCACTGGACAGAGGGAGAAATACAACCACCTGAGTAACCTGGACAAGGTCTATGTCTATACCGATTACAGTCCCCGACTGGAGGGAAGCAAAAAGTTCGAGCAGAGCAACCAGCCCTCGGTGGATGTGGACCTGCGACTGATTCCCAACGACGGAAAGAGGGAGATACGCGCCAACCGGCGCTACGTCCTTCAGGGCTATGCCGTATGCGAGGATTTCTACCAGCCAGACTACAGTAAGTCCGTTCCCAAGGACCAGTCCGACTACCGGCGAACGCTCTACTGGAACCCTGACCTGAAACTGGATGACAAGGGAAAGGCGCAGATTCAGTTCTACAATAACGGAAAGAAGACACTAACCATCGTCAGCGTCGAGGGTATGGCCACCGACGGAGCACCCGTCAGTCTGAACAAATAAAAAAAGGCTGTTATAGCCTACAAAAAACGATTTGCTTTTTGCTGATTGAATTTAAATTGCTACATTTGCATGCAGAAAAAGACATATACTATGTGCACTTATCATTTCTCACTCAGTGATGCAGCAGATATCAACATTAAGAAAAAAATATGAATACCGCAACACTACAAGAGGTCAATAAGAACTTCCGACTCTATTTTGACCGTGTCGTTGGCGACATTGATACAATCGTTGTGAATGACAATGGGGATGAATCCGCGATTCTAATGTCATTGACAGAGTATAATTCGCTGATGGAAACGCTGCATTTGATGTCCTCCAATGAAACGATGGATGATATTCGTCAAGCAGAAAAAGACTTACGAGCCGGCAAGGGTATAGAAGTGAACATTGACGAACTATGAAATTAATTTTTTCTCCTATTGCCTCAATGCAGTGGGCAGAATGGAAGAAAACAAATCCAACAACAGCCAAACGCATAAAACGGTTGTTGCAGGATATTATTGAACATCCATTCAGCGGCATAGGCAAGCCTGAGTCATTGAAATATGAACTTGCAGGAAAATGGTCAAGACGTATTAACGCAGAAGACAGAATTGTCTATCAGGTGCGAGAAAACATGATAGAGATTGAAATACTATCAATGAAATATCATTATACAAAAAAATAAGGCCACAGAAAACGTGATTGTCGAAAATTATTACTATCTTCGCCTTGCCGAAGGCATACAAACCATAATATATTGCATAGGATAATGAAAAAAATGCTAACCCTTGTGGCACTGCTTGCCGGTGCCTGTGTGGCAGAGGCCAAAGTTACCCTGCCCAGTGTGTTCACGAACAACATGGTACTGCAACAGCAGAGGACGCTGAAAATCTGCGGTCTGGCGAAACCGAGCGCCGAGGTAAGTCTGCAAACGGGCTGGAGCCGTTCAGCCGTTTCTGCAACAGCCGATGCCAGCGGAAAGTTCAGTCTGGAGATTCAGACGCCCAAAGCCGGTGGTCCCTATACGCTGGCCTTCAACGACGGCGAGGAGACAAAGCTAGAGAACGTGATGATCGGTGAAATCTGGATTGGCAGCGGACAGAGCAACATGGAAATGCCCCTGAAAGGTTGGGGTAAGGTACTGAACTACGAGGAGGAGATAAAGAATGCCAACTTCCCCAACATCCGTCTGTTCCAAGCCAAGAAGGTTACAGACCTGGAGGAGCATGATGCCTTCCATCTGGCAGACAACCTGGGCGGATGGCAGCCTTGCAGTCCAGAAACCGTCCATAACTTCTCGGCTCTGTGCTACTTCTATGCCGTGCGCCTGTGGGAAGAACTGAAGGTGCCCGTGGGTGTCATCGACGACTGCTGGGGCGGTACGCCCATCGAAGCATGGACCCGTCGCGAGGTACTGGAAAGTGTCTATGGCTGCAATTCACTGATATTGAAAGACAAGGAGAAGAACTACGACAAGGACGTGCTGAAAAAAATCTTCCAGAGCAAGAAGACCCTGGCCGACCAGGGACTGATGGGCCAACCCTGGTGGGGTGAAGATCCCGACAACCCGAACCATCCGACCGTTCTGTGGAACGCCATGATGGCACCGTTGAAGGACTTCCCCGTACGCGGTTTCCTTTGGTATCAGGGTTGCAGCAACGTGGGCAATGCAGCTGGTTATTCCAGTTGTTTCCACGCCATGATCCAGGACTGGCGCGAGCAATGGGGCGACCCCGAGATGCCTTTCTATTTCGTACAGTTGGCCAACTTCCGCGAGCATAAGGACCTTCAGGCCGACTCACAATGGGCTCTCCTACGCGAGGCACAAGCCTCTGTACTGGCGCTGCAGAACACCAACATGGCCGTATGCATCGACCTGGGTACTGCCGACGATATCCACCCGAAGACAAAGCGCGAGCTGGGTGCCCGCATGGCTGCCGTAGCATTGCATAACACCTATGGCATGAAGAAGGTTGCCTATACCGCTCCTATCTACAAGGGCTATTACGTGAAGGGCAACGAGGCACACATCCAGTTCGACCGTCCCGTAGGTTACGAAGAGTTCCTGCAGGACGAGAACCTGCCCGGCTTCATCATCGCCGGAACAGACCATGAATGGCACGTGGCAAAGGCACGCACCGAGGGGCAGGAAGTCATCGTCAGCTGCGATGACGTGAAGGTGCCACAGGCCGTGCGCTACGGATGGGCCGACAACCCAACCTGTACCCTGAAGACCAAGAGCAACCTGCACGTGGCTCCCTTCAGAACAGACAACTGGTAAATGCACGACACAGAACTGCAGGAACTGCTGCAGGACAAGACAGGAAACATCTGGGAACGGTACACGGAACTGTACCGCATCCTGCAATCAATATTGGCAGAAGGTACCGCCGGGAGTCAGATGGACTTCAGCGGGCCTTTTGCTCGTCTTACGTGGCTGGCGGAGAAAACCGGCATCGACCCAGACCTGCGGCATCAACTGAACAGTGTACGCGTTCGGTGCCAACAGCTCAGAGAACAGGACGAGGAGGAACTGTCTGTTCTCCTGCCCTTCGACATACGGGCCACAGTGGAGCTATGGGCAACTCTCCACCATCAGCCTGTGCCAAAGGAACTGGCCGACCTGTTGCCCCGGACGAAGTTGCCACCACAGCAGGACAAAAGGCAAAAGACGACCACTCGCGTCTGCGTGACGGACTGGGACGAGGAGCACCTCTATACCATAGACGAGAACCAGGTGGAACGTACCGTTTCCCTGGCGGGCCTGGAAAAAGGGAGCGAAGGATGGGAATACCTGAACAAGCTGATACGGAAGGGGAGTCAGCTGAACCTGATTCATCCGACCGTCAGGAAAGGTGTTCTGTATCCGGAACTCATCATCCTGGAACCCGACTATCTGGCCGACATCTCCACCATAGCAGGCTGTTTCCAGGAGTATGGAACAACACCATACGCCTTGCTTATTCAACGGATGCAGACGAGCCAACCGACGGGTGCCATCCTGCTGGGTAACATTGCCGGGCAGATGCTGGACGAAGAGATAAACAACGCATCGGGAGAACCCGTGAAATACGCCGACAGTGCCCAGCGGTTCATGCACCACAACGCACTGAGACTGCTGGCCTGCCAGGAAGACCTGAAAAACCTGCATCAGAATGCCACCCAGCAACAACAGAATATACGGCATATCCTGGAAGTACTGAAAAAGGAAGACAAGGCTTTCGATGCCGACCACGCGCTGCTGGAACCGTCGTTCTTCTGCGAAACGCTGGGCTTGCAGGGACGTATGGACTTGTTGCAGGACGACTACCATGTCCTCATAGAACAGAAATCGGGTAAGAAAGAGTTCATCACGGGCGGACACCAGGAGAAACACTACGTTCAGATGTTGCTCTATCTGGCCGTCCTGCACTACGGCTTTCGCCGGAAGAACGGCGAGGTAAACAGTTACCTGCTCTATTCGAAATACACGGACGGACTGATAAAAGAAGGAGCCGCGCCACATCTGCTCTACGAGGCCATGCGCATACGGAACCAACTGGTGTGGATGGAATACGAACTTAGTAGGGGTGGCTCCAGGCGGATAATCGGTGCCCTGAACCCCGAACGGTTAAGGACAAGCAGCAACATCACGGACAAGTTCTGGGAACGGTATCTGTTCCCTACCCTGTCCGAAGCCCTTCTGCCTTTCCAGACCGCCACACCGGTAGAACAAGCCTATTATCATCGTATGATGACGTTCATCGCCCGGGAACACCTGCTCTCCAAGATTGGCACGCCGGGCAGGGAAGGAAGCGGCATGGCTGCGCTGTGGAACAGTACGCTGGAAGAAAAAAGGCTGGCGGGCAACATCTACGTGGGACTGACGGTATGTACGCCGGAACCATCGAACGAAGGAATCGAACGACTGGCCTTGCAGATACCGGAGGAGGGCGACGACTATCGTCCGAACTTCCGTGTGGGCGATGCCGTTATTCTCTATTCCTATCCTAAAGGAAAACAGCCCGATGCACGCTGGGGTATCGTTCACCGATGCAGTATCGACCGGATAGAAGGGCGGCTGATATGGATTCAGCTGCGCTTTGCACAAAAGAACCGCTTCGTTTTCCGACAGAAGAAAAATCAGCTATGGGCGATAGAGCACGACACCGTCGAATCTTCGTTCGGCACGCTCTACCGTTCCCTCTATTCCCTGCTCACCGCAAGGGATGACCGACGGAATCTGCTGCTGGGACAAAGGACACCGGACTATGATTGGACGATTACCCTGACGGGCGACTACGGGACGTTTACGCCTTTGGTACAGAAAGCCCGGCAGGCACAGGACTATTTTCTGCTCATCGGACCGCCGGGAACGGGAAAGACCTCCTTCGGACTGATGAACATCGTACTGGAAACACTCGCCCACCCTACCGAAACCATCCTGTTGTTGTCCTATACAAACCGGGCTGTGGACGAGATGTGCAGTAAACTGGTGTCGGCTAAACTGCCGTTCATGCGCATCGGTTCTCGACAGTCCTGCCCACCGGCCTACCACAACTACCTGATGGCCTATCAGGCACATGCGTGCCCTAGACTGTCAGACTTCGCCTCGCTTCTGAGGAATACACGCATCGTGGTTGGCACCACCACCGCCATTTCGTCGCGCCCCGAACTTTTTACGCTGAAAGCATTCGACGTGGCTATCATAGACGAGGCATCGCAGATATTGGAACCCCATATCCTGGGTATCCTGTGTGCCCGTCACGACGGAACGAATGCCGTAAAGAAATTCGTACTCATCGGTGACCACAAGCAACTGCCGGCCGTGGTGCAACAGGACGCATCGGAGTCGGTGGTAACCGAGGACATCCTGCACGGCATCGGGCTGACGGATTGTCGGGAATCGCTTTTCCAACGATTACTCAGGATGCAAGAAAAGGCATACCCCGATGGTGACTCGCCCTTCATCTACCGGTTCACCCGACAGGGACGCATGCACCCCGAGGTAGCTGCGTTTGCCAGCCGACATTTCTACGACCATCAACTGAATGCCGTTCCCCTGCCCCATCAGGCCGCAGCACTCCATTTCCCGCAAGTGGATGAGAACGACGAGATGCAACGGCTCCTGTCCGGCAAACGGTTCATCTTCCTGCCGTCGGCAACACCCGGACATAGCGACTCACCCAAGACGAACCCCGTAGAGGCACAGATGATAGCCCAGGTGGTAAAGGCCGTCTATACTTTATATATAAGGAACGGCCGACCGTTCTCGGCAGAGGAAAGCATCGGCATCATCGTACCCTACCGTCACCAGATAGCCACCGTACACCGCGAACTGGAAAAACTGAATCTGCCCGCCCTGGAGGGCATCACCATCGACACGGTAGAGCGATACCAGGGGAGTCAGCGCGATGTCATCGTCTATGGTTTTACCGTACAGCACCCCTACCAGTTGGATTTCCTGTGCAGCCAGTCGTTCCAGGAACACGGCATCACCATCGACCGCAAGCTGAACGTGGCTCTCACCCGGGCCAAGGAACAGACCGTCCTCATCGGCAACCCGAATCTACTGTCTCTGGATCCCGTACACCGACAATTACTCGACTATATCACATCGGAATGTAAATAAAGCATAACCGCAAACTATCATGTCTGCGTTTGAACTGATATTTACAATCTCATTATGACTCATAGTTTCCTATTTTAACAGTTTGAATATCACGGAGAAAAGTATCAGGATTAATACAGAGGTTCTTAAGGATAGGAACAATGTCTATATACTCTTCCATGATGCCAATGCCTTCATAGTCTGCCATAACGACAAGATATCCCTTATCCCACTCCTTCACTTCAGTATATCTTTTCAGGATAGAAGGAGTGCGGAAACGGATATTATAATCGCCATATCTAAACGACGTCATATCACGATGATTGGATAATATCGCTTCTTTTTCCATATTTTGCAAGTACATTGATGCACGAGTACAAAATTACGCCTTTTTTCTTTATACCACCAAATTATTGCTTCTGTTTTGTTTAAAATTAGCAGAATTAGTATAAAGTAATAACGAATCAGCATTCTTTGTCTGAATCTTATACATGGTAAACCCTATGTTTGGAATTCCGCTCGCTTAATCGTACTTTGAGCTAAAGCTCGAAGATACTCACGCTCGGAAAAACAAATAAATCACACTTTCTTTTGCTATGCGCTCGCTTAATCGTACTTTGGCCTGACGGTCGAAGATACTTCCGCTCGGAAAAACCAAATGTTATTTGCTTTTTCTCTCACTTAATCGTATCTTTGCAGAGGATAAAAGCAAAAAAAATGAAATCACATCCCTTCTTCCTGTTTTGTCTGCTCCCCCTGTTCTGCATGGGGGGAAACCGTAAAGTTTCGACAGATAATATTGACTGGCCTTCGTTCCTGGCTCAGCATGACATGCATTGGGACACGCTGACGAGCGATCCCGTAGAACCCGTCAGGGATTTTGGTCAGCGACGTGGATACTATACCGGAGCCCTGATGGGAAACGGACTGCTGGGACTGAACATGTATAAACTGCGTGAGAATGTCTATCGGCTTAACGTAGGACGAAGCGACGTTACCGAAGCCCGTTCTTCGTTCAGTCTGTTCAACTCGGCCCGTTTGCCCATCGGTTACTTTACCCTGGCCACCAAAGGACACGTGACGAAGGAGGAGATGAGGCTTTCGCTCTATGACGCACAGACGAAGGGGCACTTCACCACAGACGGGGGTGCCATCTCGTTCCTCACCTACGTTCATGCATGCCGCAACGTGATGGTGATGGAAACGGAGGCCGAGGGGTGCGAAAAGGATTATACATGGGATTTCGTTCCCCAGCAGGCAATAAGTCCCACATACATCATCGACAAGAGCTGGCTACCTGCCAACTACCTGAACCACGAAGGCAAGTCCAACCCCGATGCCGTACGGACGGATGAGGGGGATTTCCACTATGTGATGCAGCCGTTGGCTTCCGATACCACGTTCACCCATATCGTGCGGTCGTATGTGGTGGCATGGCTGACGCAAGGCAAGGGAAAAACGCGCCGCATATTGGCCACCGTTACACAGCACGAGGATGCGGACGTGGCAGTGCAGGAGGCCCGCACGCTGCTGGAAAAGGCTGCAGGGGAATCCCGGAAGAAAATGGCGAAGGACCATCTGCGCTGGTGGCACGATTTCTATCGACAGGCTGCCTTCCTCTCTTTCTCTAATGCACGATATGAGAGTTACTACTGGGCACAGTATTACAAGTTTGCATCGACCGGCCGCCCCGGCTGCCCTGTGGTGGACCTGATGGGCGTATGGCCATCGTGGGACACACCGTGGCCCGCCATCTGGATGAACCTGAATATCCAGCTTACCTATAGTTGGCAGACAAAGGCCAACCTGGCGATGCTGGCACAACCGCTCTGGGATGGCTTCTTCCAGCACCGCGACAACCTGACACGCAACGTTACGGACATCAGGGGACAGGAGAGCTGGACGGATGCCGCTTGTCTGCCCCGTGCCTGCACCTACGACTTCCATGAACCGCTGGATCCTGCCCTGGGCAAGATAAACAAGTATGAGGCGGGTAATCTGGCGTGGACGTTGCACTACTACTGGTTGCAATGCAATGCCTATGGCGACAAGAAACAGATGCGGGAGCAACTCTTCCCCCTGTTGAAGTCTGCCGTGAATCTTTTCTTCCATATACGTGAACAGTATCCCGACGGCACATACGGACTGCCCCCCACGGCTTCTCCCGAGTACAGGGATGCTCCCATTTCCTGCGGCAGGAATTCCAACTACGACTTGGCCAACCTGCGACAAGGACTCATCACGCTACTCCGCATAGATTCTATCTGCGGAATCAACGACCCGATGGTCTCCCAGTGGAAGGATTTCTTGGACAAGATGCCGGATTTCCAGTACGACGAGGAAACAGGCTTCAAGGTGAGCGAGGAAGTGAAGTTCGAGGATACGCACCACCGCCACTATTCCCACCTGTTCATGATATACCCCTACCACTTCTATTCCTGGGATAATCCCGAGCAGAAGCGCAAGATGGAGCAGAGCATTGACCGCTGGCAGGGCGACCAGGGGTATTCGCGCACGGGAAAGGCTGCCATGCTGGCGAGTGCCGGCAGGGGAAACGAGGCTGCCGACCAGTTCGACATCTTCCTGAAAGACTTCCTGATGCCTAACACGCTGTACGGCGAGAGCGGCCCCGTCATCGAGACACCCTTTGCCGGTGTATCTACCCTGCACGATTTCTATATGCAGGATTGGGGCGATTGCATACGCGTCTTCAACGGGACACCGGCCCGATGGCCCGATGCCTCCTTTATCGGCATGAGGGCGCAGGGTGCCGTTCTGGTAAGTGCTGCACGCAAGGGTGGGCAGACGGCCTTCATCCAGCTGGAAAGTGAACAGGGTGGTACATGCCGCATACAGACGGATATCCCCATGGACAAACTGAAGGTTAGCCTGTGCAACGGAAAAGACAAGGCATATCGCGTGACCGATGCCGGGCGAGGCTATCTGGAACTGGACATGGAACAGGGAGAGGTCGTGTGGCTTCAGCACAGGGACTTCCCGGGTGTCCGTCCCCAACCTCTGCCCCACCAGCCCTCCGAAGCAATGCCTTTCGGGCAGAACCGGCAGTAGTGGCGGTGCCACACAACGAGATAGGCAAGAAAATACATTCACTTGACAATCACACAACCAAAAGACGGAAGGAAAAGACACCCACACTTCAACTCACGCCCGCTCAGGTTTTAGGTTTTTGAAAGATTTTTTGTTGTATTTTTGCGGTATGATAACGACATATAGTCATAAATTCGGGATTGTTTGCGTGCTGATGATGGGCATCCTGCTCGGTTGCCACCACCACGATGAGGCTTCTCGCCAGCTGGCAGAGATGGACAGCCTCATCTATGCCAACCCGCGAGGGGTACTGGTGCA
>JAZLIY010000025.1:0-4111 GCA_045617645.1 Bacteroidaceae bacterium | reverse complement strand
CGTTCTATCATCATGTCTCAAACCACCTTTTCTCACTGCAAATTTAGTTGTGACTCACCTGCATTTTTTCATTGCAAAATTACAACTTTTTCCTGACACGGAAGATGATTTCGGGAAAATTCTTAACGGATTAACAATTCTTAACCGTTAGCTCGTCATCGTAGCGAAGCGTATCGTTATCGTGAGCGAAGCCATCAGCCCCCAATCACATCCTCCTTCCCCAACGGCTCATACTTCCCATCCTTGCATTCCAGAATGACGGTGGGTTCGAGGACGTTGACGGTGTGCCATTGGCCGAGGGGAATGCACAACCCCTGCACATCACCTCCAGCTTCCAACAGTATTCGGGAAGTCTCGCGTCCCTCTTCGTAGAAAATCTCCTCCAACTTTCCGCGAAGCAGCACGAATGTCTCGGTGGACTTTGTGTGTCGATGGATGGGTATTGTCGTCCCCGGCAGCAATGCGTTGAGCACACGCTGGGATGAATCTTCAGGTGAAGTGCGCAGGTCATAACTCTGCCTCTGCCGCGGATTAGAAGCCGCCTGAGCCAACAGATTATCGAGTAATGATTTATCTATCTTCATATCAGCAATTTATCTAAAAAGTTGCGCTGAGTCAATACTGCCTCAGCACCACCTCGAACGCCTCGGCATAGTTCAGGCCCCATTGGCCGCCTCGCATTGCGGCAAGACCAGTGATGTATTCTATTGAACGAGGATGTGGGTAAGGGCGCATCACGCCACGATACATTTCCAAAGCTTGTATCTTGGCTTCTACACCTTCTTTGCCTACCTCTATGAAACAATTCGGGTTGAACGTATTCAGTCCATTGTTGATTTTCCATTCGGTACAAGATGGCACTTCCATATACCAGAACTCCTTGATGCGCTTGACATCTGCTCTCCTTTGGAAGATACGGACTGCCTCCTGACACGCCATCGAGGTCTGCAAATGATCGTTGTTTGTATCGGCAGGATGATGGGTGATTACAATATCAGGTTTACTTTCTTTAACAGCCGCCTCAATAAACTGCACCAACTGCAAATGGGGAACCGTGTTCATTTCAATATTTGGAAAAGACCCTTCATATATCTTATCAACGCCTATACTTTTAATAGCCTTATGTGTGTCATCTTCCAGTTCACCGTCTGATGGTCGGAAAGCGCGAGCTTTCGCCTCAGTACACATAATACACACATCAACAGTATCACCATTGGAAGTCCATTTCTTAATCGAAGCCCCAGCTCCAAGCACCTCGTCATCCGGGTGCGCTACAACTATCAGGTATTTCATAATTTATTATCTTTTTGGTAAAACTTCAATCTCTGGATTGCTCTTCCTTGCGTCATCGAGGAATTCTTTCAGTATCCACGTGCACTCCTTGCCCACCAAGGCATACAAGATGCAAATGACAGTATAGACTATCATCTTCACGTCATACCAGAAGCCAGCTTTCTGCACGTAGGTATATTCCAATTCCCTGCGGGTAGGATAAACCTTCTCCATATATTCCTTTTCGTCCGTAAACTGATCGCCATAGATGAAGTCGTACAAGGCTGCTGGGCCACTCAGTCCTACAGGAACCTTGGCAGCCTCGTTCCATTTCCCATAGCGGAACATGTCGAACTGGTCTTGTGCTACAGGACGCGGGCCGATGATGCTCATGGTGCCGTTCAAGATGTTCAGCAGTTGAGGCAACTCGTCGATCTTCACCTTACGGATGAAGTGCCCGAACGGGAAGATGCGGTCTTCTTCAGGACGAAGCGATGCCTCGGCACCTTCTTTGGGAGCTTTGAGCACGCGCATGGAGCGGAACTTGAACATACGGAAAGGCTTGTTGTCCTTGCCGATACGTGTTGCCATGTAGAATATTGGACCTGGGTCAGATACCAGAATACCGATGATGGCAATAATCCAAAGTGGCGAAGTGCCGATGATGCCTATGATGGCACAGATGAAATCGAAAAGACGTTTGGTAATTTTATACATTATCTCATTGTTTTACGAATCTCCAGCCCTTTCAGGCTTTCCTCGTTGGTCATAATCGCATCAACGTCTTCATCAGTTCAAGATTCTCTCTCACCGCCTTTTCCGAGACGGCGAACCTCTCACGGTCGCTCTCGTCCAGCTCCAGTTCAATCACCCTCTCCACACCGTTTCTGCCCAGAATCACAGGCACGCCAAGGTAGATATCCTTGTAGCCGTACTCGCCATCCAGATAGGCGCATACGGGGAACACACGCTTCTGGTCGTTGATGATAGACTCCACCATCTCGCAAATCGAAGCCCCTGCCGCATACCATCCCGAACGCCCCAGATGACCGATAATCTCCTCACCGCCAAGTTGTGTCTTATCCTGAAATAGGTTGACACAAATTGGGGCAAAAAACGTCTCAAATATGTCAAGACTTAGAACAAAAAACGCGAGGCTCCCAAAGGAGCAACAATTAGCAATCGCCCTCGATTACATGAACACGGACATGACCTTGCGGGAGACCGCCGACAAGTATGGTTTGAGCAACCCCATGTTGCTGTGCAGATGGGTGAAGAAGTTCGGGCTGCGCCAAAATCCAGTATCTTTGCGCGAGAATCCCCAAATCCAGGAAATCATGTCAAAGAAGACAACGACCAAGTCTCCGACGACCCAGGCGGAGAAGGAGCTTCAGGACCGGATATTCGAGCTCGAGCTCGAGCTGAAGAAGTCCCAGATGCAGGTCATGGCCCTGAACACGATGATAGACATCGCCGAGGAGCAGGGTATTGCGATCAGAAAAAAACCTGGGGCCAAGCAGTGACGAGACTATGCGAGCGGCAAGGCCTGTCAGTCGATGCCGCTTGCAGGCTGTTTGGCCACAGCAGACAGGCTTACTACCAGTCCAAGACAGACTACGCCGAACGCTACAGGAGAGAGGCCCTGGTGATACAGGCCGTCAGGGAGATACGCGAGCAGGACATGCGCATCGGAGGCTACAAGCTCTGGGTCATGCTCAGGGACATGTTCGACGAAGGATGGGTTCCCGGGCGCGACAGCTTCTATGCGCTGCTGGACCGTTGGCGCCTGACGCTTCCGAGGCCCAAGCCAAGGCACACCACCAACTCCAACCACCGTTTCCGCACCTACAAGAACATCTACCGAGAGATAGTCCCCACAAGGCCCAACGAGGTGTGGGTCGCCGACATAACGTACGTCGGCCTCGAAGACGGATGCTGCTACCTGCACCTGATAACGGACGCCTACTCCCACATGATCGTGGGATGGTGCCTTTCCGACTCGCTGATGGCCGTGTTCACCCTCTCCGCGCTCCGGATGGCCATCGGGCAGACGGGAAAGGACGATCTGACGGGACTCGTGCACCACTCCGACCGGGGAACCCAATACTGCTGCAGAGAATATGTCGACGAGCTGAAGAGGCACAACATCATCATAAGCATGACCGAGGACTACAAACCGACCGACAATGCCATTGCCGAACGAGCTAACGGCATTATCAAACAGGAACTCATATATCCACGGAAGTGCTTCTCCAACATCTGCCAAGCAAAAGCAATGATAGCTTCGTTCATCGAATTCTACAACTTCAAGAGACCGCACATGAGCATCGGAATGCAGGTTCCGGCTGCTGTCCACAAGGGACAGACCGGTAAGCAGAGGAAGATGTGGAAGAACAAAGTTTACGTCAAAACCTCAATGGAATAACTAAAATGTATACTTTTGTTGCGAAAAAGGTTGACGACAAGTTTTCTAGTAAAATGTCAACGGGAACAGTAAACTGTAAACCTATTCAGGAATGCTGTAAACAATATCAGTAAAACTCCCAAAAAACTGTCAACCTAAATCAGGAAAAGTCAGATGAATAAACCATTAACCATAAAACCATCATAAACTTTTATAGTTTTTGACAATTGATTTCTAAAGAGCTTTATTTTGAAGAAAATTTCGTAGTTTTGCAAGTAATACTGGTGCGTTAACTTTTTGAAATTTCTTGTAATGTGTTGATATTTTATAATTTGTAGAGTTTTTTAACAAAATCGATTTGATTTTTTTCGTTTCTTACTGGTTTTATAATCTGTAAGAAATGAATTCCGGCAAATATATATTTACACAGATAGC
>JAZLIY010000024.1:0-45366 GCA_045617645.1 Bacteroidaceae bacterium | reverse complement strand
TTTTTTTTGTTTTTTCTTAGCTACAATAGTCTTTATTTTTATTCTTTCTTGTCGTTTCTCCTTTTTTTTCTTAATTTTGTAATCAAATATGATATAAATTGGAATATGAAACGTGTAATTTTATTTTTTTCCACTCTATTTTTATTTGGTCGTGCCATTGCCACAACCAACAATAAGGTGGTTGACATTTGCATCTATGGTGCTACTTCTTCGGGCGTCGTTGCGGCCTATGCTGCACATAATCAAGGAAAAAGTGTCCTATTGGTTGAACCGTCCAATCGTATTGGAGGGTTGTCTGCTGGTGGATTGGGTGCTACGGATATTGGTGCTTTTTCCATTATACAAGGGTTAAGTCGCGAGTTTTACACTCGTGTAGCAAAGAAATACGATAGTGATGAACCCATGTATTTGTTCGAGCCAAAAGTTGCTCTTTCTGTCTATCAGGATTTTCTTCATGAGGCAGATATTTCGCCTTTAATGTCTTATCGCTTGGATAAGGTGAAAAAAGAGAAAAATAAGATTTCCAAAGTTACTTTTGTAAATGTAGCAAATCCGTCTGAAAAAGTCAATGTTGATGCTAAGGTGTTCATCGATTGCAGTTACGAGGGCGATTTAATGGCTTATAGTGGTGTGAATTATACTGTCGGGCGCGAGCCAAATGCCCAATACGGAGAAACATATAATGGTGCGCATGTACGAGAATATCACCAGTTTCCAGATAATGTGGATCCATACCGTGTGAAGGGCGCCCCCAAGAGTGGTTTACTTTATGGAATCTTGAAAGGTGAGGTTGAGGAAACTGGAACGGGTGACAAATGCGTTCAGGCATATAACTATCGCATAACTTTAACAAATGATCCAGAAAACCGGTTGCCGATAACGCGACCAGAACGGTATGATTCTACAAAGTATGAATTGCTTCTTCGCTGGAAAGAAGTTGAGCCATGGCGTTCCATAAAGGATTGTTTTGCTTGGAGTATGATGCCGAACAATAAGACTGATATTAATAATCGAGGTGCATTTTCCACAGACATGATCGGCGAAAACTGGAATTATCCAGATGCAAGCTTTAAGGAGCGGGAAAGGATAAGACAAGCACACACAGATTATACTTTGGGCTTATTGTATTTTGTCGGTCATGATGAACGTATTCCCGACAGCATAAGGAAGAGTATGTTGGAATGGGGTTTCCCAAAAGATGAATATGAGGAATCAAATCATTTTACGACCCAACTTTATGTTCGTGAATCACGTCGTATGATTGGTCGGTATATCATGACAGAACATAATTGCCAGCATCGTACTGAAGTAGATGATGTGATCGGTTGGGCAGCCTACACGATGGACTCCCACAATTGCGGTCGGTATGTGATTAACGGCATGGTTAAAAATGAGGGAGATGTAGAGATTGGTTGTCCTGGGCCATATAGTATATCTTATCGTTCTATTACCCCAATGGAATCGGAAGCCTGTAACCTGCTCGTTCCTGTATGTTTGAGTGCAAGCCATATAGCATACGGCAGCATTCGCATGGAACCGGTTTTCATGGTTCTTGGTGAAACTTCTGCCTTGGCCGCATGTCAGGCTATTGACAGATGGAATGGATGTGTTCAAAAAGTAAACAGCAAGGACGTGATGAAGAAGTTTGGGGCTCAATAGTTCCTTCAAATGAAACTCCTTGCTTAAAGAATATAGACAGAAACGCGATATTCCGAAAAAAGGATACAGGCGTTATTGCTGTTTGAAGATAATTTTGTACCTTTGCAGTGTCTATATAAGCGCTTGTGGTGGAATTGGTAGACACGCCAGACTTAGGATCTGGTGCCTTCGGGCGTGTAAGTTCGAGTCTTATCAGGCGTACTTAGATAAGGATTAGCATCGATATGGTAGCGGTGAATGATACGGATTTATTATTCAGAAAGGCAACGATAGACGATGCTTTGTTTATTTCAAGGGGCTTTTATACGGCAATGCTTTGGGAGAACGTTCCCGAAGAACGAATACAATGTTTTGCCGAAAAAATCTGTTCCCGAACAGATGTCCTTTACAGCTACGTTAACACACTTATTGTAGAAAAGACAGACGAAAAGGGAGAGACCACTTCCGTTGGTATGGCCACAGCTTATGATGGTCGTTTCTATCATGAGTTACGGGTTCGTACAATGGATATTATAAAGGAGTTGTTCGGCACGGAATTTCCAGGTATGGAAGATGAAGCAGAACCCGGTGAATACTATATCGATACTCTTGCGGTTGTTCCGTCTTGTCGAAAAAAAGGCATCGGGCAAGCTTTGATAAGGAAATGTATTGAGAATGGTCGCCTGTTAGGAATACCACATGTTACTCTGGCTGTAGATCCTGTGAATATTAAGGCACAACGCCTTTATGCGTCGTTGGGATTTGTGCGTGCAAAAAATCTGTTTATTTTTGGTCATACTTACTGGAAAATGGAACGGTCATTTTGACGGGCACTTTATTTCGTAAAGCTTTTTCGAGCCGTTTCAATCAACGTGTCGTATCCATTTGCCAAATCAGAACTATCGAGTGAACAGTAGATGTCTGGTTCTATGCCAAATTCTATTTGCTGCATCTTTGCATCGAAACTTGGAGACGCACTGAAACGAACGCTCCATCCAATGGGAAGTTCGCTATTGAATGGCATACCGCTCCCCCCTCCGGTCTGATCTCCTAATACGGAAACGAGGGGACATTCCTTCATGTCCCGTACGAAAGTATTGGTCGCACTATAACAGCCTCGGTTTGTCAGAACGATGGCCTTTTTTTGCCATCTGACACCCGTCGAAGGTTCCAGGAATTCCTGTACGGGTTCAGAGAAATCATTATGTCCGGGTCCTGTTTTATGGCAGGTGTAGCCAACAAGAATCTTTTCGTTTGTGAATCGTTGTGCAAACCGTTCTGCGTTGGTTAATGCGCCCCCCCCGTTGTTTCGTACATCGATAATGAGTCCGTTGCAAAGACGCATGTAATAAAGAATATCATCCAAATTGCCATCTCCGATACCGTCAGAAAAACTTTCGTACACCAGATAGCCGATATTGTCTGGCAGGATACGGTATTTTATGCCGGCTCCAATTTTATAATCCGTCCCGAGGTAATGATCCCTCAGTTCCTGATCAAAGTTCGCGGGAAAGTCATCCTTCCAATTCCAGTATCGCCCGACATCTGCGCTTGTGGACAAATTTACATGTCCGTCGCGTAATTCGGACAACATTTCGCAAAGTACCTCGAAAAGTTGCAAACGCGACATCTTCGGGTTAAGTTTAGCTTTATATTTTGTGTAAACGGCATCCCAGTCTAGTCCTGTTTCCTGTGATTTGTAATCCAGAAAGCAGTAATGCTCGTCTATTATGCGCCACAAGGCTTCCATATTGGTCTGTGGCGTATTGTCGTACTCTTCCCCTTGCTGACATCCAACGAGTAAGAGATAGCAGAAAACAGGAATCAGAATTTTATGTAATGTGTTCATTATGGTTCGTTTTTTTCAGATCTTTTTCCCTTTTCATGAAAGTCAACAAGGGCGAATTTTTTGACAAATCCTATCAAGAATGAACGGCTAATGTCGTGCGTCTTAATGTGATTGACGTGGCTTTGCCGTATATCGCTCAGATAGCCAATCCTCAAGGCTGCTTTCCGGAAAGGAATATCCAGTGTGAGCAGTTGTCTCAGACTAAGTGCATTTGCAGGACAGGTCGCAACAAAATTGTGGTCGCGATGCCCCAAAGAAATATCATAGTAACTTTGTCCGTATTGAGGGCTGAACATACAGCCGAAGACCGGTAAATCTGCTTGGTATCGTGCAACGAAGTTAATACGTCGTATGTGAAACGTATAAATGCCAGCGGCAGATGCAGATAGGTCTACGTTGAATTTCCCTTGGGCAGGATTGTTTCCGTTTCGGTCGTTGTACAGGAAACCGGCATTGCCTCCCAAGAGTCCGCCCGCCATTAAGGTCAGTCGAGGATGTATGTGCCATTGGTAATGAAGACCGGCATTGTATCCGATTCGTCCAGCCCAGTCGTTGGCGTTTTTTGCAGGACTCTCGTTTATGGAAAATACCCCCTCAAGTAATTGTTGAAAGGAAATTTGTCCATCAGCCCAACGTGTCATGTGGTTGGTTTCTCTCAGGAACGAGAATTGTGGTCCTCGGTATTCCAGTGGTGATAGATACGTATCCAACTGATTGCTCCGTCCGACACCAAACATCACGGAACGGGAAAAATCCTCTCCCATTTCAGATGCAGACGTTGCCAATAGGCTTAGTGAGCAAAGGAAAACAGAAAAAAGGAGTCGTTTATTCATCGAAGAGATGTAATTGGCCGTTTATCTCGTCTGCCACGTCTTGTTGACTTTTTTCTGCGTCAGGATCCAGACTCTCGTCTGTTTCCTCCCCTGTCTCATTGCTGTCTTCTTGGTTGGGTGCTTCTGGCTGTCTGTTTGGTTCCAGTTCTTCCACTCCAGCCACATTGAATGTGGTCACTCTTTTTCCGCGTGCCTTGAAGCTCTTCAATCCAATAAATTCTTCTGCATCCACTTCTATGGGTTCGCGGAAACTGTCGGCTCCGCCCATAGTGACGAGGAATCGTGGGAAAGGCGTGTCCGTCAGGAGTAGTTGCCTGTTTTGTGGGTTCTCTCCCAAGTAGTTTTGATGTTTGTTGGAAGCTTCCATTTGGAAACGTTTCACATAGAGGTAACCATTCTGAGTCTCATCGAAAAGTACGGCCGTCCAGACCTTGTCCTGGTCGAATTTTTCTATGCGCAGGATATTCTCTTCAAAGTGGTTGTTTGCATCAAAACTTGTTGTATAGAAATCGCCATTGTCCAATACGACCAGAATCTGATCATCGTTGTTGAACTCACCTAGGTAGCTTCCTTGCTCATCGTAGTTTACGCGTTTCACATCGTGGTCGAACCAAACCTTTCGTCCGCCCAGCGTACTGCCCCCGTGACTTTTTAGTGTGATGCGTGTGACCTCTAATTTTGTCAGCAGGTTGCCCATACTTTGCCTTCCCTTTATGGCGATTTCACTGAAATCCTTGTCAAAGAAGACCTTCTTCAATTTAGGGTTGGGCTTCAAGGTCACTTTAACGATTTCCGCTTCACCATTAGGGTTTGCCGTGAAATACAGGACACGGCTTCCTGACTTTCCCTGAGTCAAGTCATATTCTTTGTCGCGTGTGATGCTCGTCACGTTGAAGCGCTTTATGTAGTAACTACCGCTTTTTCCGTCTCGATACACGGCATTGTATATGGTACGCGAGTCGCTTTTCTTGAAAATGTCTATATGGATGATTTCAGCCTTTTTCTTTTCTGCTTTGGAGCGCTCCGTCTCACCGATGAAAAGTTTTTCGCTCATCCTGACGATTTTGTATGTACCGTCTTTATAGAAAATGATGACATCATCGATGTCAGAGCAGTTGCACACATATTCATCTTTCTTCAGGCTTGTGCCGATGAATCCGTCGTTCCTGTTGATGTACAGCTTTTGGTTGGCCTCCACCACCTTGGCTGCGGTAATCGTGTCAAAGCTCTTTATTTCCGTCAGCCTTGGGTGGTCTTTCCCGTATTTGTCCTTGATGAATCGGAACCAGTCACAAGTCACTTCCACCATATTGTTCAGTTCCTTGTCAATCTGGGCGATTTCTTCTTTTATGCGGGCAATCAGTTCATCAGCCTTATCCTTGTTGAATTTCAGGATGCGGGCCATCTTTATTTCCATCAGTTTCAGGATGTCGTCTTTTGTTACCTCGCGTACCATCTTTGGATACCATGGGGTCAGGCGATTGTCGATCCATTCACAGGCCTCATCCATTGTTTTGGCATTTTCGAACTGTTTGTCCTTGTAGATGCGCTCTTCTATGAAAATGCGTTCCAACGATGCAAAGTGCAGACTTTCGGTCAATTCCCCTCTTCTGATCAGCCTTTCTTTTCGCAGCAGGTTCAGGGTTGTGTCCACATTGTTGCGCAGTATGTCGCTGATGGTCAGGAAACAAGGTTTCTTGTCATCTATCACGCAACAGTTGGGGCTTATGTTCACCTCGCAATCGGTGCAGGCATATAGGGCGTCTATGGTTTTGTCGCTGCTGACACCAGGCATCAGATGAATCAGTATCTCCACTTTGGCCGCCGTCATATCCTCCACTTTACGCACCTTTATCTTGCCTTTTTCTATGGCTTTCGTTATGCTTTCGATGAATGCGCTTGGTTTGCTGGCAGATCCAGTGGTCTTTCCAAAGGGAATTTCTGTGATGGCGAGCGTTTTGTTGTCCCGCTTTTCTATTTTGGCTCTTACCCGAACCATACCGCCTCGTTGCCCGTCATTGTACTTGCTCACGTCAATGCTTCCTCCGGTTGGGAAATCGGGGTAAAGTTGGAATTCCTCTCCGTGCAGGTAGCTGATGGCGGCATCACATATTTCGTTCAGGTTATGGGGTAGGATCTTACAGCTTAGGCCAACGGCTATACCCTCGGCTCCTTGTGCCAGAAGCAATGGAAATTTCACAGGCAGGGCAATCGGTTCCTTGTTACGCCCATCGTAGGATAATTTCCACTCCGTTGTCTTAGGGTTGAAGACCACATCCAGGGCAAATTTCGACAATCGTGCCTCAATGTATCGGCCTGCCGCCGCATCATCGCCCGTCAGGATATTTCCCCAGTTTCCCTGGCAATCTATCAGCAGGTCCTTTTGTCCTAACTGTACCAGTGCATCCTTGATGCTGGCATCTCCGTGGGGGTGGAACTGCATAGTATGCCCAACGATGTTTGCCACCTTGTTGTACCGACCGTCATCCATGCGTTTCATACTATGCATGATACGTCGCTGTACAGGTTTGAAACCGTCTCCTATGTGCGGTACGGCACGTTCCAGGATGACATACGAGGCATAATCCAGAAACCAGTTCTGGTACATTTGATTCAGGTGGTGTGTAATTCCTTCTGTATTTTTAACGTTGTCCGTCATTGTCCTTTAATGCTAAAGAATAGGCTTTTTCATTATTTTATGTGCAAATATAGCATTTTATTCGTAGAAAATGCGTACTTTTGCGCAAGAATTAAAAGAAATAAGATAAATAAAAATCTATGGCACAGGAAGATGTTTTCAAAAAAATCGTTTCCCATTGCAAGGAATACGGTTTTGTGTTTCCCAGCAGCGACATTTACGATGGATTAGGCGCAGTGTACGATTATGGTCAGAACGGTGTAGAACTAAAGAACAACATAAAGCAATACTGGTGGCAGAGTATGGTACTCCTTCACGAGAATATCGTGGGTATTGATGCCGCCATATTCATGCACCCGACGACTTGGAAGGCAAGTGGACATGTAGATGCTTTCAACGATCCCCTTATCGACAATCGCGACAGCAAGAAGCGCTATCGTGCCGATGTGCTCATTGAGGATCAGATTGCAAAATATGACGAGAAGATAGACAAGGAGGTACAGAAAGCAGCCAAGCGTTTCAAGGAAAATTTCAACGAAGAACAGTTCCGCACGACAAGTCCTCGCGTTTTGGAGATTGCCCAGAAGCGTGATGCCTTGCACGAACGTTTTGCAAAGGCTTTGAATGACAACAATCTGGAGGAATTACGCCAGATTATCATCGACGAGGAGATTGTTTGTCCCATCAGCGGAACCCGTAACTGGACCGAGGTTCGCCAGTTCAACCTTATGTTCTCTACCGAGATGGGTAGCACGGCCGAGGGTGCCAGCAAGATATACCTGCGTCCGGAAACGGCTCAGGGTATATTCGTCAACTACCTGAACGTACAGAAGACAGGACGTATGAAACTACCCTTCGGTATCGCCCAGATAGGAAAGGCATTCCGCAACGAGATTGTAGCCCGCCAGTTCATTTTCCGTATGCGTGAGTTTGAGCAGATGGAGATGCAGTTCTTCGTGAAGCCCGGTACCGAACTGGATTGGTTCCCAAAGTGGAAGCAGACACGTATGGCTTGGCACCAGGCACTTGGTTTCGGAGCCGAGAACTATCGTTTCCACGATCACGACAAATTGGCTCATTATGCCAATGCGGCCACCGATATCGAATTCCTTATGCCGTTTGGTTTCAAGGAGGTAGAAGGAATCCACAGCCGTACTAATTTCGACCTTTCCCAGCATGCCAAATACAGCGGCAAGAAGATAGAATATTTTGATTCCGAAACGAGTGAGAGTTACACCCCGTATGTTATCGAAACAAGTATCGGTGTGGACAGAATGTTCCTCTCTATCATGTGTCACAGCTATTGCGAAGAGCTGTTGGAAAATGGTGAAACCCGTGTCGTACTGCGTCTTCCTGCAGCATTGGCGCCTGTTAAGCTTGCTGTTCTGCCCTTGGTTAAGAAGGACGGCCTGCCCGAGAAGGCACAAGAGATCATCAGCGACCTTCGTTTCCATTTCAATTGCCAGTACGAGGAAAAAGATTCAATCGGAAAGCGTTATCGTCGTCAGGATGCCATCGGTACGCCTTTCTGCGTTACTGTGGATCATGACACATTACAGGATAATTGTGTAACATTGCGTTATCGCGACACGATGGAGCAGAAACGTGTGCCCATATCTGAACTTCGTGCTATCATCGAGGATCAGGTAACCATTACATCTCTTTTGAAGAAATTGTTATAATTACGCCCATTGTTCATGTCTCCATTTACGCTTGATGCTTCGCGCATACTCAGTTTCTTAAAAGGAAAAAAAGTTTTTTTTGTCCTGTTGTCCGTATTCCTGTTAAGCATAAGCAGTTGCTCGGAAACGGATGACACGTGGGATCCCTATTACAATTGGCAGTCCCGGAACGCCTCCTGGTTCAGCCAGGTGGCAGATACGGCCAGGACGGCTATTGCACAGGCAAAGGCCCTGTATGGGGATAAGTGGGAGGAGAAATGCGAATGGCGTATGTTCAAGAGTTTCCGGAAGAGTGAGGATTCCCCCGGTGTTCTTGCCGACAGTATTTGTGTGCGGATTCTTACTCGTGGGCAAGGGCTGGTCAGTCCCTGCTACACGGATAGCGTCCGCGTCAATTTCCGCGGCTGGACAATGGAGACGGAATATTTGAACGATGCCGGAACGTTGGAATCTTCCATGTCAGTATTTGCGCAGACCTATTTTGGCACATTCGATCCCCAGACGGCGGCTCCGCAGTCGATGAGCGTCAAGAACACCATAGACGGCTACAGTACAGCCCTTCAGTATATGGTCACGGGCGACGACTGGTTGGTGTACATTCCTCAGGAACTGGCCTATGGCTCTAAGGATTCCAACTCCATTCCAGCATATAGCATGTTGCTCTACCGCCTGAATATGGTTGGAGTCTGTATTGATGGAAAATGGCAGTAAGTTTTTCCGTTAATCATTGGACGTCGGTCAACAATTTTAGAAAATAGAGAAAAAATATGTATTGTGCATTATGAATTATGCATTATTATAGCTATCTTTGCACTCAGAAACAGAAGTAAAGACAGATACAACACGATGACACACGCTTACAACAACCGTTATTACTATTATTACCGTACGGAATGGTAGGGTAAGGATGTAGCGTGGTTATTGAAAAAGAGTGATAACGGAAAACGGTCGGACTTACCCTATATGGTGAGTCCGATTTTTTATGAACCATTTTAAAAATAACAAGTATGTTTGGTATTCAAGATCCTGGGATTTGGGCTGTCTATTTGTTGAGCCTCGTGTGTGTAGCCTTTTCAATATGGTATGGAATCCGATATTGGAATAGTGAAGACTGAATGAGAAAGGACGAAATAATTTATAATTAGGTATAAACGAAAAAACAAAGACATGGATACATTTACGTTAGGATTGGTTTTCTTGGTATATTTTATTGTATTGGCCTACTTGGGATGGCTGGGTTACAGGAACACGAGCAATGCCGATGACTATTTGGTTGGTGGACGTGGCATGGGCTCCGTTATTATGGCCCTCTCCTATGGTGCCACGTTCATATCCGCCTCGGCTATTGTAGGTTTTGGTGGAGTTTCTGCCACATTTGGTATGGGCATCCAATGGCTGTGTTTCCTGAATATGTTTGTGGGCGTGGTCATCGCCTTTATCATCTTTGGTAAGCGGACACGCAGTATCGGTGCCCAATTAGGCGCATCTTCTTTCCCGCAATTTCTGGGTATGTTCTACCACTCACGCCATGTACGTCGTTTCGTGGCAGCGGTCATCATATTGGGTATGCCCCTTTATGCAGCCGTCGTGTTGAAGGGCGGAGCCGTATTCATCGAGCAGATGTTTGGTGTGGATTACAATGTGGCATTGTTCATCTTTACCTTGGTCATTTCCGCCTATGTGATAACCGGCGGTATGAAGGGCGTTATGTACACCGATGCTTTGCAGGCCGTCATCATGTTCCTGTGCATGGCCTTTTTGCTGGTATGGTTCTACAAGGAGCTGGGCGTTGGTTTCTGCGAGGGTAACCGTCAGCTTGGCGAACTGGCATCCATGGTACCCGAGAACCTGAAAGCCGTTGGTCATCAGGGCTGGACATCAATGCCTGCATTTGGTTCTCCTCAATGGTGGACGCTGGTCACCTCCCTTATTCTGGGCGTAGGAATCGGCTGTTTGGCCCAGCCGCAGCTTGTGGTACGTTTCATGACGGTCAACAGCAACCGTCAGTTGAACCGAGGCGTACTTATCGGTTGTGTCTTTCTGATGGTAACCGTGGGTGTCATCTATCATCTGGGTGCCATGTCCAACCTGTTCTTTATGAAGACAGAGGGGCAGATAGCCTCCGCTTTGGTAAGTGATGTGGATAAGATAATACCGTTTTTCATAGACAAGGCGATGCCCGATTGGTTTACGGCAGTCTTTATGATGTGTATCGTATCTGCCGGTTTGTCCACCCTGAGTAGCCAGTTCCATACGATGGGAGTTGCCGTAGGAGCCGACTTTCGTGAGCATACATCCACTCGTGTCGTACGTATGGCAGTATTGGGCTCTATCGTTGTCAGCTATGGTGTATGCTACCTGCTTAGTGCCAGCGTCATAGCCCGTGGTACCAGCATTTTTATGGGTATCTGTGCAGCCACCTTCCTGCCGGCTTATTTCTGTGCACTCTATTGGAAGCGTGTTACACGCAAGGCCGCTATTGCCAGTATGTGGGTGGGTGCGTTGAGTAGTACCTTTGCCTTGTTCTTCCTTCATGCCAAGGAATCTTCCGCATTGGGCATTTGTGACCTGTTGTTCGGCAGACCCTGTCTGTTCACATCATTCCCGTTGGACATGGTAGATCCCATCGTGTGGTCATTTCCGTTGTCCTGCCTTACCATTTGGTTAGGGTCATTGGTAACGGAAAAGGAACAGTAAATCTCTATGATAAAACAGCAAGGGGGGGCGATCGCCCCCCTTGCTGTTTTGGTATGCTCGGCATGAGCATTGTCTAACGGGTGTAAGTCCCCAACGAGCCCTGATAGTGGGAATCGTATAGCCAGAGAGACAAGGGTGTCCATCGCGAGGTGGAATCTGAAAGAAGTCAGCGGCAAACATCTGGCCTAACGTACAGAAACTTGATATAAGGCTAAAGTATGTGGATAAGGTGGCCAAAAGCACAGAAGTCCGATAACTATCCGGAACGTACATAGTAAATCAAGTAGGCATAAGATGGAAAGACAATGCCCTTATCCGAGGAGGTCTCACGGACATGGTGATTAGTTCTTGGACAAGCCAAGCGGCAAAGCCGAGCGTCTCTTACAAAAGCCATGGAGTAAAGCTTGCCTTGAGAAGTCAGCAGAGGTCATAGTACCTAAGGCACGTGTGGCTATGGGGAAGGACTGAATCGCGCAGTGCAAAGTAAATGACTGCCACCTTTGAGAATCTTTAGTAGTCAAATGTCCGAAAGGAATTTCCCCACTCAAACGATAGGACGGAATCCGACAATAGACTGGGAGTGATGATATTCCGAGGGATGGCTGAAAACAACTTGCCACACATCGTGAGATGAGAAAGCGCGAAACCGCCGTATGCCGAACGGCACGTACGGTGGTGTGAGAGGTTGGAAAACATGAAAGTAGGAGATAAACACCTGCGATTAGTGTTTACCTCCTACTCGATTGCTTGCTGTTTACCAGATGTCTTCTGGTTCTGCGGGGTTGTCATAGACTTCCTTGGGACAATATTCCATGCAATCCATCTGCAGTTCCGTGTGGTCGTCGTCCAGGACGGACTTTATCTTGAAGTAATAGGTCTCATTGGGATCCATAGTGATCCTGGCTACGACTCGGCGTATGTACATGAAGGTAGTCCTGTAGCGTGCAGCACGTGCCACTTCTCCCAGCATTCCATATCCCATGGGGCCCCTCATGTATCCGTTGTTATGCATCTTCTTGTCGTTCTCCGCATTGAATTCCTCGTCGTCTTCGTCGTCCACATACCCCAGTTTTTCCTTGTCCTCGATACGTAGGTCCAGAGGGATACCCGTAACAGGCAACCTGTCGGGATTGGAACCGAAGTACATCTGTGCCACTCCACGCTTGCTGTCCGGCAAGTAAACATAGCGCAGTTCGTAGGTTCCCCTGCGTGGTACGGGCGGAAACCGGAAGGTTAGCTCGTAGTGCCCCACGATCTTGTGCTCGTCGGCCTGCAGGTTGGGCCATTCATACCCGTAGGCATTGTAGTAGGCGTAGTTGCATTGCTCGTTGGTCTGCATATCGTCGAGGTAGGGATAGACGCTGGTCTTAGGAATATGGACATACTGGTAACGTTCATCGGTGGCCTCCTTCTTGCGGATGTCGTTGTTCATGAACTCTGGGAACAGGGCGGAGTAGTCGAAGCGTATGCGGTCCTTGTGCAGATTGTCGCGTACCTCGTCGTTGTAGGACAAGGGCTGGTCGATGGGGTAGATGTTGCAGTTGACCATTTCTGCAAGTACGGCGCGACTGTCGTCGTTGCCGATGCGGGCACCTGTCTTGTCGGGGTCGCAACCGATTTCCTGTCCCGTGCCATTGCGAGCCTTGTCCAGTTTGGGGAAGCGGTTCAGATAGACGCCGTGGCTCTGACGGCTTTCGTAGAGCTTTATCAGGCGTCGCTTGCCGAAAGAAGTATAATATTCGCAGACAGGTACACCATATTCCACGACGGTAGTACTTCCGCTCAGGGTGATGCCCGTCTCGTTGACGTGGAAGACCAGCTTGTTGGCCGGTATCTTCATGGGCAGGATGTGGTAGGTGATCCACTGGTAGAGCAGGTTCTCGGGCTGGTCGTAACGGCTGTCCGTGGTGAACTTGTCATCGTCGGAGTACTGGTGATTGTCCACGATCCACTGTACGAGGTCCTGCATCAGGTCGGGGCTCTTGGGGTCCAGTCCCTGTCCGCGCCAGAAGTCATCTGTTTCGGCAAAGATGGTGAAGCCGTACTTGCGGTGCTCGGGAACCCATGCCGTGCCGTCCTCGGCAAAGCCGTAGTTGGCCATGCCCTGCAGGTTGGGTATTTTCCCCTCCTGATAGAGGGTCTCGTAGCGTTCGTCGCGCACCTTGCCCAGCGTGTCCAGCAGTCCACATGCCTGGATGGCGCGTGCCATGACCAGATAGCCCTCAGTCTGATGCTCCATCATGTCGGTCAGATACATGTTGGCCGTCTGGTTGGTGGGCACGATGGCCTTTTCCATCTGGTGTACGATGCCGTTCAAAGTCATGATGTCGCGGACCGTCATGCTCATGGGACAATCTTTGTTTATGAAGAAAGAGTCCGGATCAACACGGTAAATGGCAAGTTTTCTGTCGTTCATCGTGGAGCGTGAGAACTCGCCCCCCACCGTCTGCGGGAAACGTGATGTCTCGTAGGCCTCCTCGTTGTCGCCGTTGTCTATGATGCTGCTCAGCACGATGACCTGTCGGATAGAGTCCAGTTTTGTGCTGTCCGTGAAGGCATCCCAGGAGGGAGCCGACAGGAAGTCCCCCGTCCTGGCCAGTGTGTCCAGGTATTCCTGTATCGCTTCGTTGGTGGGGGCGAACACGGTATAGTGACCGCGGGCGGAGAGAATCTGCCGCACGGTGGTGGACGAGATGGGGCTGAGGTGAACCATGCCCAGCAGTCGGCAGTATTCGCTGAACTGCTCGTGCGTGTCCAGATAGTCCATGACGGTGCGCTCCTTGAATACATAGCGACTGGATTCATCGATGTCCTCGCTACAGCCGAACAGGCTGGTCAGGGCTACCAGTACGATGATGTATTTGGTGTATAAAATGGTCTTCTTCATTATACATTGCTTCTGCTTATCTGTCCGAAATCTTACCAACCAGTCATTGACATGGCTGGCAACCAATGTCCAATCGCTATGCGATGGTTATGGTTGTTGTATATTATTCCAGTGTTTCGAATACCGAGAGGGTGCGGATGAGAGGCTTGGCCTTGCTTTCCGTAATTTCCAACTTTACCTGGGTAACTTCTACGGGGTCGAATAGTTCAATCCTCTTGTGACCGACGCAGGTACCCTCGGACAACTGTTGCCATTCTCCGGCGGCATTCATTCCCATCAGACGGTAGCTGAGGATGCGCTCTCCGTGGGCAATGTCCTCCTGGATGATGGCACGGTTGATGCTGACGGGTTGGTCGCTGACTTTCAGCATGACTTCTGTTCCCTTGCCCTTGGTGGTGGCCAGGGGAGTTCCGAACTGGCGCCTGATCTCGTCGCCATATTCTTGCATGCGCTTCACGTCGCCCTCGGGAACCAGACCGTGGTTGTCGATAACGATACCCAGAAGCATATTGGTGTTGCGACCCACGCTGGAAACATATTTGCTCATCAGCTGTTTCACGTCGTAAAGCCGGTTGTCCTCGCCGGGAGCCCACATCCATCCGCCCTGACGGGTATTGTTGTGGCGCAGGGTGCAGTCGGATTCTCCCGGGCACCAGAACTGGGCGTTGGGATCACCATTCAGGTCAGAGATAACCTTCGTGCCGTCGGCGTTGGTCGTAGAGTCGCAGGTAGCCCAGCAAGGATATGGAGCATCTCCCACCTCGTTGCCTACCCAGCGGATAAGGTTGGGATGACCGTAGGGGCCCTGGAAGGCAATGGCATTGGGCTGCATCTTGATAAGCAGGTCGCCCACCTTGGCACCGCCTCTGTCCTCGGCCAGTACACCGCCGTCGAACCAGACCTCGAACAGGTCACCATAATTGCCCCACAGCTCGGTGAGCTGCTTTTCTACCACGGCATTGTATTCGGCCTGGGTGTAGGGGCTGCTGGGCTGTACCACACCAGGGTTGTCCACGTGATAATAGCCGTTGGCCGAGGTACTGGCATAGATGCCCGGCTTGATGTCGTATTTCTTGCAGGAAGCGATGAAGTCGGCCACGATGTCACCCTTGCCGTCCTTCCAGGGGCAGCTCTTCACGCTGTAGTCGTGGGCCTCTGTGGGCCACAGGCTGAATCCGCAGCAGTGCTTGGCCACCAGGACGGCATACTTGGCACCGAGCTTGGAGGCTGCCTCCAGCCACTGGTCCGTGTTCAGCTGGTCGGGGTTGTAGGTAGAAGCGTCGGGATGTGTGCCCCACTGCCGGAACTCGTAGTCGGGATTGAACACCTGCATGTCGTAGTGAATCATGACACCCAGTTCGGCATCGGCCCATTCCAACTGCTTTTCGTTGGGAAGTACCAGTCCCTCATCGCTCTCGCCGCAACTGCTCAGGATGCACAGGGCTGCCAGTGCGGAAAATAAATGTCTTGCTTTCATATATCTGAATTAAATAAATGTTGTCTGCGGTCAACAGCTTTTATGTATTAGTTATGTACCAATGTGCCAATCTCCTCGCCGGAAAGCACTTTTTTCAGGTTGCCATAGACATCCATGTTGAAGACATAGATGGGCAGGTTGTTCTCCTTGCACATGGTGGTGGCTGTCAGGTCCATCACTTTCAGTCCACGGTTGTAGATCTCGTCGTAGGTGATCTCCGTGAACTTGGTGGCTGTGGGATCCTTTTCTGGGTCGGCCGTATAGTTGCCGTCCACGCGCGTACCTTTCAGCATCACGTCGGCCTCTATCTCTATGCCGCGCAGACTGCTGCCGGTGTCTGTGGTAAAGTAAGGGTTGCCTGTACCGGCGCTCATGATGACCACTTCGCCTTTCTCCATGGCTTCGATGGCCTTCCACTTGGTGTAGAACTCACCGATCGGCTCCATACGGATGGCCGTCAGAACACGGCTTTTCACACCGATGGCTCCCAGGGCGCTGCTTAGACCCAGCGAGTTGATGACGGTGGCGCACATACCCATCTGATCGCCCTTCACACGGTCGAAACCCTTACCGGCTCCTGTTAGTCCGCGGAAGATATTGCCACCGCCGATGACGATGCCTATCTGTACTCCCATGTCGTGTGCCTCCTTGATCTGACGGGCGTATTCACCCAATCGTTTCTCGTCGATACCGTAACGTTGTTCGCCCATCAGGCTTTCACCGCTCAATTTGAGCAGTACTCTCTTGAATTTTGTTGTCATATCTTATGTCGTTTTGTCGTTTATTATGTACGATACTTCTTTGAATGCATAGGTACGCGTGTGTTTCTCCTCGTCCACGAGAACGGCATGTCCGTCGGGCAGTACGTCCGTCAGGGTGGCACGGAACGTTCCCCCGGCATCACGATAGGTGTGCATCTCTCCTTTGCGGTAGAGCTTATCCAGATAGGCGACGTGAATGTCTTCTGCCTTGCCGTGCTCCAGCCGGTCGTAGAGATGGGTGAAATGCTCCATCACCCGTTCCAGTACGAAGCGACGTTCCACGGAATGCCCCATTATCAGGGCCAGGGAACTGGGGTTGGGCGCATCGCTCTGGAAGCATGTCTGGTTCACATTCAACCCGATGCCTATGATACAACGGTCTATCTGGTTTCCCCTCAGTTTGTTCTCTATCAGCATACCTACCACCTTGGTGTTGGCATAGTAGATGTCGTTGGGCCATTTTACCTGAAAGCCCGGAACGAAATCGTCCAGGGCACGGCATACTGCCAGGGCTGCCACTTCGGAGAGGGCATACATCTGGGTGGGTGGTTGCCAGCGAGGATGGGTGAGCAGGCTGAACAGCAGGTTCTGCCCCTGGGCCGACTCCCAAGTGTTGGTGCCCGAACCGCGCCCGGCCGTCTGGTATTCGGCGGAAACCAGGGTAATGCGCCTTTCTGGATTGTCCTGATAGTTTTGCAGGAACTGGTTGGTGGAGTCTGTGCTGTCCAGTTCTATCATACGAAACCAGGGTGAATCGTCTAGACAGAAATGGGTCTGAATTGTTGCTGTGTCTGCCATGCGTTGTCTTGTTGTTAATACCAAACGGGGGAACGGAAAGCGTCTTCGATATGCTCGACGTGCGTCTGTTCCCCGGAGTCTATAACGGAAACGATGTCGTAACGTATGGGTAGGTCGATACGGTAGAGTTGCACGTATGCCTCGGCTGCCATTACGATACGGCGCATCTTGTTGGCTGTGACAGCCTCCGACGGTCGGCCGTAGGCTGAACTCTTGCGCGTCTTCACTTCCACCACTACCAGGCACGCGTCCTGTTGGGCTACAATGTCAATCTCCTTGTGCCCGCAACGCCAGTTCTGGTGCAGGATGACATACCCCTTTTCCCGGAGGTATTCGACAGCCTTTTTCTCGCCAGAATTGCCAAAATCATTATGTTCCGCCATATTCGGACTATTAATCAGCCACAAATATAGGAAAAAAATGTAACTTTGTGGCAGATAAGTAGCAAGAAAATGAAAATAGACGATAAATTCTGTATGAAACAGGCTTTGGAGGAGGCGCGCCGAGCCTTTGCTGAGGGGGAGATACCCATAGGGGCTGTGGTGGAGTGCCAAGGGCGTATCATTGCCAGGGCACATAACCTGACGGAACGATTGACCGATGTAACCGCCCATGCTGAGATGCAGGCCATTACCGCAGCAGCCCAGTACCTAGGTGGCAAATACCTGACGGATTGTACGTTGTACGTAACGGTTGAGCCCTGTGTCATGTGTGCCGGTGCCCTGGGATGGTCGCAGATACACCGCGTGGTTTATGGATGTGCTGACGAAAAACGTGGGTTCCAACGCTATGCACCGGAAGCCTTGCACCCTAAAACCCTGTTGCAAGGTGGGGTGATGGAGGAGGAGTGTACCCGTCTGATGCAGGATTTCTTCCGCCAGAAAAGATGATTTAATTTTCGAATTCGAAACGGATGTCGGAGATGGTGTAGAGTTCCTTGCCCTCTGGGATGGAAACCTGTCCTTCTTTCGAACCGTCGGCATTCACTTTTACCTCTATGTTGATGCGGGTGAACGCTCCCTTTTCGTAGTCGTAGGTATTTCCGTCGTCATCGTAGAGTGAGTAGGCAGAGCTGGCATCACCGTAGTGACGTACTGTGACGGGTAACTTCTCGCCTGTCAGTTCCGTTATGGCAGGGTACAGAGGGATAATGCCTCCGTTCCGTACATAGACAGGAATGTCTCCCAAACCTGTCTCGTCCGTTATGTGGATGGTACCGCCCTCGCCGGCCAGTTCGCCCGTCCAGAAGTCATACCATTTACCCGGAGGCAGAATTACGTCGCGCTCCCTGTCGCCCGCGAAGAAGGGGGCAACCAGCAGGTCGGGTCCCACCATAAACTGGTCCTTTACCTCCTTTTTCATAGCCATGGCATAAGGGTTCTCCGTGGAATCCAGGTGTCCGCTGCTCACCGTAGTGGCACCCACGTATCCATCTTCCAGGTTCATGGCCCTGACGGGAGGTGTGCCGTAGAAAGTATAGTCGGCAAATGCCGTATAGAGGTAGGGAATGAGTTGCATACGCAAGTTGGCAATCTTGCGTACCTGATCGGAAACTTCGGGGAAGGACCAGGGCTTTGTGCCGTCGGCCCACGCATTCAGCATGGCCATGGGGGAAAAACAAACCGTCTGCATCCTTCTCAACCATTCTTCGGCGGAACCGGAGGAGCGTACCTCAGGTGTCCACAGGGCTCCGATGAACGAGCTGTTGATGAGGGCCGTGATGAAACCGCGATGGTCGTAGTAGTCGTTGTATAGGACAAAGGGGAAGGTGCTGCATCCCGCGTTTGCGGCACGTACTAGTCCGTAGGTGCGGATGTTATGCTCGTGGTACAGGTCCGTGAGGGTCTTCTGCATCATACTGCCGTAGGTCTGTCGCATCTGCTCGGCGGCGTGTCCCGATGGAAAGCGGGCCACATCGGGGAAGAGCCAGCTGTCAATCCCGTCGTTTTCGTCCATTTTGTAACCGCTCACGCCTAGTGCGCCTTGTTTTTCCCATAGGAAATCCTTCATTATCTGTTGCGTCTCGGGCAGGGTATAGTCTGGTATGGCGCCGCACCATAGCGTATGGCTTCCCGTCAGTGGTTCTATTTTTCCGTACAGTTCACCATCGGGAGAGACACCGGCATTCATCCACAGGTTCGTCTTGATGTGAAGCGAGTCCATGCGGGCTTGGAACATCGTTGGGTTGGGGAATCGGCTACTGTCCCATTCGTATGTGCAGGGGTACGCCTTGGTGTGCCAACCGGGTTCAAGTCCGATGACCGTCAGAGGGAATCCGTTCTCCTTGAAGGCCATAGCCTCCTTCACCACCTGCTCGTCGCTGAACAGAGTGGGTGTGCGGTGCCAGAAGCCCAGTCCCCATTTCGGTGGCAGCGTACCGCCCCCGTTGTACAGGTTGAACTTGCGCACGACGTCCAGCATATTGTCGGCAGAAAACAGTATGATTTCCACACCCTTGTCTGGCACCAGGAACTCCAGGTTGTCCGAGTAGGGTTGAGCTGTCCATTCCGGATCTGTGTTGCGGTCTTTTGCCTCGGCAGGGTGTTTGCTGTCTTTCCTCACTCCGGTACCTGGCCACACGTCGATGTAGCGGGCTGCATTGATGAACGCGCCATAGCCTCTCGATGAAACGAAGAACGGTACCGGGGCATGGTTTCGCCCGTTGTCTGCACCACCGTAGTGGTCCACATGCAACCTCATTATCGACCCTCTTCTCTCAACCGAATGGAAGTTCAGTCCCAGTCCGAAGAGTTTCTCGTCCTCCTCTAATGGGAAACGGATATAGGTCTTTCCGTCGAAGACTTCCATTTTCAGCTCCGACAGGTCGAATGGCAGTGAGTCCGTCTTAGCCATGCTGTCTATCACATCCAGCCGGGGCTTGATACCCAGGTCGCTTGTCAGGTTGAAGGCATTCGGCTCTCCACATGTAATCCGCCATACACCGTTGGCTACGGTGGTTATCTCCTTGTCGTGCTTTTCACAACTGCACAAAACTGCCATTATCAATAAAGGCAGAAATCTCCATATTTTCATAATGATGCGAAATAGAATTTCTTTAATGTATTATGTATCGGTTGCTGATGGCGGAAATGGCTATGTACCATACAATGATGGCAGCAAAGCAACTGGTCCCCAGCAGAAAGCAGGGCAGACATCCCAGCAGGAATATGAACCGAAAACGGTTCTCGTGCCATTTCAGGTTCTTGAACTTCATGGCCAGCAGGGGTATTTCGGCTATCAACAACAGACAGAACAGGAACATGAACAGGAACAGGAAAACGGCATTGAATTTCAGCGAAACCAGAAAGGCATGCTGTCCCAGCACCAGTGAACCCCAGAACAAGGCGTTGGCCGGAGTGGGCAGCCCGATGAACTGGGTGCTCTGCCGTGTATCCAGGTTGAACTTGGCCAGCCTCAGTGCCGAGAAGGCAGCCATCAGGAAAGCCGTATAGGGAAACCACCCCTGGCAGGGTAGCAACAGGTCGGGGTAATGTACTTCGTGAAACAAGTGGAACAGGATGCTGGAGGGAGCCACGCCAAAGGTGACCACGTCGGCCAGGGAATCCAGTTCCTTACCTATGGGGGAGGACACGCCCAGCAAACGGGCCGACATACCGTCGAAGAAATCGAAAACGGCTCCCAGGATAATCATCAGGACAGCCCACTGGTAGTTGCCATAGAATGCAGCCCCCGTAGCTATGCAGCCGCAAATCAAGTTGCAGCAGGTAATGGAATTAGGTATGTGCTTTTTACAATTCATTATGCATTATGCATTGCCAAATGTCCTAGGATAGTCTCGTTGCCCGTTGTCTTTTGATGCAGGCTTACGCAGATTTTGGTATCCAAGGGCAAGTACAGGTCCACACGGGAACCGAATTTTATGAATCCCAGATGTTCGTCGATATAGCATTCCTCCCCCTCGCCGGCGTATGTCACGATGCGTCGAGCCATGGCACCAGCCACCTGACGCACCAGTACATCCTGTCCGTCGGGAGTCGTAATCAGAATGGAGCTGCGCTCGTTCTCCTCGCTCGCTTTCGGTAGCCAGGCCTTATGGAAATTGCCGTTTTGGTGTATCACTTTTTTTATGCATCCGTCCACGGGAATCCAGTTGGCATGCACGTTGAACAGACTCATGAAGATGCTTACCATCAGCCTCTTGTCGTGAAAGAACTGTGTTTCCTCCACTTCTTCAATCACCACGATGCGTCCGTCTGCCGGAGCCACGATTACGCCCTCCGTCTCCCCGTCGAAGATACGTATGGGACATTGGAAGAAGTTCAGGATAATCAGGTAAGCGATGATGCTTAGGGCAATACATACATGAAAAAGTGCGCACGACCCCATAAGCCAATAGACCAAACCGTTGAACAGGAACAGTGCTACGGCAGCGAGCACCAGCGTGTGAACCCCCTCGTGGTGGAGACGTATTTTCTTCAGTTTTCTGAGTCTTTTTCCCATCTTATTGCCTATATTGGACGCAAAGTTAGCGAAATTCCTGTAATCAGCCAAAGAAAAAGGAAAATTTGTTTTTGACTCAGTGCTGATGGTCTGTTGAATTCACTATAAGGTTTGTGCAAACGAGAGTGTTAATACAGTTGTCATACTATCACGGATGCGCTTGCTATCTCTTTGATATAAGCAAAACGATGCTTCGATGTCAGCACACAAATACTTCGATAGTGCCACACAAAAACTTCGGTGCGATTGCACGCACACTTCGAACGGATTGCACGCACGCTTCGAACGGATTCTACGTACAGCACAAAGAAAAGCTACCTGCAGTTGGAAAAGATGTTGGATTTGTTTGAAAGGCTTATTTTTCTCTCTCGTATGAGTGGATATTTGCACCTTATTTATTTTATACAGTCAGGATGGTTCAGGATGTAACAAACAAAGTCAATAAAATCTCTCTATTTAGATGACATCATGTTTTATTTGCTTATTTGTTTGCCAATCTAAGAAAAATACTGTACTTTTATCCCAAAATAAAGATATATAATAGACGTTTTATGCAGGATTTCGTTCATTTACATGTACATACGCAATATTCGCTATTGGATGGCCAGGCCAGTATTCAGCGATTGGTGGACAAAGCTATCCAGAATGGTATGCGCGGTATGGCCATTACAGATCATGGCAACATGATGGGCGTAAAGGAACTGTATAACTATACCAACAAGAAGAACGGTCCCATACAAAACGAGATCAAGGAACTGAAGAAAAAGCTGAAGGAACTGGAGAGCCAGCCCGAGGGGAGTGCCACCATGGGACAGGGAACGGAGACTGTGGAGGGCATCCGGCAAGCCATACAGGAGGCTGAGCGTAGGATATTCAAGCCCATCTTCGGCTGTGAGATGTATGTGGCAGAACGTTCGTTGTACGACAAGACAAAGGAACTGGACAGCAACCGTTACCATCTGGTGGTTCTGGCGAAGAACGCTACCGGTTACCACAACTTGATAAAACTGGTATCCCGATCGTGGGTGGACGGATTCTATAACAGACCCCGAACAGACCATAACGATCTGGAACGGTTCCATGAAGGGTTGATTGTATGTTCGGCCTGCATAGCCGGAGAGGTACCTCGCAAAATTCTAACCGGCCAGATGGAAGCGGCCGAAAAGACCATTCAATGGTACAAGAACCTGTTTGGCGAAGATTATTATCTAGAACTGCAACGCCATGAGGTGAAGGACCCTATGCAGAGGGCCAACCGTGAGACGTTTCCCTTGCAACAGCGCGTGAACGCAGAACTGATACGATTGGCAGAGAAGTATGACGTGAAGCTGGTTTGCACGAACGATGTCCATTTCGTGGACGAGGAGAATGCCGAAGCGCACGACCGACTGCTGTGTCTGGGTACGGGGCGCGACCTGTCAGACCCGAACCGTATGCTGTACAGCAAACAAGAATGGTTCAAGACGCGCGAGGAGATGAGTGCCATCTTTGCCGATGTGCCACAGGCACTGAGCAATACCTGTGACGTGCTGGACAAGGTGGAGATGTACTCGATAGACCATCCGCCCATCATGCCCAACTTCGACATCCCAAAGGAGTTTGCCACGGAGGAAGACTATAGGCAGAAGTTTACGGAACAACAACTATTTGACGAGTTCACTCACGACGAGAACGGCAACGTGGTGATGGATGAGAATGAGGCTCGGAAGAAGGTGGACAAACTGGGAGGCGTGAACAAGCTGTATCGCCTGAAACTGGAGGCTGACTATCTGGCCCATCTGGCCTATGCGGGAGCCCGGAAGATCTACGGCCCGGATCTGCCTGCTGAGGTGATTGAACGTATGAAGTTCGAACTACACGTGATGAAGACGATGGGTTTCCCTGGCTATTTCCTGATCGTGCAGGACTACATCAACGCGGCACGGAACGAACTGAACGTATCGGTGGGACCTGGACGTGGCAGTGCCGCCGGCAGCGAGGTGGCCTATTGTCTGGGCATCACCAAGGTGGACCCCATAAAATACGACCTCTTGTTTGAGCGTTTCCTGAACCCCGACCGTATCTCCCTGCCTGATATCGACGTGGATTTCGATGACGACGGACGTGGAAAGGTGCTGTCCTGGGTGACGCAGAAATACGGTGCCGAGAAGGTGACGCATATCATCACGTATGGTACGATGGCCACCAAACTGGCCATAAAGGATGTGGCACGAGTGCAGAAGGTTCCGCTGGACGTTGTGAACAATCTGTGCAAGGCCATTCCGGACAGGTTGCCAGACGACGAGAACGGGAAACCGCGCAAAATGAACCTGAAGAACGCGATAGCCTGCGTTCCCCAATTGGCTGAGGCCGAGGCCAGTGAGGAACTGGGAGATACCATACGCTATGCCCGTATGCTGGAAGGGAACGTCAGGAATACCGGCGTGCATGCCTGTGGCGTAATCATCTGCCGCGACGATGTATCAGACTGGGTACCAGTTAGTACGGCTGAGGATAAGGAAACGGGCGAAAAACTGTTATGTACCCAATACGAGGGTTCCGTGATAGAGGAAACGGGACTGATAAAAATGGACTTCCTGGGACTGAAGAATCTGTCGGTCATCAAGGAATGCGTGAACAATATACACGATAGTCTGGGACTGGATGTGGACGTGGACAAGCTGAGTATCGAGGACCCTGCCACCTACCATCTGTATTGTGAGGGACGGACTGTCGGCACCTTCCAGTTCGAGTCTGCCGGAATGCAGAAGTATCTGCGTGAACTGCAGCCGACCTCTTTCGAGGATCTGATAGCCATGAATGCCCTGTATCGTCCTGGTCCCATGGACTATATCCCTGACTTCATCGACCGTAAGCAGGGGCGCAAACCGGTGGAATACGACATCCCCTGTATGGAGAAATACCTGAAGGATACGTATGGCATTACTGTCTATCAAGAGCAGGTGATGTTGCTGAGCCGTCAGCTGGCCAACTTCACCCGAGGCGAGAGCGACACGCTGCGCAAGGCCATGGGAAAGAAACTGAAGGACAAGCTGGATCACATGAAGCCTCAGTTCATCACCCAGGGACAAGCCAACGGGCACGATGCCAAGGTGCTGGAGAAGATATGGGCTGACTGGGAGAAATTTGCCTCGTATGCCTTCAACAAGAGCCATGCTACGTGTTACTCGTGGGTGGCCTATCAGACGGCCTATCTGAAAGCGAATTTCCCCGCGGAATACATGGCGGCGGATATGAGCCGAAATCTGGACAACATAACGGAAATCACGAAGCTGATGAGCGAGTGTAAGGCAATGGGTATCTCCTGTCTGGGGCCGGATGTCAACCACAGTCGACGCAAGTTCAGTGTGGATCCTGGAGGAGATGTCCGTTTCGGGTTGGCTGCCATAAAGGGACTGGGGTCGGCAGCCGCGGAGGCCGTAATCCTGGAACGTGAACAGCATGGTGAATTTACTTCCATCTACGATTTCGTGCAGAGGGTTTCCATGGGTGCCTTAAAAAGGAGTGGCATGGAGTGTCTGGCCATGAGCGGAGCCTTCGACTGCTTTGCACCTGACATCCGGCGCGAACAGTTCTTTGTACCGGGGCCCAAGGGAGAACCTTTCCTGGAAACCCTGATGCGTTATGGGACCAGTTACCAGCAGATGAAGGATGAGGCTGAGAACAGTTTGTTTGGCGGTTTCGACATGGTGGACATCTACCAGCCTGAAATTCCTCAGGCCGAACCCTGGAATACATTGGACAAACTGAACCGGGAACGGGAACTGGTGGGCATTTACCTGAGTGCTCATCCGCTCGATGACTACTCGGTCGTTCTGAAACATGTGTGTAAACTACAGGTCAACCAGTTGAGCAACGACGAATTGCTGGCTTCCTATGAAGGAGTGGGCATCACTTTCGGCGGTATCGTATCGTCGGTGCGCGAGGGCGTATCCAAAAAGGGATTTCCCTACGGTATTGTGTCCATACAGGACTATTCAGGTACGGGCGAACTGAGGTTTTTTGGTCGGGACTGGTCAACCCACTACAAGCCTATGATGACCGAAGGAGCGGTGCTGTTCATCACTGCCAACTACCAGAAGATGCAGTACCGCGACGGGTACGAGCTGAAGGTGGTGGACGTGCAGTATTTGAGTCAGGTGGCAGACAAGCTCATCGACTCTCTTGTCATCAACATTCCCATTGATCAGATGGGGCAGGACGTGGCCCTTTCCCTTATCAAGCTCACAAAGTCCAATCCTGGGAACGCTCGGCTCTCCTTCCACGTCATAGCAGAAGATGGTTCCCAGCATTTGCAGATGCAGTCGGATTGTAAGATAACGGTAACGAAGGAAATGGTCGATTATTTGGAGTCCGTACCAGGAATATCATTTGAAGTGAAACAAGCGAGCCTGTCTTTGGCACAGGCGACAATTAAATAAAAAAGATATGGCACAGAGTATTACAAGCCTGAATTTCGAGGCACTGATAGCCACCGGGAAAGTGGTGGTGGTGGATTTCTGGGCAACCTGGTGTGGCCCGTGTAGAAAACTGGCTCCTGTAATAGAGGAACTGGCGCGCGACTACGATGGGCAGGCCATCGTGGGGAAGTGCGATGTAGAGGAAGACGAGGAGCTGCCTGCCCGCTTCAGAGTACTTAACATCCCCACGGTACTGTTTTTGAAGGGCGGCGAGGTCGTTGACAAGCAGGTGGGAGCCGTTTCGCGCTCAGTATTGGAGGATAAACTGAAAGCACTATTATAAGTTATGGCTACATTAGACGATGAACTGATGCTGGATGCCGAAGATGACCGCCAGACGGTGGCTTTCATCCAGCAGTATTTGCCCCAGGAACTGAAGGAACGTTTTACAGAGGATGACCTGTATTATTTCCTGGATGTGTTGGTGGAGTATTACACAAGCAGCGGTGTACTGGACAAGGAACCCGATGCCGACGGGTACATCGACCTGGATATGGAACAGATAGCGGAATACCTGGCTAAGCAGGCCAAGAAAGACCGTATGGGTAACTTCACGGCCGAGGAATTGCGATGGATCGTGGAAGGTGAGATGGAGTACGCTGAGCAACAAGGGGAATAGAAATTGTATGAAGCTGACGATAAATACGTTGGAAGATATCCAACCAGTGGCCGGGAAGTTCGTGGCAGCCATGGGGGAAGGTCGTGTCTTTGCCTTCTATGGGCCGATGGGAGTTGGGAAGACCACTTTTACCAAGGCCGTATGTCAGGCCTTGGGCGTGACGGATACCATTACGTCCCCCACGTTTGCTATCGTGAATGAATACCGTACGGCAGATGCCAGTCCCGTCTATCATTTCGATTTCTATCGTATCCGTAAGCTGGAAGAGGTGTACGATATGGGGTACGAGGACTATTTCTACAGCGGAGCCCCCTGTTTTATCGAATGGCCGGAGTTGGTGGAGCAGCTACTGCCGTCGGATGCCGTAAAGGTAGTGTTCCAAGAGAATACCGACGGTTCCCGCACTATTGAATGGTGACCGGTGCTTACCGAAGTCTTGTTCTATCTTCTCCAGCTAACCTTTCTATTGCTCGGGTGAGTTGCCTCTTTTCCCTTTTAGGGAGATGAGGGGAATGAGCATCTCCTCCATACTGATACCTCCGTGCTGGAAGGTGTCCTTGTAATACTGTACGTAATAACCGTAGTTGTTGGGATAGGCAAAGAAGTCGTGCCCCGTAGCGAAGATATAGGTTGTGCTCAGATTGGGAGCGGGGAGGCCTGCCCTGTGCGGATCCTTTATCTCGAAGACTTCGCGTGGGTTGTAGGTCAGGTTCTTTCCTAACTTATAGCGCAGATTGGTGTTGGTGTTGCGGTCGCCGATGACCTTGATGGGATTGCTCGAACGGATACTGCCATGGTCAGTGGTGAGGATGATGCGGTAGTCCGTAGAGGCCAGGGCGCGGAACAGATCAGATACGGCAGAATGGCAGAACCAACTGTGCGTGATGCTGCGGTAGGCTGCCTCGTTGCTGGCCAGTTCGCGTACCATCCGACTCTCTGTACGAGCGTGGGACAACATGTCGATGAAGTTCAGCACTACCACGTTTAGGTCGTATTTTTGGAGCGAGGGCAGTTGCTGTACTAGCTTTTCCGCTGCGGCAGAGTCGTTGACCTTGTGGTATGTGAAGCTGTTGCGACGGCGGTAGCGGTCGAACTGCGTCTTGATGAGGGGTGCTTCGTTCAGGTTTTTCCCTTCCTCGGAATCCTCGTCCACCCATAGATCGGGGAACATACGTTCGATGATGTTGGGCATCAGGCCGCTGAAGATGGCATTCCGGGCATACTGGGTAGCCGTGGGCAGGATGCTGCAATAAAGGTTCTCCTGGATGGTGAAAAGGTCGGCTATCTCATGGTAAATCATACGCCACTGGTCGAAACGGAAATTGTCGATGACAAGCAGGAACACTTTCTCCCCCTGGTCCAGCAACGGGAAGATGCTATGACGGAAGATGTCGGGACTCATCAGCGGTCGTTCCTCGGTATTCTCCATCCACCGCAGATAGTTGCGCCGGATGAACTTGCTGAATTCCGTGTTGGCGTCTGTCCGTTGCATGGACAGCATCTCCTTCATTCCGCTGTCCGTCTCGGATAGTTGCAGTTCCCAATGGGTGAGCCTTTTATAGATTTCTATCCAATCCTCCAGTGACATGGAGTCGTTTATCTGCATCCCGATCTTTCCGAAATCCTGCTGATAGCCCAGCTGTGTCTGCTGCGTGACAATCTCCTTCTGGTGTATGTTCTTTTTCAGCGTCAACAGAACCTGTGTGGGATTGACAGGCTTTATCAGATAATCTGCTATCTGGGAACCGATGGCCTGTTCCATGATATTCTCCTCCTCGTTCTTGGTGACCATCACTACGGGTGTGTGGGGCGTCTGTTCCTTTATCTTGTTCAGGGTTTCCAGACCGCTCAGTCCCGGCATGTTCTCGTCCAGCAGGATAAGGTCGTATGTGGTTTCGGCGCAATGGTCCAGTGCATCGTATCCGTTGGTAACGGTGTCCACTTCGTACCCTTTCTTCTCCAGGAACAGGATGTGTGCCTTGAGCAGTTCTATCTCATCGTCTATCCAAAGTAGATGTTTCATACTTTATATTAGCTTAAAATCCGTAAGGGAAATCATCCTCATCTTCCATCTCTTCCACTTCTTCCTCCTCTTCTTCGTCCTCTTCCGTCACATCGTCGGGATCTATGACTTCAAGATCCGTGGGTTCGTCTATGATGAGGTCTTCCGGAACCTCCAGCGGTGCCAGCTTTTCGTCGTAGAATTCCTTGTATTCGTCGAAACTGAATTCCGTCCCCACCTTTTTTAGATTGTCTTCCGATATGAGCAATGTACGTATCCCCTTGAGCAATACACTCATCCGTTCATCGGAATAAAGTGACTGGGCGTATGAGTGGACTTCGTCATAGGACAGGAATCCCTTTATGATCATGGTGGTTATGCCTTGATGCTCTGTGGTTTCCAGGTCGAAATTGCGGACCATATAGTTGGTGAAGTTGTATCTTGCAATTTCGAAAAGAAGCTGATCTTCGTTCAGGCTGCCTGTGGGGTAGGCCAGCACAAAGGCAAAGTTCGTCTGCCGGTCCTCGGTAAGTATGGGAATGGTGTCTGCCGACTCGCTATCCTTGCGCATGCGCATCTCCCAGATGCTGCTGGTGTCGAACTTGCCGCTCAACAATGGCTTTCCGTCTTCCACGCCTTTCATAATGGTCTGTGCCATCTCGGTAATCTCCTCCTTGGGATATTTCTGCACCACTTCTTTCAGTACGACCATGAAACTGTCGCGCTGCCCCGTATAGAGAAGGCTCATGGCATGGACGAACATCAGTCGTGCTCGGTTCTTTCCTTCGGGGAAATTGTCGGTACTCCACTTGTAGTTCTTTCCCACGGTGGTATAGTCGGATTGCTGATAGGCGTTATAGGTTTCCACATAGACGGAATCTTCGAAGTGCGTTCCGTTTCGGGCTATCTGCTCAAACCTGGGGTTGTTGATGATAGAGGTGTACCGGCTCTTTGGATATTCCGTTTTCAGCAGGTCTCGGTATTTTTGGCACTCTCCTTCTTGTCCCAATCTGCCATTGATCAGGAACAGGTGATAGTAGATGTTGTCCATATCGGCATGTTCCGGGAAGGAGGCCATCAGGCGCAGCATGGTTTCCTGTGCCAACGGGAAGTTTTCCAGACGTTCCTGTTCCAGGATGCCGGCGTGGTACAGTCCGTCGCTCAGGAGTTGGTTCGAGGCCTGCATTTGCTCTTCGGTGAACGGAATTTGCTTCAGGTAGAATTCCCGCTGGTGGGGATCGTTCTCCAGAGAGTCCCTCAGAGCTTCCTCGTCCGAGGTTTCTGCACCACCCCCCTGCTCCCCGGACTGTTTGGACTCATCCGTCCCGTCGGGCCCGGCATTGTCTCCTTCGGCATTCTCGCCCTTCTCCTTGGGTATGGAAGACTTGTTGCTATATCGCCAATTGTCCTCGTTTTCCCGTTGCCCCCATTTCTTCTGGAACTCCCTCTTTCCGTTCGCCACGGTGGTAGGGCTGTAAAAATACCATGCCCCCTTGTCCCCCGTCAGATTGCCGGCCGTCTGGTTCGTACGGTTCGCATTGCTTGCCGCCGTGGCACCGCCTGTCTGTGCACCACCGGCAGTCCCTCCCTGCTCGGCTAGTCGTTTGGCTTCCTCTTTCTCTTGCTTTTTCAGGGCATCTATCACCCGGTCTATGGCAGCCAGGTATCCGGCGCTGTCCATGCGGGCCAGAGCTTGTAGGCTGTCTTGTAGCTTTATCTCTGTCAGATGAGGCCCCAGTTCCGTCAGGATCGTGTTGCGCCGTTCTGTTTCCTTGTATTCCGGGTGTTCCTTGTCCAGCATCCCTGCACAGTCCTTGTACGTACGGGTCGCGTCGATGTACTTCTCCATATCCCAGTACAACTGGCTCAACCGAAGGAGCAGGGCAGCCTTGCTTGTACCGGTAGCAGCCCCTTCTTTAGCCCCTTTCTCCCACGCACCGATGCAGTGTGCCGTGTCCTCCACGCTCAGATAGATATTGCCGATGGCGTAATAGACTTGATCCAGGTAAGGTTTGTTCTTCTTGCTGCGGGCCATTCTTTTCAGACGCGAAATCATCTGCTTGTACCGGTTGGCAGACATAACCTCAGTCTGTCGGATGCGGGCGTTGAAAGCCATCTCGTATTCCGGATTCGAACGGATTACCTTCCCCCAGGCCTTGTAGGCCATCTGGTTATTGCCAGTCTCATTGTACACCTGCCCCAATAGGAAATTGAGCCGGGCCTTTGCCTGTTTCCCTTTGGTTGCCTTTATTGCCTTTTGCAGGTAGGGAATGGCTTCCTCGTATTGTTTCGTCTCTATCAGGTAGGCCGCCTTAACCTTGTTGTATTCCTTTTGTCCTTTGTACGGAATCGTGTCATGTTGCAGTTTGTTCAGGACGTCTTCGGCATCGTACGGCCATTGCAGAGCTACATAGCATCGTGCCATACGGGCTCGTGCAATACTTGTTATTTCCGGCTGTGTGGCATACAGTCGCTGTATATAGTTGTAGGTAGAGGCTGCCTCGATGAAATCCCCCTTGTTGAACTGACTTTCAGCCATCAGGAACCACGCCTTATACAGATAGGGGTTGAATTCCTTGCGGGCCATATACGCTTTTTCCTTGGGAGACATTCGCTTGTTGGCATTGCTTTTGGGGCGTTTCTTTATGCTGTGGACCTTTATGGCCTTTTCGCATTTTTCTATGGCCTGGTCGTAGTTGCCGGCTCCTGCTTTCTGGGAATATTTGTTCATTGGCAGGTACATAGGCAGCATAGTGGTATAGTCCTCCCGATGGGCCTTTTCCTGTGCCTCCACTCCGCTTAGATAGGCTACCTGCCCATTGTACAGCGTGTTGTAGTGAGCCGTCATAGAGTGGTAGAAACGTGTACTGGGTGTGTTCTTCTTGGTAGAGCATCCGCCGAGGAACAGTGCAAACAGGGCATAATTCAAAACACGAAATGCATAACGTATAGCAGCCGTTCTTCGTTCTGACGCTTTGTCAAAGCGGCAGAACTGAGCGGTTCTTCTTTTCCGTTTCATGATAGAATACCAGTTATGCATTCTTATGGTTACTTCGTTTTGTAAAAGCGGCAGAGCCGAGTGATAAATTTGGGCATTATGCTTTATTAATAACGTGCATGTGCGCGTTTTATTGCTCTAGGCCCCTCTTCTTTCTCCTACAATCAGGAAAACTTCGTCTTTTACGGCATCCGGCAGGTTGATTTGTCTTAATTGCAGGCTCCTTACCCATCCAGCTACTTCGTCGCTGCGCATTGTGTATAGAATCTCCCGGAATTCCTCCTCTTCTTTTTCATCGTACCCGTCGGCCTCTCTTCCTCTGAAGCGGTCCAGTTCCTCATCGTTGTAGTATTCTATTTGCTTGCTTATGGCAGCCAGTAGGCTCTCTTTCTCGCAGACCTCATGCTGACCGCAGCATTCCATGTCTGCCGGATTCAGGACGGGTTCTCCCTCGTCTGGTTGGGACGTGTCCCTGAATAAGGGACGCAGCAGGTGGACACCGGCTGCGATGCCTCCCAGTAGGGCGATAGCCAAGACAGTATAGATGAAAAATGTCATAGAATTTCCTTGCGCATTAAATCGAATCCCATCTTTTGCATATTGTCCCAGAAGAGGGGGTAGGACTTCTCCACTACTTCGGGATGCTCAATCTGTATGCTTCCCAGTTTCAGGCATATTGGAGCCATGGACATAGCCATGCGGTGGTCTTGATAGGTGGCCATCGTTGCTCCTTCCTGAGGGTTGAGCCTCCAATGTTCCGGACGCTCCCAACGCAAGGCGCATCCGTCCTCTTCCACAAGGGTAACTCCCAGTTTGCTCATCTCTATGCAGAGGGCATTCATACGGTCCGTCTCTTTTATTTTCAGGCTTTCCAGCCCTGTGAAGCGGAAGGGTGTGCCCAGACAAACACACGTTACCACCAGCGTCTGAGCCAAGTCGGGCGTGCTTGTCAGGTCTTCATCCATACGTGAGGCTGTGACGGTACTCTTGGTTAGGCGAACGCCCTCCTGGGTATAGGTGGTTTGAACGCCCAACGGTGCAAACAGACGAGGTAGGATGCTGTCGCCCTGTAAACTATTTTCTGTTAATCCGTGTAAGAAGATCTCTGCGTCCTTATCCTCGCACAGAGCCATCATTTCATACCAGTAACTGCTGGCCGTCCAATCGTTCTCTATGCGATACGTAACGTGTCGGTATTCCCCTGGTTCCACTCGTATCGTTTGTCCGTCTGTCCATTCGGCATCAGCTCCCAGCATCTTCATCAGTCCGAGTGTCATTTCAATGTAGGGCCGGCTGATAATTTTCCCCACCAATTTCAACGTCATGCCATTTTTCATCCGTGGTGCCACCATCAGCAGGGCACTGACATATTGACTGCTCACGTTTGCCGGTATTTCCACCTCTCCGCCATGCAATAAGCCTCCTGTGATGCAAAGTGGCGGGAAACCTTCCTCCTCGGCATATTCCACGTTTGCTCCCAGTTTCCTCAAGGCTTCTACCAAGGGGCCTATGGGGCGCTTTTTCATGCGGTCGGATCCCGTTATGAGCCGTTTGCCGGGTACGGTGCAAAATTTGGCAGTCAGGAACCGCATGGCCGTCCCCGCCGCACCCACATCCACTCTGTCCGGCATTTTCGCTATGGCATCTGCCATCACGCGTGTGTCTTCGCAACGGGCTATGTTCTCCAATCCGTATTCCGGCAGTAGTCCCATAGCCAAAGCCCTGTTGCTTAGGCTTTTGCTGGCAGGTAGTTCCACAATACCGTGTAGTGTGGCAGGACGTTTTGCTATGATTACCTTCCTTACCACCATCCTTTCAGCATGGCATTGAAGAACATGGGTTTCAGGAAATAGCGTTTGAGCCACCATCCGGCCTTGATTTCCTTGGATGTATTCAGCAGGGAGAACGGGAAGGAGGGTACGGCATTTTTGTCGTAGTCAAATTCGCACAGCAGGACGTGGCCGTAGTCTGTGACGACAGGGCAGCAGGCGTAACCGTTATATTTCCGTTGCGGTTCCTTTCCCTGCATCACACTCAACAGGTTATCTACGGCGATGGGCAACTGTATGCGTATGGCAGAGGAGGTCTTGCTGGTGGGTATTCCGGCCACATCGCCCAGACTCACTACATTGGGGTAGGTCTGATGTATGAGCGTCTCTTTGTCAACCATTACCCAACCGCCTTTTGCCAGTTTCCCCTCGGTCCAGGATAGGCCGGACATCTTCACGAAATCGGGTGCCGACTGAGGCGGAACGAAACTCAGGAAGTCGTAATCTTCAACGAAGGGACGAGGCTCGTCGTTGCTGGTATCCTGGAAATAGACCTTTTTCGCCTGGGTATCGATACCGGTGATACGATGGTTCAGTTGCAGGTCCACACCGCGCTCGTCGTATATTTCCAGCAGTCGTGGCGTGTAGAGGGGCACGTCATACAGGGCCTTCTCGCTGCAATGATAGACGAACTGCAAATTGTCGCGTGTCCCGTTCTTGCGTGCCAGATGTTCTGTCAGCAGACATATCTTCTTGGGCGCCCCACCGCATTTGTGTTTGGTGTAGGTGTCGGTAAACAAGGCCTTTCCCCCCGTCTTTACCAATTCCTGCACGGCCTTCCAGGTCTTCTGTGCTCCTTGGAAATCATAGATGCAATGAGCATTCCCTTCGCCCAGTGTGGCGGGTGAGATACCTTCCACCTGGTTCCAGTCAAGTTGCAGTCCAGGGGTAAGTACCAGGAAATCGTATTCCAACGTCTGTCCACCCGCGGTGCGTGCCTTCTGAGCCACAGGGTCCAGTTCCACTACGCTGTCCTTCACCCATTTTATTCCCTTTGGCAGACATTCTTCCTGCGGTCTCCATATCTCGTTTGGTTGAAAGATTCCGGCAGCAATGAAGGTGAACCCTGGTTGGTAGTATTGTCTGTCGCTCGGATCGACCAGGGTGATGTCGGGATCTTTTATCCTGTTCATCAGTCTGGCGGCAAAGCTGCATCCGGCAGCACCTCCTCCTATGATGAGGATACGTCCTTTTACATCTACGGTTTTCAGGTAATTGTAAGCGCTTCCCCCTATTGCGGCCAGGGTGACACCGCCTATTCCGGCTTTTAGGAATGTTCGTCTATCCATATACTCGTTTAATAATGAATTCGTTTAGTCATTTCGTTTTGAAAGGCATCACTTTTGTGGGATGTCGAATTACACATTATGATGCATTATTAGTTTTTACGGCCCATGACAGGATGTATGACTTGTCCGGCGCCACCTCGGTGTGCAGTTCTATTCCGTCCAGATGGCATAGGGTCTCTTGCAGGTTATCGGTGATGCCTGTCCCGTGCAGTTTCAGTACAGCCTCCTTCTGAGTCCACAGCCTGGTAAACTCTATTTCCGGATTAGGAGAACGCAGGATCTTTTCCCTTTCTTCCATGTTCATGACATAGTTCGTCAGTTCCGTGTTCTGTGTCCGTACACGTTCTATGTCCAGTCCGCAGGGGCGGTTGTCTATGATGCATCCCACGGCCTGTCGGCAATGGCTCAGGTTGAAGTGTATGTCCGGGTATTTGGGCAGATAGGGCTTTCCGTGTGGTCCGTAGGCAAAATCCGGCATGTCGTGGATACCGTATTCCTGCCTCAGCCCCCGGCACAGTTCCAGATAGGCCATCACGCACTCCTTTCTCCCCTCCGGGAATTTGAACTGCATGGCCGCCTCTCTGCGCCAGGCAGGGATAGACGGCATCATTTCTTCTACTTCTTCCAGCGGGATGGATGGGATATGTGGATTGATATACAGCATTATGGAGCGTCAGAATACGAAACGTGCCAGGTCGTTTCCGAACGCCAGTGCCATAAGAGCCAGCAACAGGAACAGACCTATTTTTTCTGCCCATTCCATGAACTTGTCGCTCGGCTGATGTCCCGTTATGGCTTCGTACAGCAGGATGACGATATGTCCCCCGTCCAGTCCGGGAATCGGCAACAGGTTCATTACGGCCAGTATGATGCTTATCAGAGCCGTCAGCATCCAGAACTGGTTCCAGTCCCATGTGCTGGGGAAGATGCTTCCTATGGTGATGAAAGATCCTACGGACTTCGCCCCGTCCGCACTGGCCACGTATTTCAGATCGTTGACGTATCCGGTCAGCGTATCCCATCCCTTATGCATACCGGCCGGTATGCAGGTCAGCAGGTTGTAGTCCTGGTGGCAGATCTCGTATTGCTGCAGGGGCGACTGGCGGATAACGCCCATCAGGTATTGCTCGTCCAGGGTGATCTGTGCCGTATCGCACCGGCTTCTGTCTGCCGGACCGAAGACCACCGTCATCTGGCGCAGGCGCAGGCTGTCCTCTGCGGTGCAACCTTCCATGCCGAGGACATCGGAGCGCCTCAGCATCAGGCTGTCGAAATCGGCCCATGTAGCTATCTCCGTGCCGTCGATGCCCAGCAGGCAGTCACCCTTGGCGGCTCCGGCTTTCATCATCGCTCCCGTGGGAATGACGGAGTCTATGACGGCCTGGGCGTACATTGTCAGGAAAGGCGGATTTTCTTCCAGCATGTGCAACATGTTCAGTTCCTCCTGCAAATGGAGGGAAACCTCTTTCCCGTTGCGCAATACCGTTATCATCTTCGCATTCGACAGGGTACGGTAGATGCCTGTACTCCATTCGGCAATTTCTTTCCCGTCGGCAGCTATGGGTATGTCACCATTTTGGAAGCCCAGTTGCTGTGCGTGCTCGTTGTATTGGAAACCCTGCGTGATGTTGCGCATAGGCAGGTAGTCGCGCCCCCAGCAGAGCATCACGGCACTGTATATGACCCATGCTGTAATCAGGTTCATCAGTACGCCTCCGAACATGATCAGGAAACGCTGCCACACCTTCTTCGAACGGAACTCGTCCGGTTTTGCCGGTTGCTTCATCTGTTCCAGGTCCATGCTCTCGTCCACCATGCCGGAAATCTTCACGTATCCTCCCAGGGGAACCCATCCGATGCCGTATTCCGTCTCCTTGTCCTTGAAAGAAGGGAAAAGACGGGTAAACCATTTGGACTTCGTACTGAACAGATGGAACCAGGGATCGAAGAACATGTAGAACTTCTCCACGCGGACGTGGAAAAGCTTGGAAAAGCCAAAATGTCCCCCCTCATGAAGAACCACCAACAAACTCAGACAGCATATCAGCTGCAACGCTTTTATCAAAATCAATTCGTAATTCATAATTTATAACCTTTTCTCCACAAAAAAGTGGTGCAAAAGTAATAAATGGAAATCAAAAATAAAATAAAACGAATTAAAATCAGCCGTCGTTATGCCTTTTCATCGGGATTCCGGGGTAAATAGTACTCTTTCGCCACATTCCAGTACCATAATGTCGGGATAAGCGAAGTCGGGATTTCCCAGACGATCCTTCCTACTGAACAGTTCGTGGTAGGATTCCCTCTGGTTCACCGTATGTCCCAGTTCGTTCTGGTGTACGGGCATGTACAGGGGCTGGGCCCCTTTGGCCTTCATAACCTGTTCCAGCAGACGTTGCGGGCCGTTCCATGCCGGAGAGATGACGATGTCGGCAGCGGGCCATTCTGCGATAGCCTTTTGCATGTCCCATTGTGAGTTGTCGCCCTGGTGGATGATGCGGATATCTTCGAAGGTGAGCATATACACGTTGTTCGGCGTGTCCTTCCCCTGGTCTCCTCGCACGCATCGCACGCCTATGCCGTCGATGTAGGAAGGTATGTCTGCACTTTTCTCGAAGGCTATGAAGCGTCCCTTCTCGCCCGTGGGAGTGAACCCGGGCAACTGCTGGCTGGGTGCCACTATCGTGCGGTCGTGGTTCAGGAATGCCTGCAGCAGAACGGGCGTGTAATGGTCTCCGTGCGGATGGGTTATGAAGATGATATCCACCATGGAAGCCAACTCGTCGGCCTCCTCTTCCGAAGCTCTCCAGCAGACATCTATGGCGATTGTCCGCGAGGAGGAACGGATCAGGAATCCCGTGTTATAAATCATGCACAGTTCGTACGTTCCCTTTTTGGGAGCAGGGCGGCGCAGCCACGCCAGCGCATCCTTTCGGGTGCCGGCCAGATAGGCCTCCGTAGCCTTGTTGAACGCATTCTTCAAATCCTGGGACGCTTCCTTACGGTAGTTGTCGGTATGGATGGGATAGTCCACCAGTCGGAGGATATTCCGTCGGATGGCCGACTGTTTGTCGGACGTGTCCACACACGGAGGATTCATCTTTTTCAGCCTGTCCACAACCTTGTAGGTCTGCCCCATCCAGGCAAGTGTGTCTGTGGCGTAACTTCTTTCTACTTGGTGCACGAACTGCTCCATCACATTCCCTGTGGGCGTACCCTTCGTTTCTGTGGCAAAGGTTTTGGCGAAGGCAAGCATGTCGGCATAGAGAGACGCGTTGGTCTGAGATTTCCATTCATAGGCATACGTGGACAATGCCACGGCCAGGCAGATAGCAAGGAGAGATAACTTTTTCATTTTTTATATTCAAAATCTTTCTTTTAAGACACCGCGAAGATAGCAAATTATTTCCATATCACAAAAGGAAAGGGCATTTTTTTCGGGAGAAAAGATGTAGGTATTAGTATATTATGGAATAAAGGGCAAAAGCCACCCACAATAGATGTTTACAAAGATATTTCATTGTTATTTGTTATTTCTGTTGTTCAACTGTTATCTCGCGGCCGAAATACTGCAGGCCTTCGATCTTGATGTCCTTGATATAATGTTCGTCGTCTATGCCTTTTATGTAGTTCGGTCCGGTAAATACCGACTCGTCTCCCGTAACGGCAATGTTCTTGAAGGTGATGTTCCTGGCACTACCGCCTTCGGTATATTGGATCTTGTTCGGGTAAAAGAAATTCGTGTTGATGCAGCTTTTTGCCTCAATGACGATAATGTCGTTGTAGGAAGCGTTTATTCTGACATCCTCGAAATGGCAGTCTTCTATCATCATGTTGTTGGATGGTTGTATCCAGAAGATGGTATTCGTCCAATACTCCTCGGGGTCAGCGAAATATTTCGCGTAGTGGAGAACGTCGATGTCCTTGGCAAAGATGCGGGACATATGGGCGGCATCGCATTCATAGCCAACACGGAAGATGTTCGCCCTGTCCGTCCATGCTTCGCAGTTCTCGATGTAAATGTTTTCGCATGGTCTGTTGGCAATTGGATCCACGCCCTTTATGGCAAAGATGTCATCTTGGGTGCGAAGGAAGCAATTCTTGATTCTCACGTTGCTTGAATTGCAGATGTCGATGGCATCGTCGTTCAGGATGTTCGAACAGCAAATCTTTAGGTTGTCAACCTCCACGTTGTCGCAATCTTGCATGCAGAATGTCCACAGCCACGAGTTCGTGATGGTGATTCCGCTTATTTTCAGATTCCGGCAATCTTTCACGTAGAGTGGGAACGTAATTGGCCCCTGGAACTTCTCGTAGCCATCTCCGGCTATGATGCCCCTTCCTGCTATGGTGATGTTGTCGCCTGTTGCATAGACGCCTCCATTCAGGACGGCCCCTTCTGCCAGATAGAGTGTCTGTCCGGAATGTAGTGCGGTAATGGGAACCTTGTGGTAACCGGGGCCGTAGTAGATAACCCGGTCCGATTCCTTTGGGGCTTTTTCCGGACGGTTGCCGAACAGGAACAACGGCACCCAGCGCCCATCCCTTTCTATGGAAATACGGAACGGTTTCCTTGCCCTGAAGGATAATTGGTGCTTTCCGTTCAGTTTGGGCTCGTACCCGTATTTGGCCGGTAAAATGGCCGCTTTCGACAGGTCTCCATTCGAGGTTACCGTTACGTCGGCCGTACCCTTGAAGTCAAATGTGGCGAAATAATAGATGCCATATTCGTCTTCCACCTTGGCGGTATAAACGGGTATCTTTCTGCCGTTTACCGTCACTTCGTATTCTCCGGATGTGCTCTGTTGCGTTTTTGTGAATTTTTCCATCTGGTTGTCCGTTGTGTCCGCTGCACGGGAAGTCGCATTTATCATCAGGACAAACAGCAAAAAGAAGAATCTGGCTTTTTTCATAAGTACGTTCTTTTATTCTTAAATTTTATGCAAAGGTAACAAATATATACGAGATATGAAAATGAATCCATTTTTCTTGTTTTCTTTGAATGGCATTTTTGTTCATTCCGTCTTATCGAAAACGCAAAAATCTTTATCCGTTCCCTGCACCTGTCCGTTCCATTTGAATTGCGTGGACAGTCGGGCGTTTCAGGGATAGTTGTTTCGAACGTCCCGTACGGTAGTCGTTTTTTATGTCTCGCAATTTTGCATTTTGAATGAAAAGTGCTAAATTTGCCGTTGAAATTGAAAAAATAGGTATATGAGAAAGATTGTTTGTATCCTGGCACTTTTGTGCGCTCCGATGTTCCTTTTGGCACAAGGAACTTGTTCATCCGCCGCTCATGACGGTTGTTGTGGTAACCATGGTCAATGTGTTGGGCCTTGTTCGAATCTGCAGCAGGGACACTTGTCGAGGAAGGAGAAGAAGGCACGGAAGGCTGCGTGCTATGTCGTGCAACTGGCGGATCCCCAGTTGGGATTCAACGAGAGTGGTAATATACAGGCGGACATCGACAACCTGAACCGAGCCGTTGACGTGATAAACCGCCTTAAACCGGACTTCGTGGTGAGTACGGGCGACAATGTTACCGTGGCTCTGAACGAACACGATACTCAGCTGTTCTTCGATTGCCTGAAGAGGTTGGATCCTTCCATCCCTGTCTATTATACCCCCGGCAACCATGATATCGACAAACTGACACCCGAAGTTTTCCAGTTCTGGCAGAAACACTACGGAGACGACCGTTTCTCTTTCCATCGCAAGGGAACCGCCTACATAGGACTGAACTCCACCATTGTTCATAAGGGGCCTTCCGACATGGAGAAGGAGCAATTTGCCTGGTTGGAGAAGGAATTGCAAAAAGCGCAGAAATGCCGCCATAAGTTTGTGTTCTGCCACATACCGGTCGTTTCGCAACAGATGGACGAGCCAGACAGCTACAACAGTTTCCCTTTGTCCATACGTCAGAAATACTTCGACCTCTTCCACCAATATGGCGTGAAGGCTGTGTTCTGCGGTCATCTGCATCGCAACGGCTATGTGGTAACGGACAAGGGAATGGAGATCGTTGCGTCCAACGCATTGGGCCGTAGCTTTACCCAGGTGAAACCCGGACTTACCATCATCCGCGTAGGGAAAGACGACTACAAGCATACGTACTATCCTTTGGAAGAGGCAGAGAAGATAACTGTCTTGAAATGAAAAACACTACCTTTGTACCAAAAGAATAAACAACAATGAAAAGACTTTTCAGGACAGCCACTCTTGCAGTACTGACATTTTTGTTTGGATGGCAGCAGGGCAGCGCACAGATACCACGCCCCGAGTATCCACGGCCCCAGTTTGAACGTGCCGAATGGAAGAACCTGAACGGTACCTGGACCTATACGCTCGATCTCAGCCGTATAGGCGATGACGACTATTGGTGTGAATCCACCGGATTCAAAGATAAGATAACCGTTCCCTTTTGTCCGGAAAGTAAGTTGTCGGGCGTCGGTTTCACTAATTTCATCAATACCATTTGGTATCATCGTACCATAGAAATACCGTCTGAATGGGCAGGCAAGAACATCCTGCTGCATTTCGGAGCCGTAGATTACAAGGCCACGATTTATATCGACAGCACAAGGGTGGGCATCCATTATGGTATGGGCTCATCCTTTGAACTGGATATAACGAAGTTTGTCAAGCCGGGCAAGAGCGCAAACCTTATAGTCAAGGCAGATGATGATGTGCGCAGTGGCAACCAACCGGGTGGAAAGCAATGCCCTCAATTCTCGTCGTATGGTTGTTTCTATACCCGAACAACGGGAATATGGCAGACCGTATGGTTGGAGCCTGTTAGTCCCAATGCGCTGAAGAATGTGATAGCTACGCCCGACATCGATCAGCAACAGCTTGTCGTCACTCCCCAATTCTATAACGAGAACAACGAGAACGTGCTTACCGTTCAGGTTCTCGATGGCAAGAAGGTCGTCAGCAAGGCCAGCGTAAAGGCTACAAACGGAAGTGTTGTCGTTTTGCCTATCAAGAAACCGAAACTGTGGACACCCGAAACGCCCAACCTGTACGATGTCATCTATACGGTGAAGGACAAGGAGGGCAAGGTCGTTGACGAGGTGAAATCATACGCCGGCATGCGCAAGGTACACCTGGCCAACGGCTATTTCTACCTGAACAATCAGCCGTACTATCAACGTCTGGTATTGGACCAGGGCTTCTATCCCGACGGTGTCTGGACGGCTCCCACAGACGAAGACCTCAAACGTGACATCGAGATGAGCAAGGCCGTTGGTTTCAACGGTGCCCGTCTGCATCAGAAGGTATTCGAGGAGCGTTATTATTACTGGGCCGACAAGCTGGGTTACATCACCTGGGGCGAGCAGGGAAGCTGGTCGCTGGATGTCAACAGGGAAGATGCCGTCCGTAATTTCATCGGCGAATGGGCCGAGATTATCGTACGCGACCGTAACCATCCTTCTCTTGTCATGTGGACGCCCTTCAACGAATCCGGCGGATTAAATGAAGTCTATCCTCGCCTGATGCGCGACCTTTACCAGATGACGAAAGCGATGGATCCTACCCGTCCCATCAACGATGCCAGTGGTGGTAATCACATAAAGACCGATATCTGGTCCGTCCACGATTACACACGAGATCCAGAGGATTTGGTCGAGCACCATACGTTCGTTGCCGACAAGAAGGTTCATCCCGAATACGAAGGACAACCTTATCTGTTGGACGAGTTCGGCGGGTTAGGTTGGGTTCCGCAGGATCAGCGCGAGGGTGCATGGGGCTATGGTGCCCAGATAGAGTCGGAAGACGAGTTCTTCGATATCCTGGAAAAGGAGATCGATGCCATCGCATCTTGTCCGCACATCGTGGGTTTCTGCTATACCCAGCTTACGGATGTGGAGCAGGAACGGAACGGCGTGTATTACTACGACCGCCGGCCCAAGTTTGATGCGGACCGTTGGAAGGCCATCATCGGCAAGATTCCTTCTGTCATCCAGACCCCCCGGGATCTGATGAACGACTGGAAAAAGAACTAGGATAGGCACAGGGTGCGTAAGGGGCGCACCTTTTTTGCAAGATTATGCCTTTTATGCTTGGGAAGTGAATAAAAAGCACTACCTTTGCACCCGTAAATCAAAAACAAAGACATGAAGAAATCATTATTTGGCGTTTTTTTATCGGTCGTCTTGGGGTTCACCCTCGTGGGCCGTACCGAGGACATTGATATGTCTGCCCGTTATGTATTCAAGGAGAAATGCATCAGGGACTATCTGCTGACTCACCCCGAATATAGTGAATACTGTTACCTGCTTACCCAGGTACCTGTTAGCCCGATGACGGAGACCACCCCCCTGCAGTTGCTGGGTGCGCGTGGCCATTATACCGTGTTCGCCCCCACCAACGAGGCCCTGGACATCTTCCTGGACGAGCTGATGGAGAAGGGTTATCTGAGGGAACGCTCCTACGATGCCTTCTACAGCGAGGAGAAGCGCGACTCCATCCTCAACCTGTTGGTGCTGAACAGCATCATCGACAGCGGAGACAACGATAACGCTTTCGATACCCACTTCTTCCCACAGAGGAACGGCGAGGAGTTCAATGCCGCCAATATGTATGGCAAGAAGCTGACCGTCTATTATCAGGGAACCGAAGGCATCCTCATCAACAACGAGAGTCCCATAAACGTGCGCAACAGGGACATAACCCTGACCAACGGGTTCCTGCACCAGATGGAGAAGGTCGTCATGACACGTACCATCGCCATGGGGGACTACCTGCAGGACATCATAGACAACCAGACCGAGGGCTACCTGGTAATGGCGCGTGCCGTCCAGGCCTGCGGACTGCTGGACACCATGCGTGCCATCCGCGATGAAGAATATGAGGACAAGTACCGCAAAGGCATCGTGGCCAACCTGGAGGGTATGACTTCCCACGGTTTCCGCGAGGGGAACACGGCCTACGTGCCCGAGCACCGTAAGTACGGTTTCACCCTCTTTGCCGAGCGCGACAGCTACTGGCGCGAACAGGGACTGGATCCCACGGCTCCCGACCTGCTGGAGAAGTTGCAGAAATGGGTGCTGGACAACCACCAGTACAGCGACGATGACCAGTTCCAGGCCGATGCCAACTACGAGAGCGAGGACAACCTGCTGAACCAGTGGGCCACCTATCACGTCCTGCCGATGAGAATCCCCTCTGCCAGACTCGTCTATCACGAGAACGAACGGGGGTACGATCCCAAGAATCCCACCGAGTACACCATCCCCGTATATGATGTATATACCACCTTCGGCAAGCGTCGTCTGCTGAAACTCTACGAGAGCAAGGAGAGCAACGGCGTCTGCCTGAACCGCTTTGCCAAGCTGGACAATGCCAGGAGCGGCACCTATCACGAACTATATTGTGAGCCAGGCAAGGAAGGCAGCCGCGTGGACAAGGAAAGCCAGGATGCCGTACTCAAGGACCTGGAGAACGGTTGCATCTATCCCATCGAGGCTCCCATAGCCTATACGGATGAGGTACGCGATGACTTCCACCGCCAGCGAATCCGCTACGATGCCATGTCCCTCTTCCCCGAGGCTATGACCAACGATATCCGCAAGCAGCACATGTCTGCCGAGAAATACGAGCATGTCTATATCCCCGAGCGCACCGTCCACACCTATTTCGAGAACCTGTGGACCACCGAGGGCTCTTATTTCGTCTATTACAACTCTTACACCGAGACCTTCAACAACCTGAATATCGACGAGGTGAAATGCGTGGGATACTATGACGTGACCATGAAGATGCCACCCGTACCACGTCCCGGTGTCTATGAGATACGCTGGGGCTACGACTCCAACTACAAGCGCGGTATGGCGCAGATCTACTTTGGTTCCGACCGTACCAGCCTGCCCGCTTCCGAAATTCCTCTGGACCTGCGTATCCGTCTGGACGAGCAGCCCGAGATCATGGGCTATAAGGAAGATACCGATGACGAAGAAATCGATTCCGAGACCGACAAGCGTATGCGCAACAAAGGCTATATGAAGGGTCCCAAGGCCTTCGGTTGTGTGGGACATCCCGAATGGACGGGCCGTTCCAACTATTACGACCACTCCACCATGCGCCGCATCATCGTGCGTCAGTACCTTGATCCCAAGGTAGCCTAATACCTTAAATAGGAAAATAAAGAGAATTGAAAAGAAAGTAAATGAAATAAAAGACTTGATATTAAGATTGTTAGATAAATATAGCAAATTCCTTTCGATTCCTTAAAAATCCTTATAATTGCCATATTTTGTTACTTATATTTGCGACATTTAAAATAATTTTGTTACCTTTGCACTCGATTTCCAATCATCTTCATTAGGAACGAGTATGAGCAAAGAAAAGAAATACAGCAAAGTGCCAGTTAAACTGTGCCTGAGAAACCGCAAGGATGGTCATCAGGTGATTTATCTGGAAATCTATATCGAAGGCAAGCGTACTTA
>JAZLIY010000023.1:0-6700 GCA_045617645.1 Bacteroidaceae bacterium | reverse complement strand
CGAGTTTTGCTACAAGTTCAATAGAATGTATTTTGGTGACAGAACCTTTGATCGCTTGGTTGTCGCAGCTGTCGCATACAAGCCAATCTTCAAGCACAGGCCTTATAACTCGTCACCTCTTTGCGGATAATCATTAAAAATAATATAAGGAAAAGATATGTTACGCAAAGTTAGGATTCTTTTGGCCTTGCTCTTCTGGGTGCTTCTCACGTGGCTTCTGGTAGATGTTTCAGGCGTGGCTCACACCTATCTGGGGTGGATGGCTAAGGTTCAGTTCGTTCCGGCATTGTTGTCGGTCAATGTGGCCGTATTGCTCTTTCTCATCGTGCTGACGTTGGTGATGGGACGCATCTATTGTTCTGTCATCTGTCCTTTGGGCGTCATGCAGGATGTTGTCAGCTGGTTACGCAGGAAGAAGAACAAGTATGCTTATCTTCCAGCCAAGAACAAATTGCGCTATACGGTCCTTGTTCTATGGGCTGTTTTATTGGCAGCCAACCTTAGTTGGGTTGCCGGACTGATAGCTCCTTACAGTACGTATGGCCGTTTTGTTGCCAGTGCCGTGGCTCCCTTGTACCGAATGGCCAATAATGCCTTGGCAGGAGTCGCTGCTCATTACGACTGTTATGCCGTTTATGGCGTTGATGTATGGCTCAAGAGTGGCCTCACGTTGGGTGTTTCGTTAGTCACATGGCTCATTATTGTGGTACTGGCTTGGCGAGGAGGGCGTACATGGTGTAATACCATTTGTCCCGTGGGCACCCTGCTTGGATTGTTGAGCCGAAGAGCCGTATATGGTCCCGTTATCGACACTTCCAAGTGCAATGGCTGTGGACTTTGTGCCCGTAATTGTAAAGCTTCCTGTATCGATCCCCAACACCATACGGTGGATATGAGCCGATGTGTGGAGTGTGGCGATTGTATGGAGAAGTGTCGCCAGAAAGCCTTGACTTTTGGTAAACGACAAGATGAAGAGAAGGAGTCAAAGGGAGAAGAAATATCCAGACGGACAGTGGACGATGGTCGTCGCGCTATGCTTACGGGTACGGCTTTGTTGGCTGGAACGGCTCTGATGAATGCCAAGGAAAAGACGACTGACGGAGGTCTGGCTCCTATAGAGAAAAAGAAGAAGCCTGTTCGCCAGAAACTGATAACCCCTCCTGGTTCCTTGTCTGCCAATCACATGACGGCCCATTGTACAGCTTGTCAGTTATGTGTCAGTGCATGCCCCAATAACGTGTTGCGTCCCAGTCACCAGCTGGATCGTCTTATGCAACCAGAGGTCAGTTACGAACGAGGCTATTGCCGTCCCGAGTGTAACGTGTGTTCTCAGGTATGTCCCAATGGTGCCATTCGTCCTATCGAAGTAGAGGAACGCATGGACATTCAGGTTGGTACGGCCAAGTGGGTACGCGATAACTGTATCCCCGTCAGGGACGGACAGCATTGCGACCTCTGTGTACGCAAATGTCCCGCTCAGGCCATACAGTTGGTACCTCTGCAGGAGGGCGTTCGTAAAGAAGGTCACCGATGGATTGATGCACAAGGTAAGGAGTTGGATGCCAAGACCCTGCTCATGGTACCTGTGGTGAACGAAGAAAAATGTATCGGATGCGGTGCGTGCGAGAACTTGTGTCCCTCACGTCCCTATAGCGCCCTCTATGTCGAAGGCAACCGAGTACATCGGAATGTATAATCCTTAATACGCAAAGTGTATGAAACGAGATATGAACAGAAGAGATTTCCTGAAGGCAGGAGCTGTGGCTACGGGAACCATCACTATGGCCGGATGTGAAGGTAGGGCTACAGACTCTCCCCTCACTCCAGAAGGTAACCATACAGGTGAAGTGCCGACCGATAAGATGACCCACCGCACCAATCCCAAGACCGGCGACAAGATCAGCATCCTGGGTTACGGTACGATGCGTTTGCCCAATATGAAGGGCAACGATGCCAGTGCAGACCAGGAGGGCGACATCGATCAAGACGAGGTCAACCGCTTGTTTAAGTATGCGTTGGACCATGGCGTCAATTATTTCGACACGTCGCCTGCCTATTGCCGTGGTCGAAGCGAAGCCTCTTTGGGTCTCGCCCTGGAAGCCAGTGGCTACCCACGTAGCAGTTATTTCATTGCCACAAAGCTCTCTAATTTCAGTCCACAGCAATGGAGCTTCGAGGAAGGGACTGCCATGTTCGAGCGTTCTCTCCAGTACCTCAAGACCGACTATGTCGATTACCTCTTGCTGCATTCTGTGGGCAGCAGTATGGACAATCTGAATCAACGTTATCTCAACAATGGTCTGCTCGAATGGCTCATGGCTCAGCGCGAGTCTGGACGTATCCGTAATCTGGGTTTCTCTTTTCATGGCGATCCTGCGGTCTTTGATTGGTTGTTGGCTCATCATGACCAGTATAAATGGGATTTCGTGCAGATTCAGCTCAACTATTGTGACTGGCATGGTACCTATAAGGGGAATGATGCCGAGTACCTTTACAATGAACTTGCCAAGCGTCAGATTCCCGCAATCATCATGGAACCCCTTTTGGGCGGTCGTCTCAGCAAGGTTCCCGACCATGTGGTTGCACATCTCAAACAACGCCGGCCCGAGGATAGCGTCGCCAGTTGGGCATTCCGCTATGCCGCCACCCTTCCTGACGTGCTCACCGTGCTCAGTGGTATGACATATCAAGAGCATCTCGAGGATAATATCCGTACTTATAGTCCACTGGAACCTCTGACCGAGGAAGAACAGCGTTGGCTTGATGGTGAGACGGCAACCCTTTTGGAGAGTTATCCCACCATCCATTGTACCAGTTGTAAATACTGTATGCCCTGCCCATACGGGTTGAACATCCCCTCCATCTTTCAGTATTATAACAAGTGTGTCAACAAAGGCAATGTTCCCGAGAGCCAGCAAGCCGCCAATTACGAACAGGCCCGAAAAGCCTTTCTGGTCGGTTACGACCGTGCCGTGCCTAAACTTCGACAGGCCGACCATTGCATTGGGTGTCGCCAGTGCGTCAGTCATTGTCCTCAGCAACTTGACATTCCCGGTTTGTTGAAACGAGTGGATGAGTTTGTTGAAAAACTAAAACAGGATACATTATAATAAAATTTTAAGGTTATGAATCAAGAACAGTTGCGTGACATCGTATCACGTTTTGCCATCCAAGGAACCATAAGTGAGATAGCCCCCCTTGGAGCTGGTCTTATCAACGACACCTATTGTGTGAAAACAACCGAAACGGATGCTCCCGACTATGTCCTGCAGCGCGTGAACCACCTAGTATTCCCCGATGTCGATATGGTTATGCGTAACATCGCCGCCGTCACCGCCCATATCCGTAAGAAACTGGAGCTGGCAGGTGAAGATGACATTGACCGCAAAGTCCTCACGTTCATCCCCCTGAAGTCCGATGCCAGCAAGCTCTATTGTGTCGTAGAAGGTCTGTATTGGCGTATTATGGTCTTCATACCCAATGCCGTTACCAAGCAGGCGGTCAACCCTGAGAGCAGTAGGGCGGCAGGTCGTGCCTTTGGTCGGTTCCAGGCCATGTTGTCCGACCTTCCCGTAGAGTTGGGCGAGACCATCAAGGACTTCCACAATATGGAGTTCCGCCTCCAGCAGTTGCGCGAGGTTGTTGCCCTTGATCCTATGGGCCGTGTTTCCGAACCTCAGGTACAGGAGATGCTTGCCCAGATAGAAGCACGAGCCGATGAGATGTGCAAGGCCGAGCGTATGGGCCGTGAAGGAATCCTGCCCAAGCGCGTCTGTCATTGCGACACGAAGGTCAACAACATGATGTTCGACCAACAGGACAACGTCCTCTGTGTTATCGACTTGGACACTGTTATGCCCAACTTTATATTCAGCGACTACGGCGATTTCCTGCGTACAGGTGCCAACAAGGTGGCCGAGGATTGTCCTGATATGGATCAGGTAGCCTTCAATTACGATATTTTTCAGGCCTTTACCGAAGGATACCTTCAGAGTGCTTCCTCTTTCCTCCTGCCAGTGGAGATAGAGAATCTCCCTTATGCTGTGGCTCTCTTCCCCTATATGCAGTGCGTCCGTTTCCTGTGGGACTATCTCAATGGCGACAAATACTGGAAGTGCCAGTATCCCACTCACAACTTTGTACGTGCCAACAACCAGTTGCACCTCCTGCTAAGTGTTGAGGCTCACTATCCCCGGATGAAGGCATTCATCGCAGAGACGATGGGAAAATAATGGGATATTTCGAAACGAGAAAGGCACTGGCTGAAATAGTCAGTGCCTTTCTCGTTGGTGCCCGGAACGGGACTCGAACCCGTACAACCGTAATGGTCAAGGGATTTTAAGTCCCTCGTGTCTACCAATTCCACCATCTGGGCGACCTTAGCGAGCGCAAAGATACGGCAAATAATTCACAATTCATAATGCATAATACATAAATTATTGCATAACGAATGTTTTTTTCTTTATTGTTCTATTTGTTGGCGATGACCATGACGTTTCCCACATAGCTGATGCGATAGCGGAACAGGGAACGTCCGGATTCTCCCTTGGAAACGATGCCTTGGTTGTTCAGGTCGTAAATGCGTTGGCAACTGGGACATTGGCAGGTCGTACCATCAAGCATTTTCATCTGTTTCGTGAAGTTGTACTCCTGATAGCAGTTGGGGCAGGCCAGATCGTAGCAGATGACACGGGGGACATCGTAACCCATTTCGGGGATGGAGGGCAGGCCTACAATAAATCCGCTTAGCCCCAGGTAGAATCCAGAATATTCAGCCAGGGCAGTCTTCGGCACCAGTTGGTCGGTTTTGGAACCATAGAAGTGATAGCCGTTGTTCTCGGCCTTTATGGTGCAGAACTCACCCATGCTGTTGAGAGCTGTATTCAGGGGGATGACGCTGGGAACCATGTCCACTACGAAGCGCGCGTAGATTTTGCAATACATGTTCTCTGACTCGCCACAGGAGGTGAGTCCCAACAGCAGGCAGGCAATCAGGGCCAGAAAGTGTTTCATCCCTGTACGAGTTTGCGCTCGGCTTCTTCCATACGGGAGAAGTTGAACCCTTGAAGTACATTTTCCATGAGGTTGCTGATCTGCGCGTTGCACAGGTTGCCTATACTTCCCTCGTGGGTGTGGTGGACTTCCTTTACGGGACGGAATTGTCCGGCCTCTATCTCCAGCCCAACCTGTTTGTAGGCATCGCGGAAGGGAACACCATCGGTAGCTCGTCTGTTGACTTCCTCCACGCTGAACATAAGATCGTAGCGGGGGTCGTCGAGGATGTGCTCGTTGACCTTGATGCGATGGATGATGTAGGCCGCCATTTGCAGGCAGTCGTGCAGTTCCTGGAATGCCGGCAGGAAGACTTCTTTCAGAATCTGAAGGTCGCGGAAATAGCCACAGGGCAGGTTGTTCATGATGAGGACGACCTGACTGGGGAGCGACTGCAGCTTATTGCACTTGGCGCGTATGAGTTCGAATACATCGGGATTCTTCTTATGGGGCATGATGCTGCTGCCGGTGGTGCATTCATCGGGCAACTTGACAAAGGCGAAGTTCTGACTGTTGAACATACAGGCATCGAAGGCGAGTTTGGCTACCGTTCCGGCCACTCCGGCCAGGGCAAAGGCTACGTTACGCTCTGTCTTGCCACGGCCCATCTGGGCATAGACGACATTGTAGTCCATGGAGTCGAATCCCAGGAGCTCGGTGGTCATGGTACGGTTCAGGGGGAAACTGCTGCCGTACCCTGCGGCACTGCCCAAGGGGTTCCTGTTCGTCATACGGTAGGCGGCCTGCAGGAACAACATATCATCGACCAAGGATTCGGCGTATGCTCCGAACCACAGTCCGAAGCTGCTTGGCATGGCCACTTGCAGATGGGTGTATCCGGGCATCAGTACCTGGCTGTAGCGTTCGCTCTGGGCTTGCAGTTCCTGAAAGAGGGTCGTGACGTCCTCCACGATGCCTTTTAATTGTCTGCGTGTGAACAGGCGCAGGTCCACGAGTACCTGGTCGTTGCGACTTCTTCCGGAGTGAATCTTCTTGCCGGTGTCGCCCAGAGCTCGGGTAAGCATCAGTTCCACCTGTGAGTGGACATCCTCTATGCCGTCCTCAATAACGAAACGACCAGCCTTGATCTCGGCATGGATGCGACGGAGCTCAGCAAGAAGCTGGGGCAGCTCGTCCTTCTCCAGGAGACCGATGCTCTCCAGCATGGTGATGTGTGCCATGGAGCCCATGACATCGTGCTCGGCAAGGTAGAGGTCCATCTCGCGGTCTCTGCCTACGGTGAAGCGTTCAATCTCCTTGTTTATCTCAAAGTTCTTTTCCCAGAGTTTCATAATAATTCACAATTATTTAGTACGGCAGCATGGCCAGCATGTCGGCCAGCTTCTCTACACCGGTCTTGAGCTTGCCCTCTACCATCTTGCGGATGAAGAAGTTGAGCTCTGCACCTATGGTGAGCTTCATGCGCGTTCCTTCTGCACAGGGGAGGAGCTGGATCCAGAGGTTTGCCTCCATAGGCGCACCGAGCAGCACCATCTTGATGAGCTTGGGCTCCTCGCGCTCGATGATACCGAGGGTGAGGGCTCCGCCAAGCTGTTCGATGGGCACGGAGATGGTGTCGGGAGTAAACTGCATCTGGCTGAGCTTCTCCTGCATCATGGCCAACTGCTCCTCGCTGACCTTGTCGCCA
>JAZLIY010000022.1:0-14536 GCA_045617645.1 Bacteroidaceae bacterium | reverse complement strand
TCCTCACCTATTATAATAAGGAGGATGGTTGAACGATTGTCGGTTTACATTATAAACCAAATTCGGAAAAAGAGAAGCAGCGCTGTCGACTTCCGCTGCTTGCGTCTTGGCCTTTGACTACCCTTTTTCTGGTCTTTGGTTGGTGCAAAGGTATCGAGGTTTACAATATAAACCAAAATTATTATACATTTTCGCAAAAAATAATACTGACTATCGAGCCAAAACAAGATCTTTGACAGGTTAGGTTTACAAAATAAACCATTTTTTTGCGCTACCATCACAACGAGCCATCACTCATGACAGAAGGGGAAGATTGAGCGACAATCTGCTTCGGTCATGAGTGATGGCAAGAGATATGCACATAGTTATTGCTGCACCCAGATTAGGTTTTCGGTCTTGTAGCCCCGTTGCCGAGCCTCAGAAAGGAGCTTATCTCGTATTGTAGAGCTCAGATGTGGTGTGCGCGATAGTATCCATAGGTATTCATCGCTGCTTCCTCCGATAAGGGCATAGGAATAGTCGGGGTCAAGCATCAGTACACGATAGTCGGAATAGAAAGGCCCGAAAAATGAAACTCGGAGTATTCCTGGGTTGTCTGTCAGCTTGGCCTTGCCCTCAGAAACCTTCCATGCACCTTTTTTCTTGCCCTGATTGATGACTTTGACGGTGCCATCATCTTGCAACAGATAGGTAGCCGTGCAATAATTCAAATCACGTTCGAAGCTGTGGTCAAACCTGGCCACCTCATACCATTGTCCCAGATATCGGTTCAGATCCATCGTGCGGATGGCTGCATTGTCTACCTTCGCAGATGTGCCGCATGAGCAGAAAGCCAAACAAAGAGAGACCAAAACAAACATGATGAAGACCAGGATACAGCAATTACGCCATCGCCTCTTCTTTTCGCAATAGAATTGAGACTTAGTAGCACCACATCGTGGGCAGCGATCGGGAGCTTCATCTCCGTGGTGTGTGTAGCCACACTGTTTGCAAATCCATTTTTCCATAACAAACACATTTATGATGTTGGTATTAATGACTGCCAGATCGTTTCGATTCTGGCGGTGCAAAAGTACGGAGAAATGATTGAATTATAAAGTGTTTTCGATAGGATTTACTTATGGTATCCGGTTGTTTTTCTAATATCGAGTAATATGAATATCTGCTAATATGCAGATTATCAAATCATCAGAAGGGGAAAAAATTGCAAACGAGTAAACCTCTTTCAGTTTTGTTGTTGCCATACCAGGACTCGTTCATTTGTGCGCGCCCACAGGGAGCAACCCAGACATCTTGGTGAGAGTAATGGTACAGAAATAAGAAAACCTCCCATGAAAGGAGGGTTTGTTGTTGCTGTACCAGTTTTTGACTCGCATTTTACTATCGCGATAATTATCAATGTATTACAATTTTACCAACACTATTATACTTAATTTTTGTCCAACACTTTGTCCAACTTAATCATGGTGAAATGTTGAGTTGTCATTTCTTAAAAAAAGATAACAGGTATATTAAAAAAGACAAAAACCTTGCTTCTCCCAATAATAATACGTATATTTGCATAAGGAAAACTAAATATACGTTCATGAGTCACAAAGAATCAACTCTTTCTCGTTTGAAGAACGAGGTACTTACCTCTAAAACCAGTACCAAATGGATGGAGCCATTAGTGTACTTGCTCCCCGTAGCGGCGATTACCATCTTCGTTGTCATCCTGATTGAAGAATCTATGACCAAGAGTCCTATCCCTGTCGAGACCCAGCGGTCTGCCTATGGTTGGATAGCGCTCATTCTCATCGTATGGTTTTTCGTATCTATTCTATTCTTTCTTGATCGTGTACCTTTATTATTTACACGCGCGCGTATGAACAAGAAAGAGTCTATTCCTCAACATCAAGAATCAGTTGTTGAGGATAGCATATCATCTCAGACAACAAATGCCTCCGATAACGAAAAGGAAGAAGTATACAAAGAAATACTATCTGTCTCAAAAATGGAACCCGATGTAGAACCCACAGATCAGTCAGGTGAAAACATCGGCGAGAGAGTGGAAGAACCTACAGAAGCGAAGCCCATTGAAGCGTCAGAATCTAGTGTAAAGGAATCTCCATCAATCTCAATACCCCTCACCTATCCAGAAGATTTTCAAGGGTGCGATGGGATTTTTGAGGAACTAATCCAAAAAGGATATTGCCATGACACACAACTTGGCCACCTACATTGGGATAAAAGTGAAGCTCTTCTTGCCTATTTCATATACTTCTGTAGTTCAAAACTTGATATATGCAATGGGGAAAGAATATCATGGCATCCTTTCATTTCCATTTTTGGACTGGACAAAAAGCGAGTAGAACTGCTACGCTCCACAATCTCAAAAGCCACGACCCGCTCAACTAAAGGAGATGTGACCGATTACAAGAAACCCAAAGATCATAAAGAGATTGAGAAGATTGTTGAGGATAATTGTTAATACATAATCCGAAGTGACATAGACTGGGTAATACCAGTTTTTTCAAAAAGTTTTATACTTTAGGCTCCAAAGCTACAGGAATGCCTGTCGCAGCTTTCTCTTCGGCAATGACAAAGATGCTGTGCAGGCTTCCGATGCAGTCAATCACACCTAAGGTATTATAGACAAAGTCGTGATAATGATCCATATCACGCAGGTAGATTTTGATCAGATAGTCATAATCGCCCGAAGTATTATAGCATTCGGTGACTTCCTGGATCTTCGCCATTTCGGCCACAAATTCCTCTCCGAAACGCTTGCTGTGCTGCTTGAGACGGATGTTGCAATAGACGATAAGATTGTTCCCCAACTTACGATGGTCCACTTTGGCCACATAATTCGTGATGTAGCCTTCGCGTTCCAATCGTTTCTGACGTTCGAAGGTGGGCGACGCACTCAGGTTGATGCGGTCGCCCAATTCCTTGGTGGTCAGTTTGGCATTCTTCTGTAGTTCTCGCAAGAGTCGGATGTCTGTGAGATCAATATTATCCATGAAGTGAGGTTATGAGGTGATGGGGTTATGAGATTGTGACGTGATCTTCTGAAGAGCAATGACCAGGCGGTCAATTTCCTCACGGGTATTATATACCGCAAACGTTGGTCGGACGGACATCTCGTATCCAAGGGAACGCAATGCCGGCTGTGCACAATGATGACCTGCACGGACGGCAATTCCCTCTTTGTCGAGCATCTGCCCTACCTCTGGCGCTGGGATACCTGGGATGTCGAGCGAGATGACACTTACCCGGTGCTTAGGATTGCCAATGATGGTGATGCCAGGTATGCGGCCGATCTGCTGACGTGCGTACTCGGTCAGATCATGCTCATGTGCCTCAATCCGCTCGATGCCGATACTGCTCACGAAGTCAAGTGCATAACCTAAGCCGATGGCATCAGCGATATTGGGAGTTCCGGCCTCAAAGCGCATAGGAGGAGCATTGAACTCAGTATGTTCGATGGTAACGTCTTTGATCATATTGCCTCCTCCCTGCCAAGGTGGAAGCTGCTCTAACCATTCCTTCTTACCATACACAGCACCAATACCAGAAGGCCCGTACACTTTATGGCCTGAGAAGACAAAGAAGTCGCAATCAAGGCGTTGCACATCGACACGCGTATGAGCAATGCTCTGAGCGCCATCGATCAGCACAGGTACACCGTGACTATGGGCAGAACGGATGATAGCCTCAACGTCGTTGATCGTACCAAAAGTATTGTTGACGTGACCCACGCTGACGAATTTGGTGCGAGGGGTGATCAGTCGCTCCAGTTCAGAGAGTACCAAGTCGCCATTCTTATCGCAAGGAATTGCGCGAAGCTCTGCGCCCCGCTCCTTACAGATCTGCTGCCAAGGTACGATATTGGCATGATGATCGAGCATGGAGACGATGACATTGTCACCAGGACTGAGGAACTTCCGGCCAAAAGTCTGCGCGATGAGATTGATGCCTTCGGTGGTGCCACGGACAAAGAGGATGTTCTCCTTGGCAGGAGCATTGATGAAACGTGCAATCTTCTGACGCGCACCCTCATATTGATCGGTACTCCGGGCAGCCAGCGTATGAGCACCACGATGGATATTGGAATAGTCATGCTTGTAGAAGTCAGACAATCCATCGATGACACGCAGCGGTTTCTGCGTCGTGGCACCATTGTCAAACCATACGAGCTCGTGACCATTTACCTTCTGTTGCAGTACGGGGAACTGCTGACGCACCTCAGTGGAATTGATTGTGTCAAACTCCTCGTAATGCAGATCTTTCACCAGCTCACGTTCTGGGATGTCAATACCGAATGCAGGGCCTTCCCATCCGGTGTCAGTCGGCAGATGATACTGCTCATCGTCGCCAGTGCTGACCTGCGAAACAGGCTGTTGAAGGTCTTCTGAGAAATACTTCTCTATCACATTACGGAAAAGACATTGGTCACCGTCTAGCAACGTAAGGCCAGAAGGAGCATTACCATAACGTGTCTGTGACGGGAAGCTCGGTTGAAGATTATCTAATTCGTTAATGATCATTTTTACTTATCGTAATTGTGATAATGACCTACCTCTACATTCTCAAGCACGGCAATAGCATCATCGGTGAGCGAAGCCAGAGAAAAATACTTGGTCAACAGATAACTTGCCACACCATACTGGTCAAGACCCATGAGACGCGCTGAGAGACTTGGTGCAATCTCACCAGGAATACCAGCCTGATGAAGGCCGATTACACCCTGCTCCTTCTCGCCGGTTCGAACCAGGATAATCTCAGTGGTTCCTGTACCGCGATTGGTCAGATACTTGCCCTTGATCTCTACTTTGTCAGAAGGGATGATAGGAATGCCACGCCAGGTTATTACCTTGGTGCCAAACAGATCGATGGCTACTGGTGGGACACCACGCCAAGTACATTCACGCTCAAAAGCAGCAATGGCACGAGGATGAGCGATGAAGAAAGCTGGCTGTTTCCAGACGAGTGAGATGAGTTCGTCCAGATCGTCTGGTGTCGGAGCTCCACCGCGAGTACTGATCTTGTAACCAGGAGCAGCCTGAGCCAGCAGACCGAACTTGGCATTGTTGATCAATTCCCATTCCTGACGCTCCTTGATACTCTCGATCGAGAGACGCAACTGCTGCTCCAACTGATTATAAGGAGCATTATACAGGTCGCTGACACGAGTATGGACACGAACGACTGTCTGCAACGTATTCAGGCTATACTCTGTCGGGTTCTCATCATAGTCAATATAAGTCTCTGGGATGACATTGTCCTCCTCATGTCCGCTGACCAGGTCAATGTGCTTCTCGCCATGCTCGTTGACCGTAGCTTTGAGACGTAGTGTTTCGTTGACGGCTTGCTCGAACTGCGACTGGAAATCAGGATTCTCCTTCAGGATATTCTCCAGAACAGGAGTCTCTAATGCCAGGAAGGTCGAGTCGGTCACAGCACGTACGCTGACGGTGCTATCTGCTGCAGACAGGAGCTCTGTCTCCCCGAAGTATTCTCCACCTCCGAGCAAGGCGATAGAGAGTTCCTCATTATGGTCACCGGTGCTGATCACTTCGGCCTGTCCGGTAGCGACGATGAAGAAGCGCTGCTTATCCTTACCCTGCTCTACAAGCAATTCTCCACGCTTACGCTCGTATGGGACAAAGCTTGCAGCAAGTTCGGTGACAATCTTCTGGTCAAGTTTCTGGAACAAAGGTATCTTACGCAGATTCTTTGTCGTAAAGGTCGGCTGTCCATTGACATAAAGTATCTCGATGCGCTCTGCCTTCTTCAGTTCGACCTTTGTACGGTTGACGCGATAGGTTCCACTCTCAACCTGTGTCCAAGGAAGAAGCTTCAGGAGAAGACGAGGTGTGATACTGCCCATCTGAGGGGCGGTCTTGGTAGTATTGGCAAGTTTGCGAGCAGTAGCGGTGGTGATGCTGCGCTGAATGTTATTGTCTGACATAGTTAAATGTAAAATGTAAAATTAAAAATGTAAAATTGTCAGCTTCGGGAGATAATCAGGGTTTGATCAACCCACGATAGTGACTGTAAGTTTCTCTACCTCACCCTGCTGGATGCGGAAAGCATTGAGCACGGGCTCCTCTGCAGCAAGTGAGAGGATGAAATAAAGGATAGTAGGGTCATAAGCCAATCGGATATCTTCTTGCGAAGGACGTGAAGGTGAGACAGGATGACTGTGCCAGTTGCCTACGACTTTCAAAGCATTCTTGCGAGCATATTTTATGGCAGCGAATTGTTCCTTAGGGTCAAGAGAGAAATGCTCCTCTGCATGATCGACGTTGGTCATCGCAAAGTTTTCGGTAGCATGTTCCTTACTCGTACCTAACAGATATCCACAGGCTTCCAGTGGCGCTTCTCTTCTGGCCTGAGCCAGCAGAGACTCATACGCTTGTCTTGTGATGGTGATCATTTCTGTATGGTTACCTTATGAGTAGTTCCTTCTACATGCTCCACACTCAACACATTGTATCCTTGTTCGGTTGCCGAGCGTGGCACGTTATCCAGAGGTTCTCCTTCGGTCAGAAGTACTTCAAGGATGTCCCCCTCTGCGATCTGTGCCAGCTTCAGCTTGGTTTTGACAAACGTCATTGGGCAATGTTCTTTTGTGATGTCTAAAGTATGTGTCATAAGATTGAAGTAAAAAATAAAAGGGAAAAATGAAAAGGAAAAGGGAAAAGATCAGATGAACATCGTCTCACCACCTTCTGAAATCTTCAGGAAGGTAGCTACTCCAAGCACATCTTTTACCTCGTGAATGAAGTCTGACTGCTGGATGCCAAGTACATGCATGGCCATCTCACAGGCATACATATTTACACCTAAGGCACCAGCGGCTTCTACCAGTTCTTCGAGTGTTGCCACGTTGTTCTTACGCATCAGGTAGCGGAAAATCTTCGGACCTATACCGAAGAAGTTGAAACGACTGTTAGGTGTCACGCTCAAACCTCCCATCATGAAGCCGAAAAGCTTTGTCAGCCAGTTGGAGCCGATGAAGGCTCGGCCTCTTTTCTGCTTGATGGCATCCAATCCCCAGAAGGTAAAGAAGATATTAACTTCGTAACCCACGGCAGCAGCTCCTGTAGCTAATGTAAATACAGCCGTCAGTCGATCATAATCGCCCGAAAATGCGATGAGTGATAGTTTCTTTTTTTCCATAGATCAATGATTCTTTAAGTCACAGGTGGCCTGTTCGTAATCTATGAGCTCGGTGACCGTAGGATGCTCACCACAGATAGGACAGCCATGCGATGGTTTGACGTTGATCTTGCGGAAGTCCATCGTCTTGGCATTGAACATGAGCAACTTATTAGTGAGCAGTTCTCCCACACCCGTGAGATATTTCAGGGCCTCGGCTGCCTGTATGGTTCCGAGCATTCCTGCGATGGCACCTAATACGCCTGCCTGCGAGCAAGTAGGAACCGCACCGGCTGGAGGTGGTGCATTGAACATACAACGGTAACATGCCGTACCTGGCAGATGGGTGAATGTCTGTCCTTCAAATCGGAGTATTCCGCCATGATTGAAAGCCTTACCCTCCATCACACACGCATCATTGATCAGGAACTTGATCGGGAAGTTGTCTGTACCGTCGATGATAAAGTCATAATCACGTATCACGTCGCGGATATTATCGGCATAGAGGAACTCCTGAATGGCATTGACCTTGACATTCGGATTGATGGCTCGGATGGTCTCGGCAGCAGAGACGACTTTCGGTTTGCCAATGTCTGGTGTGGTGTGAATAATCTGTCGCTGTAGATTGCTCAAATCCACCACGTCACCATCGACGATTCCAATCGTACCCACACCGGCAGCCGCCAGATACATTGCCACGGGAGCACCTAATCCACCTGCTCCGATCACAAGGACTTTGCCCTGTCTTATCTTTTCCTGACCCTCTACACCTACATCCTGCAGAAGTATGTGGCGGCTGTAGCGGTTCAGCTCTTCTTCTGTAAAATCAAACATAGCAGCCTCCTCCCATAAAGTATAAGAAATCAATCACATCGCCCTCTTTCAGTGTGGTAGAGTCAAAATCATCACGATCGACGAATTCCTCATTCAGCTGCACCGACACCATCTCGGGCTTACCCACGTTGTTCTCCTTGATCAGATCGCTGATGCTGATTGAGTCGCGAACTTCCTGCTGTTCTTCGTTAACTGTAATTTTCATTTCAAAGCTTGTATTATGTCATTAATGATATCCTGTGGATCTTCAAGTCCTATACTCAGACGAATGGTGGTTTCATTAACTTGCATCGTCTTTCGTACAGGCGGTGGGAAATTGCCGAAAATCGTTGAAGCGGGATGGATAATCAGAGACCGGTTGTCGAACAGGTTAGTGGCTCTGCGTATCAGCCTTACGTTGTCAATCAGTTTCCAACATTCCTCACGTGACCCTAAATCGAAGGTTAGCATAGCTCCTGCGGTTTCTCCGAACAGGCTTTTTGCCAGCTGATGATAAGGATTATCCGTCAGTCCTACATAGTTTACACTTACGATGCCTTCGACCTTCTGAAGTGCCTCAGCTACAGCAAGTGCATTTGCCGCCTGTGTCTTGTAACGAGCTTCGAGGGTTTCGAGGCCTAATGTCTGCATGTATGCAGCATGTGGAGTCATGATGGCTCCAAGGTTGTAGAGGAGCTCCATGCGTACTCGTTTATCCACGAAATCAAAACGTCCGTAGTTAATCATCAGGCCACCAAGTGACGTCGCTCCTCCACTGATGTATTTCGTACTGCTTACGACCTCGATGTCAATCCCTAAATCCTTAGCAGAGAACTGTGTAAATGGAATGATCGTAGTGTCGGCAATGAGAGGAATACCACGTTCATGAGCCACTTCGGCCAAAGCTCGGAAATCAGCCACCTCTAGCTGTGGATTAGTAATAATCTCGCCGTAAATACAACAGGTATCTTCATCCACTGCCTCGCGCACCTTATTTATATCGGTAAGGTCAATAAACTTGGCTTTGACACCAAACCTACGCAACGTGCCTCCAATGAGGGAAAATGTATTACCAAAAAGGTGTTTAGATGTTACTATATTCTTGCCACTCTCTGCAAAGGTTACCAATGCATTGTGTATTGCAGCCATTCCTGTGTTGAAGGCATACGTCGCAACGGCTCCTGTCAGAGCGGTAACCTTGTCCTCCAGATAAGTCACCGAGGGATTGATCACCCTGGAATAACTTGCCTTATGAAGACGCCCGGTAAATGCCGCTTCCATATCTGCAGCCGAACTGAATTCAAAAGCTGCAGAATGATAGACAGGCATCGAAAGGGCGCCATGAGGGTCTTCCTTTTCGGGTATAGTATGTATGGCCAGTGTCTGTTTTTCCATATATTTTGCTATTATTTTTGTGCAAATATATGGGTTTTATCTGACACAAGCATTACATTCTTTGAAATACGGGAAATTATTCTGTTAAGGTCCGTTTACCGCATGATTCGCAAAATATTATTCTGCTATTTGACCTACCACCATGCCAGCGATGGCCATTCCAAAAATGGCTGTAACATGACAGAGGGAGCCATTAATCTGAGCTTTCGAGGTACACCATTCATGCTCCACTAAGCTTTGCTCACCAGGTGCATCATACACAGCAGTATCTGTACCTCTTTGCCCACTCAGTAACTTTGCTTTGGGACAAAGACATCCTCCAGTGCCACATGAATGGTTCTCTCCTAAGTTTTTCCTGGCTGGCTCCTCACTATAGACGCAGAAGAATTTCCTTTGTGGAAATTTTTTCATTTTCTTGAACTTATTTCGGAGAGCTCGCGCTAACGGATCGCCTTTTATCTTCCAGAACTCAGCTTTCCTCACCAAGAACGGATCAAGACGCAAAGCAGCTCCCATTGAAGAAATGAAAGTGATGTGCCGAGGCAAAGCAGTGGCTCGCAGAATGAGATCAGCTTTCTCACTTAACGAATCAATCGCATCAATGATAAAGTCATACTGCTCCATGGCAAACTCATCTGCGGATTTGGCCTCATAGATTTTCTGTATGGCTGTAATATCTGCATCAGGATTGATCTCGAGTAAGCGTTGGCGAAGCGCTTCCACTTTCACCTGACCAATGGTGCGGCTTGTGGCCATAAGCTGCCGGTTGCAATTGGTAACGCAAACACGGTCAGAATCAACAATAGTGATGTGTTTGATACCACTTCTGACCAGACACTCTGTACACCACGAGCCAACACCGCCCAATCCAAAGATAAGGATACGGGCGGTGCTGAGTTTTAAAACATTGTCTTTACCAAGGAGTAATTCGGTACGGCGTTGCATGCCGCGTTCAAGTGTCGTCATCATTTCTTTGCATGTACAAACCGGATGAATTCGTCTTTCTCTTCCTCTGTCCTGACCTTGACGGTGTACATCTGCTGTCCCATGGCAGCGTGGAAGATGTCTGGCATTCGCTCGCATTGTACCAGAGCGAGGCTGTATCGCTCCAGGATCTCTTCATGCGAATGCTGGTACTCGTAAATATCACGGCGTGAAGCAAATACACAATAATATTCCTCGCGCCAAGGGATGCTCAATGCATTGCCGCTGTCATGATGCAGCTCCTCTGCCAGGCGCGACTGATCCTGAGCCACCATGTCGGCCCAAATCTTATAGACATCGGTCGAATGTGCATAGTTGATCATGTCTGGCGTATAACCACCTGCTGGTCGCATATTCACCTCCAATGCCACAAAGTCACCCTCATGACCCAATCCCTGTCGCTCACGATCCAGACGGAAGAACTCCAGATGTACGAATCGACTGCGAACACCGAATGACTCAATGGTTCGACGGCCGAGTACACGCAGCTGATCAGGCAACGACGGCGAGACGTAATAAGCCAGGTCAAGACGCTTGTTCACAATGTCCATGATCGACGGTGGCCACACGGTCATCGATTCAAAGAGCGGATGGCCTTTGCTGTCAATGATTGCATCGTACGAGCAGATATCTCCTGTGACGAACTCCTCGACCACATAGCCGGCAACATCCTGTCCCATCAGTTTGAAGAAATTATGTATTTCTCCCTCATTATGAAGCTTGTGTGTACCACCAGCACCAACACCGACATCCGGTTTCGCAATAATCGGGAATCCTGTCTTAATAGCAAAGTCGATGACTGCTCCTACTCCCTTTGACGCGCGGATCTGACGCGCTGTAGGAATGCCACCCTTGGCGTAGTATTTCTTCATCTCGGATTTTTCCTTGATCGAAGCAATATCTGCCGACTGGATGCCGGTGGTCACGTTGAAGTCAGTACGCAGGCGTGCATCCTGCTCGAGCCAGTATTCGTTGTTCGACTCAATCCAATCAATCTTACCATATTTATAAGACAGGAATGCCACGGCGCGAAATACCTGATCATAGTCTTCCAGATTATCCACGCGATAGTATTCCGTGAGTACGTTTTTCAGTTCGGGAGCGAGCGATTCGTAAGGAACGTCGGCCACACCCAATACATTGACGCCATTCTGCTTCAGTCGGTCGCAGAACTGCCAGTAGGTGTGTGGGAACTGCGGAGAGATAAAGATAAAATTCATTATGCTGCTTGATATTTTTGATTATTGATGATGTGTCCGAAGAAATATTGCGCCTGCTTGCGCCACCAGGCAAAGTCATGATCCACGTCAAGGCCCCAGATATCTACCCACGCAAGGACGTTCTTCTCCTGGAGCAAAGCACCCAGTCGTTGGGTCGATGGGCAGGTGATCTCCTCATAGTTACCCTGTCCGCAGCAGAGGATGATCTGCTTGTCGCGATAAGCATCGAGCATGAGGCTCGGATCGTTCTGTGCAGTCAGGAAATGAAGAGGAGAATTACGCCAGATCAAAGCGTCGTTGAAATCCGGGAAGAAATAGTCGGCATGGAAAAGTCCGCTCAATGACAACAGTGAACAGAAGAGATCCGGACGACGGAAGAAGAAATTGCCGGCATGATAACCACCCATTGAGCAACCGGCAACTATCAGCTGCTGCCCATGATTTACCTGCGGAATCAGCTCCTCTATAATATAATTGTACCAGCGCTCATGGAGCTCGATTCGCTCATGCTGATTGCCTTCGGTCAGGCTCCAGGTCTCACGGTCGATACTGTCACAGCAGATGAGGTGAATCTGTCCACGCTCAATCATTGGTGCAAGCACATCAACCATACCCTGATCCTCCCATTCGTAGAATCGCTGATCCTGACTTGGGAACACTAGCACACCCTGGCCTTCCTGACCATACTGCTTCCACTCCATCTCACGACCGAGATTGTGGCTGTATTGTTTGTAGTATTGTACTTGCATCTTCATTTTATTTTGATGGCGCAAAAGTACAACTATTTTTATTATTGACAAAGTCATTCTTTGAAATCTATGCAAATTTAGAAAATTATTCTTTTTATATTATTAATTTTAAGAAGATTTTCTGCGGATTTTGAACAATTTGGAAACTAACAATATTTCATACCATTCATGAAACGTCTGCCAGTCATCGTTAATGATGCTCTCAGCATCATTCGTGGTGTGATTCTATATGTCCTTATCGGCATTGCCATCGGTGCAGCTATCCACGGTTACGTCCCAGAGGATTTCTTTGCCGAATTCATGCAGTAAGCAGTGATGATCATGCTCTTGGGATGGATATTCAATGCGATGTTTATTTGACAAATCCTACCCTTATTCGCATCAGCAATCTGCCTGATTACTCGACATGGATTGCCTGCAGCAACTACACGAGACGGAATGTCATGAGTCACGATGCTGACGCAGTAAATGAGATGAATCTGTCCGCGTTCAATCATTGGTGCAAGCACATAAAACATTCCCTGATCTTCCCATTCATAGAATCGCTGATCCTAACTTGGGAACACCAGCACTCCCTGATTCACTTCAATCTTGATACAGTTCCTTCTACTTATCTCTTGCGTCCGTTCTTATACCCGACACCCCTCACAATGTCATAAGCATGTCTGAACATACGGCGCAGATAGTCACGCTCCGTCTCTTCCGGACTCTTTCCATCCCAGCCATGATCGGAAGATCCGCCACCACCTCCGCCAGAACATGTCGGGGTCGTTACTTGGTTTATGAGCTGCACAAAGACAGATACTACACTATTCCTGAATTGAGGACTTTCTGCTTCTTGCCGATCCCAACCGAAGTCTATTGACAGAATCTGAGAAAGATATGCCGATGAAAGCTCGAAAGCATTGAGTCCGTACTCTTTTGCCCGTTCCATCTCTGATGTAAGGGAAAGAGCAAAAGGAACGGAGGTATATTCTCCATATAGACGGAAGTGACCTCCAAATTCTCCGACCTCTCGAAGTTTCAAGTTGGTTAGTCTCTGCTTATCTGGCTGGCGTTCTGCCTGAAGTTGCAGTTCCTGACGCTTTTTGATCCTAGCGTCCTCCGCAATCTGTCGATCTTTCACCTTGTTCGCTTCCACCATAGATTTGTACAGCTGATCAATATTGAACTTCTGAGACTTTAGTTCTTTGATCTCCTGAGCGTGCGATGTCTTCTGATCTAAGTTCTGCTTCTTGAGTTTCAGGATTACCTCGTCCTGGTCCCTAATGATCTTACGAGCCTTAGTCAGTTCTCCTCCACCAACCCAGCTCAGCATCTTGGCGATTCCATTATCCTTGGCTTCCTCATTCTGCTTTGCGAGTTCCTCTGCCTGGGAGGTAAGATACTCCACGTTGCTATGAAGTTCCTGCACCTGCTTTTTGTAGTATTGATCATTAGCCATGTGCTTTGCTTCTGATCCTACAATACCTCGTTCCAGTCCAAAAGGCTTCATGTCCTCTCCATAGATATCCTGGTACTTCGCCAGATTGGCACGTGACATGACATCATCACAGGAGAGACGTGGCCCATCGTTATTGACGTTATACTTAGCCACGCCCTCGCGCTCCCGGCGTTTACGAGGTGTATTGACGATAGGGATAATCGTAGCATGAAGATGCGGGGTCTTCTCATCCATGTGCAAGACACACGAAACTACATTCTCCCGACCGAACATCTTATAGAGGCTCTTCAGATTCTCCTGACACCACTCGTCCAGCTTCCCCTCTTCGACGAGCTTCATCATCTGGTCATGAGAGCCCGTGAGGATGGCACAGATATGAGTTGTCTGGTTCCTGCCGATCTTACGCTTAAGCCCTGCGTTTTGAAGATGATACTGTATCGCCTCTCTACGACCATGAACGCCCTCAGGAAAAGTGATCAGTTCTCGGTTAAGATACGTGAGTGTCTGATCTGCGTTCTCTGGAATGAACGTTTTACCATTAGCTGTCTGTCTTTCGATATGGCAGGACAGACCACTGCCACTCTTGTCGCCACGCTGGAGGTGGCACACTGCAAATTGCTTTCCCATTGCTTATGTTTTTATTGTTTGTAAAATTCCGAAACACATAAAATTCCGTCAAGGCTTCATGCCTTCCTTCCCTTCTCTCGGAAGGTCTTGACCTTACGCTTATGGGGTCTTTTTTGAGAAGTGCAAGAAGCACAAAACAAAAATGCCCTAATAAGCTA
>JAZLIY010000021.1:0-14451 GCA_045617645.1 Bacteroidaceae bacterium | reverse complement strand
GGTCTCCAGCCCCTTGATGCCTTTCGCCTTGTATCTGATCACCCAGCGCCTCACCGACTTCAGGCTCATCTCCGTCCGACCGCCGACCGCATCCAAGGTCATGCCGTCGGCTCTCAGTAGCACCGCCAGGCAGCGCATCCTGTAGCAGCGGCTCGTTCCCTTCCTGTATCCCTTTTCGAGCTCCTTGTGCCCCGCTTCGCTCAATTACAATCGTGTCGTGTCTTTCATATCTTTTCCAATTTGTTCTAATATAACGATGACACTAACAGTTTAGTATTAATTGGCCATTATTTTTGAATAAGTACTTAATATGATGGACGTCGCTGCCCTACGCTCCGCTATGCTCGTGTAGGGTAACAGAAATGTGACCTCTTCGAGGTCGGGCGGGGCCAAAACGTATATGATTGCCGAGAGAAAACCGTTGTCGTTAGCTTTTGCCATATTGGACGCAAAGAAAGATAGATGAAATTTTCGGAAGATGCCAACAGAAACGGTAAAGTTGAAACTTGTCTTACGCTGAAAAAAGTTGACACAAACGGACAAAAGAGAGATGCATAAAAAAGAGAAAAAGCGTAAGGTTTACACAAGACTGAGCGAATCGCAAAAGCAGGAAAACATCAGAGGCAACCACCTTGAAGGGAAGCTTCCGTCACGGCTTGCGGAAGAATACGGGGTGCCCCCCGGCACCATTCGGTTTAATCTTCGTAAGTTTGCAGCCGAAAACGACAAAAGCCCACTGCTGATGAAAAAAGAGACGAAAGACGAGATGGCCGAGGCCGTCAGGCAGCTTGAGAAGGAGAACCTGGAGCTGCGCAAGCAGCTGAGACAGGCTGAGATGCGAGCGGACTACTATATTATTAATTAGGTATATTATTTCCGTGCGTGTCGATTTTCATCAGAAATGCTAAAAGTAACAAAGTAACAGTAACAAAGTAACAATGGTTTGGCAGTAGTCAACACGCCACCGGCATTAGCTTTTGTCCACGTTGCCGCAATAGCAAGTCCAACTGCAATGAGAGATGACATGGAGAAAAGCAAGGGATGACACGGAGGCGGTGATGTGCAGAGTGCTGGCGTAATCAGGGACGGCGCGTGAAAAAACCTGTTGTCCGAAGCGCAATTTGCTGATAAGCAGGTGAGCAAAATCAGTTTACATATAAGTTTGGTGCTTCGACATCGTTACATGCTTTTTAGAGGATGTCAGCAATCTGATTTTCAACTCGTTATGTCTGTTGAAAATGAAGAGATTCATTTTGCGGAATATTTTTGAACAGCTACTTAAAATAGAGTCAATCTTTTTCATAGTTGTTGATAAATTAAGCCGTTGTTATTCGTTTGATTGTATTTGTCCTATAACATGATGAGTACGAAGAATTGTGCTGTGATAATCCTCAGGAACACGGTGAGGGGATAGACGGTAGCGTAGGCTTCAGCGGGAAGGCCTTCGGCACGCTTGGTCGCAACATTGTTGGCATAGGCCAATGCAGGGGTGTCGGTGGTGGCGCCGCCAATCAGTCCCATCAAGGTGAAATAGTTGGTCTTGTGGCGCATCCTGACGAAAAGACCGACTATCAGCGTGGGAAGGATGGCGATGATAAGTCCGTAGATTATCCATTTGGCACCGCTTAGGATGTTGATTTCGATGATCTTGCTCCCCGAGGTGAGTCCCACTAAGGCCATGAAGCCGACCAATCCTACTTCTTTCAGCAAAGAGAATCCTTCGCTATTGGTTGTGGTGCTGTCGATCCAGCCCCACTTTGTGCCGAAATGTCCGATAAGAATGGCCGTGACGAGGGTGCCGCCTGTGTAGCCCAGTTTCATTGGCACGGTGGTGCCTTTGATGGTGATAGGGATGGCGATGGAGCCAATCAGCAAACCAACCAGAATGCCTCCGAACAGCACTATCACACTCTTGCCGGCTGAAGATGCTGCTTCGGTGCTGCTTTTGGCATCACTTGTCTCACCGATAATCTCGTTAAGGCTCTCATCTTCCAGACGTACGTTGCAGATGCGCCGGATGAGAATGCAGCAAACGATAGGGATGATTACGCCAATGGGATAGGCCAGCGCATAACCGGCAGCTACTGCTTCGGCATCGCCTGCTCCGAGATTCCTGACCGTTTCCTGGGCTGCCGACAGGCATGGAGTGCTGGAGATGGCACCGCTGTAGATGCCAGCCATCATATCGGGTTGCACTCCGTCGAACTCCGAAATGAGCAAGGTGATGACCAAACCTAATGCAACAATGACGAAGGCTTGCAGGTTAAGGCGCAGTCCTCCCTTCTTCAGGCCAGCAAAGAATGATGGACCAACCTGAAGACCGATGATGTAGATGAAAAGGATGAGACCTAAATCCTTTAATATGCCAGTCATGTCGGCATTGAATTCCATGCCAAACCTGCCACAGACGATGCCAAGTATCATTCCTGAGAACAGTACGGCAATGACTCCAATTCGGAGCGACATGATTTTGACTTTCCCGATGATCGTTCCCATGCAAATGGTGATCGCTACCATTAATAATGTGGTGGTTGAATCGGATTGTGCCAGATATTCGATGATGTGTTGCATAGCTTTTGTTTGTTTTGTTCATGGTTAATAGAATGGAATATGGAAGAAAAAATATCAGTTGGAGGAAAATATTTTTTTTTGTGGCAAGGTGATAGAAAAAACGGCATTTGATGTTCTCTTATAGGTGAACATAACAAAAAACATTATTAACTTAAAATTTCTATCAAGATGAAAAAGGTAACATTAAAAGAGTTCTTCACTGTAATGTGGAGCGGTGTTTGTCAGGCTTTGGGATGGTTCTTCGGACTGTTCGGCTACAAACGAGAGGGTAAATTCGCAAAGTGTGTATGGGGGCTGTTCGCGGTCAGCGCAGCTGTTGTCATGGCGGTTTTGGCTTGTGTGTTGGCCGATGCTGCTTTCGATGAATACACTTACAAGTATCGTTCGGCTCGTGCGCGTGAGAAAAGCGGTGGCAGGTTCATCAGCCAGACCATCGGCTATATTCACGAATGCGACAGCAAAGGCTATCTTTTTAATAAGGAAACCGGCAAGAAGGTGCTGAAAGGCATCCAATGGATTTCTATGCCTCTTGGCAACGACACGCTGTGCTGCTTCAGCAACGGCTCGAAGCGCGGTTATTTCAACATAAACGATGGCAAGGTGGTCATTGAACCGAAGTATGAACACGCGTGGGTGTTTTCGGATGGGCTTGCTGCGGTTGTCGAAGATGGCAAGGTCAAATTTATCGACGGTACCGGCAAGGTGGTCATCGATGACGGCAGGGATTATGACCCTGAGTCGTGCGGCTATGTTTTCCACGATGGCTATCTTGTCGTGATGGAAGATGACAAGTTCGGCCTGATGGACAAGACGGGTAAACTGGTTCTCGCCAAGGAATACGACGAGATTGATATGTCGGCCGACAAACAGTACTGGAGCGTTGGCAAGGATGGTCAGTGGGCTGTGTTCGACAAGGATTTCAATGTCGTTCTTCCATATATTGATGGCCGTGCCTATCTGGGCGAGTATATCGACGTAACCATGTCGGACCACACGATGCGGAAGTATGACTACGATGGCAATCTCGTTGACGACTTCTATGTCAACGATGTCCATTACCTGAGGTATGAAACAGGTGAAATCTCTTATGTCATGCAAAGTGAAATTGATTATGAAGGCGAAGAACACGAATACATGGCGGGAGTCAACGAGGAAGCCAATGCACGGCTGATGGCCTACTCTTGCATGAGCTACGAAGGGCTGATGACCCGTGAAGGCCACATTGTCACCATGCCTCTCTATAAAAACATTACTGCCATTGGCCCCGACACCTATCTCTGTTTGGTCAGCGATGGCGACAATGTCATTGTAGATGGCAAGGGTCAGATTGTGGAGTGAGAAGAATGTGGGGAAAAACAATAGGAAAAAGAGATGAAAAGATGGCATTCGTAAAATAAGAAGATTTTGTATTTTTGCCATTCATAGGATAAGATAAAAGTAAATTCAGATTTGATAAGTAGATGAGCAAATGGCGATGGGACTCTCTCATCTGATTTTCCAAGAGAATAAGAGTTATTGAAATACGTTAAATACAAAAGGTAAATATGTTAGGCGCAATAATTGGTGATATGGTAGGTTCCTCAAGAGAATGGAACAATATCAAGACAAAGGATTTTGAATTGCTGCCTCAAGGCAGCTGTTTTACGGATGATACGGTAATGACCCTTGCCGTTGCCAAATGGCTTATGGATGATCCGTCCCATAGTTCTGACAGTCTGGTTAAGATTATGCAGGACCTTGGACGTAAATATCCCGATGCAGGATACGGCCGTTCATTTCGGCAATGGCTGAATTCCGATAATCCTCAGCCGTATAACAGCTATGGGAATGGTTCTGCCATGCGTGTAAGTCCCGTAGGTCTTTATGCAAACTCCCTTGAGGAGGCTCTTGAACTTGCGAAGATAACGGCCTCGGTAAGCCATAACCACCCAGAAGGCATCAAGGGCGCTCAAGCCATTGCGGCCTGTGTATGGATGAAGCGAAATATTGAGTGGGGAGCGAATGAACGGATCAAACGATATGTTGAGGATACTTTCGGTTACAACCTTCATATTAATCTGGAAGATATTCGTGACGATTATTCTTTTGACGTTACCTGCCAAGGCAGTGTGCCCATTGCCATTATGGCATTTCTTCAAGGTAAAAATTCCATTGATTCTCTGAGGCTTGCCATTTCCATGGGCGGTGATTCCGATACCATTGGCTGCATGACATCCTCCATTGCATTTGCCGACAGGTTGCATATTGTTCACATCTATCCAAACACTTCTTCGCTTGATAAGCAATGCAGGACATTGCTGACTTCCGAACTGCAGGATATCAACGATCGGTTCGAGGCATTTATAAGCAGACCGCTGTTTCAATCGTTCTATTTGGGTGAACGGAATATCTATGCCGGAGAATATCCCGGCGACAAGTATGGAGAAAAAGCTGAGGCAAAGATAAGACAGATGACACATTTCGGAGTGCGCCATTACATTGACCTTACGGAAGAGGGCGAGCTGATACCGTATGCACATCTGCTTCCGAAAGATGCCACATACACTCGTTTCCCTATACGCGATTGCGGAATTCCAAGCAGTTTGGACGCTGTCGAAGGGCTGCTGAACCATATCCGTGAGCTTTCCAAAAGGGATGATGGCTATGTCTATATCCATTGTTGGGGTGGTGTGGGCAGAACAGGAACCATCGTTGCCTGCTATCTTGCAAAAGAATCGTTTGAGACTACGATGAAGAACCTTCGCTATTGTTTCTCCGAAATGCCAAAATCGGCACGCCGTGTGACACCCGATACAAAAGAGCAGGAGTCGTTCATCAAAAAATATATTGAAAGAATGGATGAAAGGGATCGGAAACGCAAAGAACGTGTCAGGGACTGCATTCGTGGCTGTCTGATGGCCGGTGCCGCTGGTGATGCACTGGGTTATCCCGTGGAGTTTATGAGCAGAAAGTCCATGCTTTCTCGTTATGGGGCGAATGGCATCACGAGGTTCGAGACAGACAGAAACGGGAGGGCTTTGGTAAGTGATGATACCCAGATGACATTATTCACGGCAAATGGCATGCTCATGGGATTGACTCGGGGTTATATGCGCGGTATAGGCGGCAAACCTGAGAATTATGTGGACGGGGCATATCTTGACTGGTATTATACCCAAACAGGAATCAAGAAACCACAGTTGGGAGATGATGACTTCCACTATACTTGGCTTCGAGACCTGCCCGAAATGGCTCACAGGCGTGCGCCCGGGAACACCTGTATGAGTGCTTGCGAGAGCATATTGAAACATGGTCATCCGAGTAACAACAGTAAAGGCTGTGGTGGTATTATGCGTGTCGCGCCTATGGGTTTGCTGGACGCTGCATTTCAGGTAAAGAATGGTAGAGGAATCTATACAACCGGGAGATTGGCCGAAGCCGGAGCAAAGGTTGCAAAAACCACCCATCTTCATCCCCTTGGTTATCTTCCGGCAGCCCTTCTGACACTGCTCATTTCGCGCGTTGTCCCTATGACTCCCGAAGAGGTGAAGGCATCTATCAGGGACATAGTGAACGACGGGCTGGATGTCATGATGAAGATGTACGGCAATGATTTTGCCAATGATAAGGAATATCTGAAGCGCCTGACTCTGAATGCCGTTGATTTGGCTTATTCGAATGTACCTGATGCTGACGCCATCATGCAGCTGGGAGAAGGGTGGGTTGCCGACGAGGCATGGGCAATCTCTTTATATTGTGCCATACGGCATATCGACAGTATGAGGGATGCAATCATTGCCGCAGTCAACCATGATGGTGACAGCGATTCAACGGGTTCCATAACGGGGAATATCATGGGCGCAATCTATGGCTATGAGGCAATTAGGCGAGAACGTCTGTTTTGTCCTGAAGGCAAGGACTTTGAGCAGACCATTGAATTGTCAAACATCATTCTCGCCCTGGCTGATGACTTGTTCACAGGATGCATCATATCCGAATATGGTGCTATTGACACGCCCGAAAAGAGACAATGGTACGAGCGTTACTGTGAAATGAAGCCTGCCGGATTGAATTGAATAAAAGTAAAATAAAAAACATATATTTCACTATGGCATTTTCATCATTTAGCATAAGAAGAATTTCGGACAACACTGATGTCCCTTTAGAAGAAGTCGATACTATTGTAAGAAAAGAACTGTCTCTGAAAGATAATGAAAAGGATAAACCGTATGGACATTTCTATTTCACTGAGACTGAAGAAGAATTGGGATGGTTTCAGAAATCCATTTCATGGGCGGGTCTTGTTCATACTATAGTGTATTATAGTGATATTAACTATGGTAAAAGTACTGTTTATGATATTGAGGCTGCAATGGCATGGATAAGTATTCATGCTATTCATTTCCCTCATTCAGCAATCGTGTTTGCCTCTAAACTTATGAAAGCACTCAAGCAATCAGGATATTATGTTTTCGTTGATTTCTACCGTGATGACAGAGGTAATCCAGACGAATTTGTGTGTTCGTACAATGGATATAAAATATACAGAAGTGAATCCGGTTTGTTTGAATGTGACAACCAAGGAAAACTACTGAAGTTCTTTCCAGATAGCGAGAATATTATGGAGGAAACAAAAGTCAAGGAGATTTATAGATTGGGAGGAGAAACATTGAAAGACTATTATCGGCCATGTGTCCATACCCTTATCATTCCAGAAGGTGTTACTTCGTTTAGAAGTGGATTCTTTCGTGGCGGTCTGGTTAATGATATAATACGATTTCCATCTACTTTGAAACAGATTGGGAGTGATTATGAGGATTGTGTTTTTGCGGAAAGTTTTTTACCAGAGGTTTTTATCCCAAGAACGGTTAATACGATTGGCAAATTCGCTTTTGGAAAAAGTCATGTTAAAAAACTCATATTGGAGGATGACATACATTATATATATTCACGCCAATTCAAGGAATCTGTCATTGAAAAACTTGTGATACCATCTACAAAGACAGGCGGTATTTCGACAATTTTGAGGGGCATTGTTGAGCCGATGATTTGAGGTTGAAATAATGACTTATGAACAGCGGCATTAGGCCGGCCCTGCCGCTATTCGTCAAAAAATCAGTGTTTGGTGATAGATTTTTTGTATTTTTGGTGTCTATTACTGATGAAAGAAATTGATAAAAGAAAGTGTAAAAATTAAAATTCAGTTTGTATGGAAAAGAAAGTTATCAAGTCACTTTTCAAGTCACTTTTCAAATGTGATTCGGTTGAAAACAAAGATGAAAAAAAGGTTGTTGAGACTGAAAATTCTTCAATGGGGCTTTCAAAAGCCAGATTATTTGGAAGAATATATGGGTATTGTTGGGTCTTGCTTGAAAAAAGAGATCCCGAATATGATGGAGAAAAACTAAAAAAGGAATCACCTATGGCAGTATTGCTCAAAGCTATGGCTTTTGCCAATGATAAGGAAATGCAAGTACTCTCTAAACTTATGGATACACTCAATGGAATGTCCGAATCGAGTAATGGCTCAGACCCTACTCAAGAACAACTTGAAAACATAAAAGGGGCTCTTGAAGGGAAGCTGGTCGAATATGAACATTTAGATCCAAGTTTGCTTCTTGAAGCAAAAGAAATTAAAAGCAAGTAGTTATAAGATGTAAAATAATCATGTACAACAGAAAATATACCCCAGATAAAATAACCTCTCTTGCAGAGAACGAGATATTCGTGTTCGGCAGTAACATAGAGGGGACTCATGGCGGTGGTTCTGCCCGGGTAGCATTCAATAAGTTCGGTGCTGTTTGGGGAGAAGGCGTTGGTTTGCATGGAAAAAGCTATGCCATCCCTACAATGCATGGAGGTCTAAAAGACATAAAGCCATACGTTGATGAGTTTATAAGATTTGCGAAGTTGCATGGTGAGCTGACATTCCTTGTGGTGCGCCTTGGCTGCAACTATGCCGGATTCTATGTTTACGAGATAGCATCTCTCTTCAAAGATGCTATTGATGTTGAGAATATTATCCTTCCAAAGGACTTTGTCGAAAGCATCTTGAATCCACCAGTCATCATCAGTGATGAGATAACATGGAATTCAGGAGATTTTTTGTCAAAATATAATACCTTAATCAAATGTCGTACAGAAGATTACGAGAAGATGAAAGGCCTTCGGTGTATTGAGTATCGTAACACCAAAGAATTGGTTATGCAAGGATTTTACATTACAGAGTCAGGTAAACGTATCGACTTTGCAGATGGTAATGAGTTGCTGAAGAATACAGTTTTCTATGATGGTGAGTTTGAAACCAATGCTCCAACTATAGGCACAATGTCTATAGAGGTTGTCAATGGTGATTGTCTTGAAGTTGGTGTACGTCTGAAAAGGAATGGTTACAACCCTGCTATTCTGAATATGGCTAGCCGTACAACTCCTGGAGGATATGTAACTGTAGGAACTGGTGGTCAGGAAGAAACGTTATTCCGTAGAACTGATTTGTATCGCTCTCTCTGTCAGTTTGCTCCCAATGCAAAACAATATGGGCTTCCCATGTCAGAATATCAGTATCCGCTTGATGACAACTTCGGAGGAATTTACACCCCGAATGCTACTATATTTAGGGAGTCGGAGGAACAAGGATATAAACTGATGGACGAACCTATACAGTTATCCTTTATTTCTGTTCCTGGAATGAACAAACCAGACATTGATAGCAATGGCATGATTGCACAGTATCATGTGGAGCACATAAAGAATAAGATGCGAACCATCTTACGCATAGGTCTTCGTCATGGTCACGACTCCTTGGTGTTGGGAGCATTGGGCTGTGGTGCATTCTGCAATCCTCCGTCGCATATCGCACATCTTTTCCACGAGGTGTTCGAAGAACCCGAGTTCAAGAACAAGTACAGAATTGTGAGCTTTGCGATTCTCGATGATCACAATGCACATAAAAGTCATAACCTGGAAGGTAACTACAAGCCGTTTGTGGATGAATTTATTAACAATACATCATCGATAGAGTTTATTGTTAATGACGGTTGCTTGTTGAAGATTAATAATCCACAGCCTGAAGTTTGGATTCCGGAAGGTGTGGTGTCTTTGGGCCCAGACGTGTTCAATTCTGATAAAATATCTGAAATAATACACTTTCCGTCTTCGCTTGTCTCATATACCTATAGGTCGTTGATATTTAGACATCAACATACTATTATTGTGGATGAAAACAATCCTGTGTTTTCTTCCTATGATGGAGTACTATACGACAAAAAGCTAACTGCTCTTATATGTTGTCCTATGGCTAAGAAGGGAGTCCATAGGATGCCAACAACATGTAGAACAATTGGGGCTGGCGCTTTTTGTTGTTCAGAACTTGACGAACTAATTATCAATAATAGTCTTACGACAATAGAAGAATCAGCTTTTGCAGATTGTTTTATTAAAGCTTGGCCTATTATTCCGCGTTCTGTAGTATCTATAGAGGGTAATCCTTTTGAAGGGGAATATTCTTATCAGGATATTCGTGTATATAAAGACAGTTTCGTGCATCATTTTGCAAAAAAACACAAAGTACGCTATAGGTGCGTCCCTGAACATGGAGAAACTGTATGGTCTGAACATGAATGGATAGAATCATTTAATAGATCTCGTTTCAGAAATGATGAAGAAGAAATGGATAAGTTAAGAAATGAAGTGTATTTTAATAATTACAGCATCTATCATGGACAAAAATATATGACGGCTCATGGACACTGCGTAGATGTTCATTTTGACCCAAATGTGAATGAATCAAAGAGAGTATATGAGGATCTTCTACCCAAAACTAGTTGCATGCCTGCTTACGAAACGGAAATTCGCATTTCACCTGTAGATGCCATAACTCTTGCAAGAAAGTTGAAGCAAATCGATGGAAATGTATGTCTACTTGGAATGGTAAATGAATCTCATGACCAGTGTGAACAATTGTGGTTACGAACGGATTACGCCAAATGGTGCTTTCAATACAAGCCTTGTTTCCTTCCGCACATGACCGCATTCAGAGACTCTGAAAAAGAAGGATATCGTTTGCTCAAACATCCATGGCATTTTAATCTTATTACAATTCCTGTGACAACTGATTTGGAGGAATTATGTAATTTGTTCCGAATAGCCATTGATAATAATCAAGAAACCCTAGTTGTCGATCCCTTCTTGGAAACTATGCCATTTTCTGCGGCACATTATTCCGGACTATTTAAAATGATACTTGAAAAAGAGTTTAAACAATGTTTCAAAAGAGTATATTTTGCACTCCCAAACGAAAAATATGACGATAGTACATACCACATGTATGAGTTGGAGTTCACTGAAAACCAATATGCAAAAACATTTGAAGTTGTTCGTAGTTTAAGAAAAGAATGCACAACAAAAGCCAATCGGATTCATTCGTCAAAGTTTTATGAAAATCTCATTTGGTCGCTATATTCAGATGGTACTCTGGAAATTTCAGGTACGGGGCGTATGCCTGATTATATTAACCACTGGGATAGTTATATCGGTGAAGGCCAAGCTCCGTGGATTGGCTGTGAAAAATACGGAGTTCTGCCATATAAGTTGCGAATATGTGACGGAATAACTTATGTAGGAGCTAATGCATTTGAAAGTTTTGGGTGCTTGCAAGAGGTCGAGTTAGCTGACAGTGTTCGTGAATTGGGCAAGATGGCTTTCTTTGATTGTTTCCATATTGTAAAAATTAATATCCCTAGTAGGATGGATCTTAAACAATTTGACGTTGCAGAATTACCGCTCTATTATAATGGACAGTATGACGTTAAAGATTACATGTTAGTGGCAAAGAATCATGACAGATAAAAGGATATAGTCTTCATAGCCAAACAATACCTATGGGCATGAATTGTGATAATTGCACCACAGACTTTTTGAATCAGTTGCGAAGCGGTGAAGGTCTGTCACCCTCGAAGGTGTGGTTTACCTCTGACACCCACTTTTTTCACGACAATGTGATTGAATACTCTCAGCGCCCGTTTGCGAGCGTTGAAGAGATGAATGAAGTTATGATTGCCAATTGGAATAAGGTGGTGCATTCAGATGACATTGTATTCCATTTGGGGGATTTCTGTTTCGGGGATGCCAAGGAATGGAATTACATTCTTGATTCGCTTAAGGGGAGGATTGTTCTGATTCTTGGCAACCACGATATGAGAAATCGTTGTCGGGATTTTATGGAGAGGTTCACCTATGTCACACAACAGATGAGTATCAGGATTGCCGGACAAAAGATATATCTCAATCATTTCCCGTACCTCTGTTTCAGCGGAGAGAATTACGGTGCATGGCAATTGTTCGGGCACATACATACAAACCCGTATAACCATAATGTCATAGGTCAGCAGTGCTTGAGCGTGCTTTTACCTACTCAATATGACGTTGGCGTGGACAACAACAATTTTACACCCATATCGTTCCGCGAGATTCAGAAAAGGATTAAAATTTCAAAAAAAGATGAAATACAATATTAAAACCATACTTCAGAATAGAGCTAGCCTGAATCGTTCGGACTTTGTTTTCTTTTGGGGACACGAAGATAGAGAGAAGGGGCTTTCCAAAGCATGCCTGAGTCAATGGTATCCTTGTTCCTTTGTAGTTGATGGTCAATATTATAACTGTGCAGAGCAGTTTATGATGGCAGAGAAAGCTCGCATCTTTGGTGATGAAGAAGTCCGTCAACAGATTCTTGCCGAATATAGTCAGATGGCAATGAAGAAACTCGGGCGCAAGGTACGTAACTATGATGATTCCATTTGGAAGGAGAAACGCTATGATGTTGTTGTAAGAGGCAATATTGCAAAGTTCTCACAAAATGAGAAACTACGTAGTTTTCTCCTTTCTACTGGTGGCAAGATCCTGGTCGAGGCAAGTCCTAAAGATACAATTTGGGGTATTGGCCTCGAAGAATCGTCACCAGATGCACTTAGTCCACGTAAATGGCAAGGTGAAAATCTTCTTGGATTTGCTCTTATGGAAGTCCGCGACATTATTTCAGACAGACCATTTGGGTGTTAGAAAGTTAATTGGAACTTACGGTTTTAACGAAAACTAAAGAATAATGGAACAGCAATATTTTTAAAAACACAAATCTGAAATTTATATGGGAAAAATAAGCATAATAAATATATGGAGATGGTTCTCGGAACAGATTGGCCATCCGAAGACGTTCTTCCAGCGGAAAACGTGGGGCGCGCTCTCTCCGTTCGCCCATTTCCGCAGGAGCGACCATCGTTCGAAATAGGCATACAGAGCAAAACAACAATTTGTTGCTCAATTTGTTAAATATTAACTTGCGGAATTAAGGTAAAGATTGAATATGCAACTAAAACAAATTATGCGATTGTCATTATTGACTTGTGCGCTATTCATACAAACACCGTATGTGAGTGGTCAGACAAATAATAGTCAATATAGCCTTGGTACGGAATACGAAAAGTTCTTAGACTGGAATAAAAAAACTGGCATTTCTGGTCAGTATTTTGATGAGGTTACTGATGAAACTATTAGGAGGCTAAATATAACAGTAGATGAATATTGGCATAGGGTTCTCGTTGAAAGGAAAGTATATCTCTTAGGAGAGATAAACGATGCGACAGCCCCTTATATCTCTTCTCTTTTGTTGTATTTAGATAGAAAGTCCGACAAAATTATCACGTTGCATATTGATTCCAATGGAGGAAATGCCTACTCTGGATTAGGAATCTATGATGCTATTCAATTTTTGAACTCTCCCATTTACACGGAATGCGATAGTTTGGCTGCAAGTATGGCAGCTGTTATCTTTTCGTGTGGTCAGCATGGACATCGCAGTGTAACGAAGAATGCACGTATTATGATTCATGCACCTTATGCTCCCAACCCAAAAGAAAAAGCTATACATGATATTCAGCTTTTAGAAAAGGAGATTCAGCTTTTAGAAAAGGAGATTTATAAGATACTCAGTGAAAACACAGGAAAAGATATTCAAACAATAACCCAAGATTGCGAAAAAACACTTTGGCTCACTGGCGAAGATGCCATTAGATATGGCATTGCAGATGTGCTTCATGAATAGGAGTGCTTGGAAAGTTTATTCATATTCCTGAATTCCGCAAGTGAAATTCTTGCATAATCAAAATAAAGTGCTATTGGGTTCGCGAGGTGTTTTTTCGATTAAACCATGCTGTAGATGGCGAACCCCGATGCTCCAAGGCAAACCTTCCCCCACCCAGTATTGCATGGGAACAGTTAAAAATCAACTAAGAAATCATGTCCACAAACAAGAACGCACAACTGCGGTATCAGATTCTAGACCGCTGTTTCAGCAACTTCAGACAACGATATACCATTGATGACCTCGTAGAGGAAGTCAACGAGAAACTCTATGACCTCAATGGCACGGAGGTGTCTCTCCGACAGATTCGCGAAGACATCAAGTTCATGCGTGACAGCGTGGGGTATAATGCTCCTATCGAGGCTTATCCATTGGAAGGCAGGAAGTGTTATTATCGCTATGCCGACCGCGACTTCACCATCTTCAATAATGAACTGTCCACTGAAGAAGTACGAAGCCTGAGCCAGACGGTCAATATACTTCGTCGATTTCGGGGAATGCCATCGTTCAACTGGATAGAGGAAGTGGTGTCTAACCTGGAGTATCGCTTTGGCGGTAAGACTGTGCAGGAGAATGTCATCTCCTTCGACCAGAATGAACGGCTGCGAGGACTGGAGCATCTGCCTGTGCTGATTGATGCTGCCACGAACCATCAGACACTCCGTTTGCTCTACTGTTCGTATAAAGGCATCGAGCATGACATCGTGGTGTTCCCCTATCATCTGAAGCAGTACAATAACCGCTGGTTCCTGTTTGCTTTGGAG
>JAZLIY010000020.1:0-20092 GCA_045617645.1 Bacteroidaceae bacterium | reverse complement strand
AAGGTTTCGCTACTCCTAAGCATCTCGTAAAGGAAGACGGAAGTCAGGCTCAACTCGGCGAAACTCTCGAATTCAAGGTTATCGAGTTCAACAAGGATGCTAAGCGCATCATCCTTTCTCACAGCCGCATCTTCGAAGATGAGCAACGAGCCAAGGCACGTGCCGAGAAGAAGGCTAACGCCAAGAACAACAGCAAGAAAGAAGAGGCTCCTGCCATCCAAAACCAGGCAGCCAGCACAACGCTCGGCGACTTGGATGCATTGGCAGAACTGAAAGCTAAAATGCAAAAGGGTGAAGAATAATCATCCTACAAACCAATGAAGATAAAGCTCGCCAAGGCGGGCTTTATCTTTTTTTATTTCACGCTTATATATAATAATGGAAACATTTGCCGTTCATATTCTCGGCTGTGGCAGCGCGAAGCCAACGCAACGCCACAAACCCACGTGTCAAGTTGTGGATGTACACAGCAAATTATTCATGATTGATTGTGGAGAAGCTGCACAAATAGAATTTGCACGGCAAGGGCTGGCAATGAATCGTCTAGGACACATATTCATCAGCCACAACCATGGAGATCATGTTTTTGGTTTGCCCGGACTTATCAGTACAATGGCATTACTGGGGCGAACCGCCGAATTACACATATACGGCCCAAAGGAAATACAAGCCTACCTGTACCTTATCATAAATATCTATTGCGAAGGTATTGATTACAAGATACACTTTCATTCCGTTGACACGAAAGAGCACAAAATAATATTCCAGGATCGAAGTGTTGAGATCTACTCCATCCCATTAGCCCATCGCATTCCATGTTGCGGATTTCAGATATGCGAAAAACCACGCCGTCCGCATATCCGAAGAGATATGATTGATGCATTTGGCATCCCTATAAGCCAAATTGACAACATAAAATCAGGAGCCTCGTGGACAACAGCAGACGGGACATTCATACCAAACGAAAAGCTTACGACACCAGCGGAACCGCCACGTTCATATACGTACTGCTCAGACACAGCCTTCAAACCAGACATCATCCCCTATATAAAAGATACGGATTTACTGTTCCACGAAGCCACCTATCCCCATTCGATGGAATTCCGCGCAAACCAGACCCAACACAGCACAGCCATACATGCAGCGGAGATAGCACGCGAAGCTAATGCGAAAAAGCTGTGCATAGGGCATTTCAGCGCACGCATACACAACGAGAACGAGCTACTCAACGAAGCGCGAGCTATTTTTCAAGATACGATTCTTGCCAATGAAGGATTGGTCATCAACGTATAATACATTTTTCGCACGAAATATTTGGCCAACCAAAAAAAAATACGTATTTTTGCGCCATAATTAGTCTCATAAGATGAAAAAGATTGTCTTACCATTCGTTGCGCTGATGCTTTTTTATGCATCTAATGTCTCTTTTGCGACAAACGAGACAATCGAGACCAGTTTGCAAAAAACCATCAAGCCTATTGGAAACAAAGAGATTAGGATCATTGGTTCTGATGGCGAAATGCTGGAAGTTTTCAATCTTACGGGCATCAAAGTAATGGAAATACGGATCGACAACACGGATGCAACTATATCCTTGGACTTGCCAAAAGGGTGCTACATTTTAAAAGTCAACAAAATAGTCCGCAAAATTTCCATACAATAAGTTACGCATACGCTTTTTCGTAACGCAATTCATTTCTAACATTGATAAACGAAAAAGAGTTACTAGCACAATTGCAAGACAAGAAGACAAAAGAGCATGCTTTTTCTTGTCTTATACGCGAATTCCAAGAACCTCTTTATTGGCAAATACGCAGAATGGTCATTAGCCATGAAGATGCCAATGACATACTGCAAAACACCATGATAAAAGCATGGTCGTCTATTGACAATTTCGAAGGCCGGTCACAACTCAAGACATGGCTGTCGCGTATTGCGACTAACGAAACGTTGTCATTCCTGGACAAAAAAGAAAAAAACATCAGTATTGACGAAATCGGATATAGCGTCAGCAAGAATCTGTTGAGCGATTCCTATTTTGACGGAGACCAGACACAGATACAACTGCAAGAAGCTATCAACAAACTGCCCAAGAAACAAAGGCTCGTATTCAACCTTAAATATTTTCAGGAAATGAAATACGAAGAGATGAGTCAGATATTAGACACCAGCATCGGGGCGCTAAAAGCATCCTATCATCTGGCAGTAAAAAAAATTTGCGAACATTTCCACAATATTGATTAAACCATATCCACTTATTTCTATCTATATATAAAAAAACAATAGGACGTATGGAAACAGGAAAAGAGGAAGTTCTGAGAGGCATTTGCGGAAAGGAAAATCCGTTCCTTGTTCCGACCGGATATTTCGACGCATTGCCGGAATGTATTATGGAAAAGATTCATTCCAGAGCACAAAAGAAACGGAATATTCGTTATATTGCCATTGCGGCAATGCTGACAGGATGCGTCTTCATGGGAACATACCTGTTTCACCAAACCCATCTGACAGAAACAACGACGGAAGACGAAGCGTATATAGAAGAATTCCTCGATTATTCCATGATAGGGAATATGGAAATAGCCTCCTACCTTACCGAAGCCGAATAAACAAAATATTAATCCCAAAAACAGTCATACGATGAAAAAACATTTTATTCTATTTATTTTCTTTGCGTACGGAATTTGTTCATTTGCGCAAAGAGAAACGGAACATAGACCGCATTTCAACCCAGAAGAATTCAAAGAACACCTGGAAAAGCACATCACACGAGAAGCCGGCTTTACACAAGAAGAAGCAAAGACGTTTTTCGATCTGTTCCATGAGATGAAAGACAAGCAGCATAAAATCATGGATGAGATACACAATCTCAAATCTCACGCCCCCTCTCCGACCGCCTCTGAGAAAGAATTCAGCAATGCTGTACAAAAGACCAAAGAACTAAAGGTTGCCATGGCCGAAACGGAAGAACATTACTACAAGCGCATGTGCAAATCCATTTCTCCGCGGAAAGTCTATAAGGCCATGAAATCCGAGGATTCATTCCACAGAAAGATGTTGAACGGTTTCAACAAGCAGCGCCCTCAGAGAAAGAACGGAGGGAAGAGAAAGAGCATCAAGGAACAACATTAAAGGATTAAAGGCCAGAGGCGAAACATCAAGCTTTTTCCAAGGTCTTTGCCTCTCCCCATAGTTTATCCATTTCAGCAAGAGTAAGGTCCTGAATATTTCGGCCTTGCTCTTTTGCTTTTTGCTCCACATAATTAAAACGACGGATAAACTTTTTGTTCGTCCTTTCCAAAGCGTTGTCGGGATTTATGTGGTACAACCTGGCAGCATTGATCAACGAGAAAAGGAAATCTCCATATTCATCCGTGGAATGTTCTTTGTCGCCTTTTTCCAGTTCCGCCTTCAACTCATCCACTTCTTCATGGACTTTGCTCCATACATCCTCTCTTTTGTCCCAATCGAACCCTACGTTCCGGACTTTATCCTGAACACGATAGGCCTTAATGAGCGAAGGCAATGCATCTGGAACGCCCGACAAGACCGTTTTATTTCCATCCTTCTCCTTCTGCTTTATCTTCTCCCAAGCCAACACGACATCACCCGCAGACTTGGCTACCGTATCACCATACACATGAGGATGACGGAAGATAAGCTTATCGCATAGCTTATTACATACATCGGCGATGTCAAACGAACCGTCCTCACTTCCAATCTTGGCATAGAAAACAACGTGAAGCAAGACATCGCCCAATTCCTTGCAGATATTTGCTTCATTCTTGTTTATCAGGGCATCGCACAGCTCGAATGTTTCCTCTATCGTATTTGGGCGTAAACTTTCGAAGGTCTGTTTCCGGTCCCACGGGCATTTCTCCCGCAATTCATCCATTACGTCCAGCAAACGGCCGAAGGCTGCCAGCTTTTCTTCTTTTGTATGCATCATAATAAACTCTTTTTTACCGATAGGCACGAATCTGCCATTAACCGGTCTTATGTTGAGCACAAAGTTACAAAAAATAATGCTTACCTATACCTTTATCCTTCATTTTCGTACGTTAGTCCCCTCGGTATTAGACACTCCCCCTTGGAAAAACAAATAAATATGAATTATGCACTATGCATTATGCATTATATTTCGTACCTTTGCACGCAAATATTAAATAAACAGGAAAAATGGAATTAGCAACCAAGTACGACCCCGCTAACGTAGAGGGTAAATGGTATCAATACTGGCTTGACAAAAAGCTTTTCAGTTCTAAACCCGATGGCCGAGAGCCATATACGGTAGTCATTCCGCCACCAAACGTAACTGGCGTTCTGCACATGGGACATGTCTTGAACGAGACGATTCAGGACATCCTTGTTCGCCATGCCCGTATGGAAGGAAAGAATGCCTGCTGGGTACCAGGCACAGACCATGCATCCATCGCAACGGAAGCCAAAGTGGTAAACCGCCTGGCAGAAAAAGGCGTCAAGAAGACAGACCTCACCCGTGAGGAATTCCTGAAACATGCATGGGCCTGGACTGAAGAACACGGAGGCATCATCCTGAAACAGCTTCGCACCCTGGGTTGCTCCTGCGACTGGGATCGAACGGCCTTCACGATGGACGAAAAGCGAAGCGAAAGCGTCATCAAGGTCTTCTGCGACCTATACGAAAAGGGACTCATCTACCGTGGTGTCCGTATGGTCAACTGGGACCCGAAGGCATTGACGGCTCTTTCCGACGAAGAAGTCATCTACAAGGAAGAGCATACGAAACTTTACTATATGAAGTATTACCTCGCCACCGAGCCCTCTGATTTAAGTGGCGAAGGGAATTGCATTCACAAAGACGAAAAAGGATATTATGCGGTTGTGGCCACCACACGTCCAGAGACCATTATGGGCGACGTGGCGATGTGCATCAATCCCAAAGACCCCAAGAACCAATGGCTCAAGGGCCAACGTGTCATTGTGCCGTTGGTAAACCGCGAGATTCCCGTCATAGAAGACGAATATGTGGAAATCGAGTTCGGTACAGGATGTCTGAAGGTAACCCCGGCCCATGATGTGAACGACTATATGCTGGGCGAGAAATACAACCTGGAAGCCATCGACGTATTCAATCCAGACGGAACATTGTCACAGGCTGCAGGACTCTACATAGGCATGGACCGCTTCGATTGCCGCAAGCAGATTGCCATCGACATGCAGGAAAAGGGTCTAATGGAAAAGATCGAGGACTACGACAACAAAATAGGCTGTTCCGAACGTACCGGAGTTCCCATCGAGCCAAGACTCTCTATGCAATGGTTCCTGAAAATGGAACATTTGGCAGAAATCGCATTGGGGCCTGTCATGAACGACGACATACAGTTCTACCCCACAAAATACAAGAACACCTACCGCCACTGGCTGGAGAACATCAAAGACTGGTGTATCAGCCGACAACTGTGGTGGGGGCATCGGATTCCCGCATACTACTTGCCAACGGGAGGCTATGTAGTAGCAGAGAACATAGAAAAAGCCGTTGAAAAAGCACGGGCAAAAAGTGGGAATCAGGGATTACAGGCAACAGATCTGAAGCAAGACGAGGACGCCCTGGATACATGGTTCTCTTCATGGCTATGGCCTATCAGCCTGTTCGACGGAATCAACAATCCCGGCAACAAGGAAATCAGCTACTACTACCCTACAGCCGACCTGGTAACGGGCCCCGACATTATTTTCTTCTGGGTGGCACGTATGATTATGGCCGGTTACGAATACGAAGGCAAGATGCCGTTCAAGAACGTATATTTCACAGGCATTGTACGCGACAAACTTGGTCGTAAGATGTCCAAGTCGTTAGGTAATTCCCCCGATCCACTGGACCTGATAGCCCGCTTTGGAGCAGACGGTGTTCGTATGGGTATGATGTTGAGCGCGCCTGCCGGAAACGACATTCTGTTCGACGAAAGCCTATGCGAACAAGGACGTAACTTCAACAACAAGATATGGAACGCATTCCGCTTAGTGAAAGGTTTTGAAATCTCAGATACAGAGCAACCGGAAACAGCACGTATTGCCACCAGATGGTTCGATGCCCTACTTAAGAAGACGCAGGTAGAGTGCGAAGACCTTTTCAAGAAATACCGCCTCAGCGAAGCATTGATGGCTGTTTACAAATTGTTCTGGGATGAATTCAGCGCATGGTATCTCGAAATGATCAAGCCTGCATACGGTCAGCCCATTGACCGGAAGACATACGAAGCAACGCTTCATTTCTTCGATATCCTGCTCAAGATGCTACATCCATTTATGCCGTTCATTACAGAGGAACTTTGGCAGGCATTGGAAGAGCGAAAGGACGGGGAGAGCATCATGCTCCAGACGCTGAAACTGAGCGAGCCTACACAGGAAGAGGAAAGCCTCATCTCCGACATTGAGACGATGAAACAAGTCATCAGCAACATACGCGGAATTCGCAACACGAAAAATATCAGCCCGAAAGAAGCATTGGAACTGCAAATAGTAGAAAGCAATCCCGTTGAATCCTACTCTTGCATCATAACCAAGCTTGCAAACATCAGCCAAATGGTTGTTGTTGACAATAAGGCTGAAGGAACCGTTCCATTCATGGTGGGAACTACGGAATTTGCCATCCCCCTGGGCAATCTGATAGACGTGGAAGCCGAAAGAGCTAAGGCAGAAGCAGAAATCAAGCGACTGCAAGGATTCCTGGCTGGTATTGAGAAGAAACTGAGCAACGAACGGTTTGTTGCCAATGCCCCGGCCGCAGTCGTAGAGATGGAACGCAAGAAACAAGCCGATGCAGAAAGCAAGATTGCAGCACTAAAAGAGACGCTCAACAGTCTGAAGTAAACGTACAACACTTTCACATGTGGTTAAAAAGTTTGGATAATTCATAAGCCCTATTATTTAGAGGCCGTACCCGTTTACAAATACCCTGCGATGTGAACCTATCCAGCATCCTTGCTATGGTGACGGTGTAAATCTGCAGTTCTTGATTGCCGTTTTATTACTCGGCAAATAAAATGATCCAATATTATTTTTGGCTATATAAAAACATTTTTGTAATTTCGCAGCCAGAAATAATTTTGGTTTATGAAACTAATAGGACGTAAACAAGAACAGGAAGAACTGAAACGACTGACGGAAAGCGGGCAGCCAGAGTTTGTGGTTATATATGGCAGACGACGTGTAGGAAAGACATTCCTCGTCCGTTCGTTCTTCCATGACAACTTTTCTTTTTATACAACAGGCATAGCTCGTGGTACACGCAAGGAGCAATTACGGCATTTCTCTGAGGCGTTACATGAGCAATGCTCTTCGCTGCCCGAAACGGAAGCAGAGGATTGGTTTGAGGTATTCAAGCGGCTACGTACCCTTGTCAGCAAGTCTCGTCAGCGCAGGAAAATCGTATTCCTGGACGAACTTCCATGGATGGACACCCAAAAATCAGAATTCGTAAAAGCCCTGGATCTGTTTTGGAACGAATGGGGATGCACACGAAACGATCTCTTATTGATTGTATGCGGTAGTGCTGCATCGTGGATGGTAAAGAACATCATCAAGAACCGAGGTGGATTGCACAACAGATTGACTTGCAAACTGCGCCTGAGTCCCTTCAATTTGAATGAGACAAGTCTGTTCCTGCAAGCTAAAGGAATCAGTTGGCTGGATGAGACCATTGCGGAATGCTATATGGTGATGGGTGGTATTCCATACTACCTGATGCAACTCGACAAGACATACAGTTTGGCACAGAATGTTGATAGGATGTTCTTCCGTGAAAATGCGCTATTAGCAGATGAGGCAGACAACCTGTATAAATCGCTGTTCAAGAAATCAGAGAACTATGTGCGAATCGTGGAGGCACTGGCAGATAAGCGTAGTGGGCTGACAAGACAAGAGATTGTTGATGCTACAAGGCTAAGCAATGGTGGTGGACTAACACGCATGCTGAAAGAGCTGACGGAATGTGGATTTATTCGTGTTTACGAACCATTGTTCCAAAGAGAGAAACTATATCAACTGTGCGACTTCTACACCTTATTTTACTATATGTTCGTCAAGAAGCAGAAAGGGTATGACGAAAATATGTGGATGCACATACAAGGTAAACCTGCATACTCAACCTGGCTTGGATTGAGTTTCGAGAGGCTTTGTTTTGCTCATGCTGCTCAGATACGTAGAGTTCTGCGACTGGACAGCATTGCGACCAAGACCTATTCACTCTTTACGGAGAAGTCACAGATGGACATGGTGATTGAGCGAGCTGACGGAGTAGTGGACCTCTGTGAGATGAAATACACACAACAACAATATGCACTGGACAAGACAGAGGCAGAAAAGGTGACCAGGCGCATGGATTCATTACGTTTATTGAATCGCAAGCGCCAGAACGTACAATGTATTTTGGTTACCAAACAAGAAGCGAAGACGAATAGTTATTACAATACTATGATAGCTAAAAACATAACTTTAAGTGACTTGATGAAGTGATATGTTATTTTTGGCTGTAACGTTACAAAAACGTTGTTGAATAGCCAGAAACAAATTAGTAAAATAAAGCAAGAAGGGCGCACTATTGAAGCCATCCCGCTATGGAAGTGGCTGATGATGAATTAGGTGACCATATAATCTTAGAGGCCACGACTATATAATCTTATGCCTCACGACTATATAATCTTATGCCCTATTCTATATTATGTCACCCTTCAGGATTTGAACATGAATTTCCCTTATTGTATCGTGACAAAGCATTCGAAAGGTTGCACATTATATCCTCTCGTAAAGACTGAGGGGACAAGACTTCCAAGTTCTCTCCTTGTGACATCAGTTCCTGCATGAAATCGTATGTAGGACAAAGTCTGAAGGAGAAATCAACGTATGTCTCAGTAGAGGCCACCTCTTTCTGACTGGCATGAAGCGGTAGGGTACGGTAATAATCACCCAATCCTTTATAAGTACGAACAAGAATGTCCTGTACCTCTTCGGGCTTTTTGTGAAATACGCCATAGTCATAACGAAAATAATCCTTGGCATCAAAGTCCTTTTCCACGGAAAACCGTCTCGATGTTTCCCTGACAGATTGAATACGGTCAAGCGAATAAGTCTTCATCGCACCTTCCTGGATTTTATTTGCCAAAAGATACCAACGCTGATGAAACAATTTCAGGCAGTAGGGTTCCACCTCTGTCTCGTATGATTGAGTATCCGTAAATTTCTTATACCGCATCAACAGGGTATGACCATGTTCCATCGCCTGTGTTATTCCAGAAAGAAATAACTCACCGGAAGGTACATTTTCCAGCAAGATACGGCTTTGTATCTGTCGGCTCTCTCCCACCACGCTTGCCACCGTCATCGTGCTCAGCAACCAATGTTTCAGACTGTTTCCATGAAAATCGGAGCCGTCATCAATATAATAGCTGAAATCACGTCTGTTGCATCGGATGCGGATGTCAAACATATCCTCGATGGATTCACAATACCTGCGGAATGTGTTTCTGTGCATTGTTTCGCCATCGCTGATGCTGGTATTCACCCACCTGTCATTCAGTTCTTCCAACGTAATGCCACGTGGAGAACGCCGTATCATGTCAATCAGCCAGATGTACGTCTGGAACAGTTTGGAAATCTTTATCATCTTACGAATGAAAAAGGTGGAACTTACAATGCATATGCATTATGCTCCACCTTCGTTTTTACATTACAAGAAGGAATGTCTTATTTCATCAAGAATTTCTTTCCGTTGATAATATTGATGCCTTTCTTTGGAGAAGACAACTTATGACCCATCAAGTCGAATATTTCCTTTCGTGATGCATTCTCCGGCAGACGAGCCACACCATCTGTTACGAAATCCACTACCGAGAAGGCATAATTTTGATATTCCTTGTTGGCATCAAAACCAACGACTACAAACGTGTAAGTACCATTTTCCGGCAAAGTCAGCTTGTGCTTCTGCACCAAACCAGGAGATTTCACATTCTCCGTCACTTCACCGGTCGCTATTTTCTGTGCCAGATCTGCAACTTCCTCCTCACTCATCAACTGATTAACCAACGTGTATTTATAGCTTTTCAAGTCTGGTCCCTTTGTCACCGAGAAAGTAACAATGCCTGTTCCATCTGCCTGTTCCTCGATGTCCGTTGTGGAAATATCGATAGAGAAGTCCATAAAGCCGTGCATCCTCAATTTGTCGATTCCTTGACCAACCCAATAGTTAGAAACACCTTCGTCATCTACGAATTCCGGTATCGGAGCAATCAGATTCAATACAAAGGTTCCGGTTACAGGGTTGTAGGTACAGGGATAATTTTCGTAAGTCGATTCCTCGCCCTCAGCGTATGTCGGTATGTCAGAAATACATATTGGACCGTACATGTAATCGATTTCACCCGTAAATTGCAGAGGCACTTGACATTGATTCGTTGTCGTATTTAACAGAATGACAAGAGGAAGTTCGTTCTTCCAATCCTTTACTATAACCATTACGGTATTGCCATCAGCATTAACGGTACGAGATACCACATCCAAGTCCGAACTTTGACCAGCAAAATACGTCTTGAACATATAGTCACCCTTACCCGTTTCGAAAGGCTGCAATGCTCCATATTCCACCTTTTCGGAACCATCTGTTATTGTGCCAAAGAGCATCCAGGGTGACAAAGAGGCATAGGCTTGTACACTTCCCGCAGGTACTCGTAAAGTTGCATTTGCGACAGTCTCCAATTCAAAAGCAGACGATTTCACCAAGATGGGATCCGACCAATTCACGGTAATGGTTTTCAAAGACGAAGTTCCATAAAAAGCATTGCGCTCAATAGAAGTAACGGATGCTGGTATAGACACACTCTTCAAGGATGCACAATCCGAAAAGGCATACAAACCGATTTGTGAAACCGGATATGTCTTTCCGTCCAAGACAACCGAAGAAGGAATCGTAATATCACCGGCATATTCCGAAGGATCATCAGAGAAAGTAACAGATGCCGTTCCGTCACTCAGCACATTATAACAAAGGCCATTTACCTTCTGTTTATTATTTGGATGAATACCTTTTACGACACCTTGTGAGCTATTAAATTTTTGGTTAAGAGTGTTTATCGCCGTAGTACGAAAATACCCATCACCATTTCCACTCCAACCAAAATTAAAATGGAAATACAAGACATCCGATAAAATCTGGTAACCATCACATACAAATGCATGGCCGCCACTTCCATTGTCATCTTGAGCTCCATATAAAACGGGACGTTTAGCATCCATTTCTGCCGTTAACATGGCATCCCAATCATCAACGCTCTCCCTGTTTATATATTCTGCATCAGCACTATAATCAAAATTGGATATTAGGGCATTTGAAACATCGTTCATAAAAGCACCACTGAATGAGACTCCATATTTCATATCAACAGAACATCCGCAGTCACGCATCAACAAGGCAACGGCATTTGCCTGTTCATCGGTATAAGTACCTTTATATGAGGGCAGCATATTTGCCCAATCATATACGGAATTGGCAAATACGACTGTCTGCGAGTCATCATTTCTATTTGTATGATATCCTGTTCCATGCAAGGGCCACTGATAGAAATACATAATCTGTGCCATGGCAGTAGCCACGCAACCCGTTAAGCAATGAGTCCCATTTTCTACCGGACACATACGATTGTATGGGTCATCCTGATCCCACGAGATATTTCCAAGAAGAGGGGATACAATTGTCTGAGCCTTGCATAACGCCCCCTTGCGGCCAGTATGTGATTTATATCCGTTTTCACGTGCCCAAGTAATCTGTTTCTGATATTCACCCAACCAGTATTTCAGATTGTCAGGAATACGTTGATAGTCAAATTCGCCATTGTCACAGAAACCGAGTACAATATCATCCAATCCGTCTTCTGCTGCGACAACCAGGAAACCCTTGTTCCCGGTTTTATTGAAAACATACAAATCCGGTTTGTCTGCGGTTTTTGCCGTATAGGCCAATTTTACAGAAGGTGCGATGGACGATATTTCCAACTTGGCCTCATTTACCGAAAGTACCCTTGCCTGCAATCCGAAGGAAACAAACAGGGCTAAACAAGAAATAAAAAGTTTCTTCATATCTATACGAAATATTTATCTGATATATTCTACAATATTAGCATGCAAAATTACGTTATTTTTTGCGAAATAACAAATATCACGTTTATAGATTCTATCGGATGAGAATACATTTCTTGCACAAAGTAAAGAAAGCATAGAAAAACCCCGGAAATCTTTCGAATCCGGGGCTTTATTATCACGGCAATTAGGCTGTTATTTCTTATTGCTCAATTGGAAATTCTTCTTTACAGAAAGATTCTTCTTTGCATTGCTCAACATAACAGGCACATTGGCATCATAAGCATCTGTTACCGTAAAGGTCTCATAACCTGCTAATGGAGTCTGTGATTCCTGATCTGTCACGTAAAAATAGCCACCAAATGTATAGAGAACGCCGAAATTGAACACGCCATCTTCGAAATAAGATGGAAGGTCAACATCATAGGGGTTACCTACAGGCAGAGGATTTACGATAACCGTACCATAAGGGTCAAAGTCGTAACCAGTTGACTGCTCATCGAATGTAACTTTGTTTGTCTTCTCATCAAACATGAAGATGAAATCTACACCAGCAAAAATATTAGAAATCTTCCACTTACTTTCGTTCTGGTCGCACTGAGAAAGAACAAGACCTTCGTCGAGTCCTTCCCAGAAGTAAACATATTCGTATGTTCCCAGATATTTCGGAGTCCAGCTGATGTTCTCCAAAACCTCATTTGTCGTACCATATTCAACAGACCCATCCTCATTGGTAAAGGTCGTGTTTAGGACAATCTTTTTGTCTTCAAAAGTTGAGGTTGCAATGTTTACATGAGCATATACATCTTCTCCAAGAGCCTGCATTCCAGTGAGTTGATATTCATAATCCTCTGGTATTAGTATATTGCCATCCTTGACGGTAAAATATATATTAGCGCCCTGCTCATAGGGAGATTCTATATAATATGCCGTACCCCACTCTTCAGCGAAACGTTTGTCGCAATCATCTGATTTTGTCACACATACGCCCTTGTACAATGCAGTATTTTTAGATGTCCCAAGTTTTGCAGAATTAAATTCGCCATCATAAACCTTTTCCCATTCAAAATCCTCTTCTATCTTTGCTATGTATGGATCCTTGCTTGGATCAACAACGACACAGAATGCGCCATGACTATTTGCATAATAATAGCCTTCGCCACCTACTGCCTGCAACAAAGCGTCTTTCGGGAAAGTAATTTTTCCGTTCTTGTAGGTTCCGCCATAATCTTTATAGTCCTTTTTAAACTTTGCAAGCTGATCAGGATCTGACAAGTCATACCCCTTACCATCAGCATAATAATCCACAAAGCTCAAAACCTCATGTGTACCCTCATCATTTATATTAACGCCTAAATCTGTTAAGCCATTCGTCAAGAAGGCATATTCAGGATCGGTTGCATCAATGTAGAGATAATAAGTCTTAGAAGCATCTGCATAAGAAGCATAAGGCCAATTTTCTGAATATGGATTAACTAAACGGAAATAGTTCTTTGTATCGGCACGTTCCTCTAAACGAACAGGATATGTCAATTGGTCAATACTCCAATAGGAACTGATGATGTCCTCTGTGTACATTGCCCAACCTTCAACCTTCTTTGTTTTGGCAGCGTCTTCATAATAGAAACCTACAGGATTCCATTTCACACGGGTTACCGAATAGGTGAAAAGTACATCCTTACTATAGCTGCTCACATAATTCTTGTCTGATACAGTAAGCTGTAATTTATACTCTTTACCTATTTGAGCATCAGGAAACTCCACACTAATATTGGCAATGGAATCACCAGCAGAAAAGTGCGCAGAGCCGACTTTAAACACATCATCTGTATTAATTGTCACCTCATAAGGAACAGTACACTCACTACTAGTGTTTTTACGAATCATTGTAATCGTAGCAGATGTGGGCTCAGAAGGATCCAACTCAACGCTTTCACCACTTCCAACAAAGGCTATATTCTGATAGCCTTCTGGTGCATCCCACTCACCAGGTTGGTAGTTATTGTCATCCGAGCAAGATGCCAACAACGCCATTGCACTGAATGCAAACGCAATTTTATTGAAAACTTTCATGTGATGTTATTCTTTATTTATTTATCATTTGTTAATCTACAACGGGTGTGTACTGGTCACTGGGATCGGGATTCTCATACCCCTCAAGTCCCTTATTGTTTGTAAACTCACTCGTAGGAATTGTCAGGTTCATCCAACATGGACGGCCTTCTGTTTTGAAACGTTCACTTGGGTCAACATTACTACTCAAAGTGCGATCAACAGACATGTTAAGACGTTTATAATCAAAGAAAGATATACCTTCTCCAAAAAATTCGATGCGTTTCTGAAGGACGATTTCATTTATGGCATCCTCCTGAGAAGAAGGAGAGTAAGTGTAGCCTGAATTACGATAACTTTTCATAAAGGAAGTCAAAAGTTGCATTCCAGCTCCTGCGTCAGAATGAGCCTTAGCTTCAGCCTCGATGAAATACATTTCTTCGATACGCATTAAAGGATAGGCACAAGCTGCTGCTTCCTTGGGTTCCTCTGTATTACCACCGCCTGGTCGGAATTTCAAAGATGCATAAGTCGGAAGTGCATCAAAGAGTTCCTTATCCAAAATTGGCTCGGTACCGCTCAACGCATTTGTTTCCGGTGCCTTAAAAGACAATTTACGAAAATCATCGTTACTTATCTTGTTATAAAGATCAGAGGTAATCATAACGTATGGACCAGCTGAAGCATATCCGAACGAAGTTTCGTTGCTCATCCATGATGTCCAGTTCAAGATACCACTTTTCACGACATCGTCTTCTTCGCTCATCTGAGAACCCCACATCCAAGACTTCACATCAATGGTATTAAATCCAGCAGATGTATTTAACCATTGTTCTTTCGTTAGAGGTGTATGGCTACCTTCATCAATCGCCATACGTGCATACTTTGCAGCGTTCTCATAATCCTCAACCCACATATACAAACGAGCTTTCAAACCATAGACAGATGCCAAATGAGGCAATATCTTGGTATCTTCTTCCAGATTTACGATGTATTCTTCTGCCTTATCCAAATCAGAGAGAATAAATTCATACATAGCCTGACGCGTTACACGGGGATTTTTACGTGCATCGTCTTCTGTTGTCTTATCGGTTACAATGGGACAAGTAAGGTTCGTCACATCATTGCCCGCATCCGTCTTTGGAGAAGTTTTATCATTCGGCATAAATTCATAAGAACGTGCCGCATCCAAATAGAACAATGCACGGAAAGCATGACCTGCTCCTAAATAGCCTAACTGAGTTTCATTACAAGTTTGGGGATCAAGAGTGCCAATTAAGTTATTAGCCGTTTGAATAGCCTTCCAATAATATGTCCAGGCAAAATATGTAGTCACATAACGTGGGCCCATGGATTGATTTGCGCTCCATGAAGAATACCAATTATAGCCACTACTTACGATAGTCATATCACCCGTCATGACATCACGCATATGCATCAAAGAGCCATATCCCCAATCATAATCAAAATCACTACTATAAGTGGCATAGTTATTAAGGAATGCCGGCATTGCCCACAACAGAGCTTCTGTTGCCTTGGACGAAGATGCCAATTGATCTGCTGTAGCACGATCCGTTGGAATGGTTTCTTCAATACAGCCCGTCAAAGAGAGGCTTGCCACACAGGCTGAAGCCAAAAAAGTTTTTTTAAATATATTTTTCATTGCTGTATCTTGTTATTAAAATGTTACTGAAAGACCTGCACTGATTGTACGTACAGTAGAATAATAGCTGGCATTAGATGCGCCATAACTTTCATTTATCAAGGATGTACGTGGATCCAATCCGCGACGTGCAGACCATAGCCAAACATTCGTACAATTCATATAAACACGCAAACGTTCAATCTGAGCCTTACGCGTCAACTGGCTTGGAAGTGTATAACCAAAAGAAAGGTTCTGCAAGTTCAAATAACTGCCATTCGTCAAGAAACGACTACTCAAGCCATTGGCATCTGTATCACCAAACTGCAAACGAGGAATATCACTACCCTGATTTGCCGTACTCCAAGCATTTAAGATATCCTTATGGAAATTATAGCCACGGGCAGATCCAGAGCTACTGGTTGGGCATCCCATAAATGTCTGGTAATCGCTATCAAGCACCTTACCACCTAATTGGAAGGCAAAGTCTGCGGTGAAGTCAAAACCATAGAATTTCAAACTTGTATTAAAACCTCCATACAATTTGGGTATCATACAACCTACAACATAATCATCTGCTGCACTGTAATCGGTTGTCAAGACACGACCTTCCTTTACAGGATTTCCTTCGCTGTCCTTCTTAACCACAGGTTCTCCATCAACCTTTACGACATTGCCCGAAGCATCTTTTTCGTAAGCATACTTAGTAGCGTACCACATGGAACTACCGGCCTTGGATGCATCGTATGCCTTGTCAGATGTAAGGTTCCATGTCTTTTCTGTGTAGATACCAGCATATTCCGGCATATAGAAACTGTACATGGACTGACCTTCGGCAAGGAACATATTACCACTGGCAAAACCTTTATAACCCTCGTATGTCGTTGTTGTCTTTCTCTCTTCTGGCAACATGGAGATTTTGTTTTTGTAATGAGTCATATTAACACCTACGTTCCATGTGAAATTCTTGGTACGGAAAATATCGCCATCCAACGCTACTTCCACACCATTATTCTTCATATCTCCGATATTTGCATAGTAACTGGTATAACCAAATGAAGAAGGCAATGGGAAAGAGAATAACATATCACTGGTTTTACGCCAGAAATATTCAATACTACCATTCAATCGACTTTTGAACAATTCAAACTCTATACCTGCATTGAAATTACCATTCTTTTCCCATGTAATATCCTTATTGCCCATAGCCAAGGGAACGGCTGCGGGGTGACCACCGGAATTGACAATATCGTAAGTGTTGATATAACGATAATTACCAATATTATCATTACCTTGTTCACCATAGCTGGCCTTTACTTTCAGCATATTAATCCAACTAACATCCTTCAGAAAGTTTTCCTTGTTCATCAGCCAAGCGCCACCAACACTGAAGAAATTACCCCAACGGTTATCGGGATGGAAACGACTACTGGCATCTCGACGGAAACTTGCGCTACCAAAATACTTCTGATCCCAATTATACTGAGCACGACCGAAGAAACCTTCATTGTTATAATCTGTAGTATAAGAATTCATGCTACCATTAACGACGGCACCCGCCAACTCGTAATTCGTTGGATCAAACATATTGCTCTTACCACCATACAAGTAATAATATTTATTCCGATAAGTCTCATGTCCCACCATTACGTCAACATCATTCTTTCCATATACGTGTCCCCAAGAAAGCAACTGCTGGAAGCTATATGTAAATGTACGACTATGATACTTGCCAAGCTGACCATTACTACTTGCATAGCCACCATAATATGGGTTTGTAAGAGATGTTCGACGAGTTTCGTCCAACGTAATGCTATTAGTGGACGTAAATTTGAAATCCTTAGCAAAACGGATTTCACCAAAACCGCTGGCCGTGGCAGCATTTCCTTCGAAATCATTCTTGTCCAAACAAGCTTGCTGCAACGCATTGCTATTGCCAAGATAGGGACGTTCTATACCCATATAGCTGCCATTCTTTCCACCCCAGTCGTACATGGTCAGTCCATTGGCATCACGCATAATCCGACCATCGGCATCACGTAAATAAACAGGATATATTGGAGCTATTTGACTGGCTATAGCAAAGATGTTTGCACTGGAATTGCTTTCTCCATCCTCATCCATCTGACTCCCATTATAATGGGTATATGACATGTTTCCTCCCACACGCAACCAATCCTTAGCCTGCAACTCGCCTTTCAAACGACCATTGAAAGATTCGTAACCGCTATTCTGGGTAATACCATTATTGTCCAAATAGCCGAAACTAACATAGGTGTTACTCTTATCCGTTGCATTACTTATATTTAAATTATATTCCTGACGGAATGCGTTACTATAGGCTTCGTCCATCCAATCATCATTGACCATCATGTAATCCTGACCTTTATAGTTTAGGATACGACCCACCGTTGCATTGGGATTCAAACGTCCATTGATACCAATCAGGCTCTGGCCTTCAGGTACATTGAAAATATTATAACCTAAACCGAAACTATTGGTTGCAGTCATATTATTATTTGTCCATTGATATGCCTGTGTATCACCGAAACCTTGTTTGTTCTTGGCATAACTATTCAAAGCCTTATAATAGGTCTCATAATATTCGCCGGCGTTCGAGATTGTCTTATATTCGCGGCGTGCACGACTATTGCTACCCCATTTGGCATCGAAATTAACCTGTGCGCCATTTCCGGCTTTACCTTTCTTTGTCGTAATAACGATTACGCCATTGGCACCACGACTACCATAAAGGGCATTTGCTGCTGCATCCTTCAGTACGGTAAGGCTTTCGATATCGTTGAGGTTAATGGTATTCATATCACCTCCATAAGGAGTACCATCAAGAATAATCAAAGGAGAAGTGCCTGCATTGATAGAACCAATACCACGTACACGAATTGTAGGATTATTATTTGTAGGGTCGCCTGACGGGTTATACAATTCAACACCTGCGACATGACCCGTAAGAGCATCCAACGCATTAGTACTCTGCAATGCTTCAATTTTCTCAGAGTCAATCACGGTTGCAGAACCAGTAAAAGAAGACTTTGTTGCAGTTCCATAAGCGACAACCATTACTTCGTCCATATCAGAAGTATTGGAAGACAATGCAATTGTCATGTGGGGCTTAACTGCTACGGTTTGGCTATCCATACCCATGTAGCTGACCACCACATTCTTAGTACCTTTTGGAAGGTTCTTCAATGTGAACTTACCGTCAATGTCTGTCAAGGCACCAATCGTGGTACCTTCCACCTTCACGGCAGCTCCTACCAGGGGTTCACCCGTATCGCCATCAGTGACAACACCTGACACTGTCTGATTTTGGGCGAACGCCATGCTTGCAGTCATAAACATGCAAGCAAGGAACAAAAATACTTTTTTACCCATGTTTTTTTGATGTTAATTAATAATTATTGTTACTTGTTGTTTCTTATTTACACCTTATATATTAAATATAGGCACACGACAAACCATACAGCAAAATGCTGTTTCGCGCACATATTTGGGTACAAATTTAGCCATTTTTTTAAAACTAACCTCAAAATACGTTAAAAAAGTTGCAGTTTCTAACCTTCAACGCATTAAAAGTATTAAAATTGCTTTAAAACCTTGTGATTTCTTACAATCCTTAACCCAAGTTTGATACCCTATCAGCCGTTTTCTCTGCATTTCAGCGTTTTGCAATTATCATTTGCGGTGCTGTACACTACAGGCCTTTATCGATTCAGGCGTATCAGGTAATCATCGCATAGCGATGGGATATTGGCAACCATTGTCTGATGCATGCGGCATCCATGAAACACATGGTGTTCATGTTCTGACAAAAAGGTTTACTCAACTTAAAACCCCGAAGGGTAGGGTGTTCAAAATTAATTATTTTTACGCGACTACTTTTAAAAGTTACTTCTCTGTTAATCAGAGAAATACACTACAGAAACGATCTCGTTATTCATCAATACGAACATTTCCGAGGTTATTACTGCTTATCAATGAGTTAGTCCTTAAAAATGGTCTCGTGTAAAATGTCGATTTTGAACATCCTAAGCACAGGGGTGGATTTCGGTCTTTTTTCTAAACAAGCACCCACTACATTTCCACTCTAACCTTGTTACCTGTACTGTCGAGCGGAATCAAAAACCGTCCCTGGGATTCATGTGGTTGTCGGGGGCATCGTGTGTTGTTACGTACTCTACGGACAGTCCTAACAAGTCAGCGATTTCTTCGGCAGAGAAACCCTTGGATTTCAACCGTTGGATAGAACGGATGTTTGCCGTGTCCATGCCT
>JAZLIY010000019.1:0-50295 GCA_045617645.1 Bacteroidaceae bacterium | reverse complement strand
TCATTGTACAGATGGAGCGAAAGATATAACTGTTTATCAATTTCATGTTCTAACTTTTGTTTTAATTTTTTGCAAAGATACGATTAAGCGAGAGCAATGACAAAGAAAACTTGCTTTTTTTTCATTGCCGAGCGTGAGTATCCTCGAGCTTTAGCTCAAAGATACGATTAAGCGAGAGCTATGACAAAGAAAACTCGCTTTTTTTCATTGCCGAGCGTGAGTATCCTCGAGCTTTTGCTCAAAGATACGATTAAGCGAGAGCTATGACAAAGAAAACTCGCTTTTTTTTCATTGCCGAGCGTGAGTATCCTCGAGCTTTTGCTCAAAGATACTAAAGATGCTCCTTTTTTAGGGTAATATGAGAAAAAACATTTCAAAAGTTTTGCAAACTCATAGAAAAGGCCTATCTTTGCACTCGCTTAGGCCCAGATGGCGGAATCGGTAGACGCGCTGGTCTCAAACACCAGTGGGGCAACCCGTGCCGGTTCGACCCCGGCTCTGGGTACTGAATCGGGACATTCTTCGGAAAGTCCCGATTTTTCGTTTACGACTCCTCTATCAAACATTGGGTCTGCGGAAACCAACTTTCGAAACTTCAATAAGTTAAATTCATGTGCAATAATCTTGAATGCATCTCTCAACCAAGCAAGCTGATTTCAATTGTGTAAGAACATCATCTTTTCTTTTAGCCAGACAGATGATACGTAATCTTTCAAAAACCAAATAATCTTCCTCAATATAATCAGAATGGTAAAATTTTCCATCCTTGGGATTAATTAAGGCATAGGGAACAAAAAGTGTTCGCTGAGGCTTTGTCCGGTAAAAACGATAATAATGCTCAAATCTTCGAACATCATGTTGTTTTGATTCGTATCGTTTCCCACAAGCACATTGACACAAGAAAATAATTTTGTTCTGACATTTATCTTCAAAGGGAATCCATGAAACAATATCCAGCCCTCTTTCCTGTACATTTCTCTCACCAACACCGTCTATTTCAAAATCATCTGTAGGTAGTCCAATATCATCTGCAAGATTTCTTATCTTTTCCTTTGCATTACCTTTATATTCAGATAATTTTCCGAAAGACTTAACTATTGCGTTTGGCAAAAATAACTTTATAGTCTCACATGAAACCATCTCAAAATCTGTTGTGATTTCCGCATTAAAGGACTTAAAAATGTCAAGCGATGAGGAAATCAGTAAGAATAGATACAATTTTTGAAGAAGTGTCAATTCTCTTTTTAATGTAACAATTTGTTCTTTTCCAATTTCAAATGGATATTGTTCTCCATATAAATCTCCACGTTCCTCAATTAACGAAAAAATACCATCTATAAATGATTCATTGTCATCATTTCTCTCACTTGAGTTGCTTTCATCAGGTTCACCAAAGAAACGATCCATGATGTCTCCATAAGCTACGCCATCTCCTTTTGAGAACATGACTAATAGTTCCACAAAATCAGCAAACAAATTTGTCTCATCTCTGGAACAATCTGGCTTATCCAAATTTTCCAAATTGCGAATACACTGAGTAAATTTGTCATCAAAATTCATCGCCATTTTGTTCCCTCCGTGTTCTGAAGTCATTGATTTTTGCAGCTATTTGGCGTATACTCTTTAGGTCATCATATAAATCTGTATAAAACAACTTGACTTTATTGGATAATCCGTCAGCCTGTTCCATCGCCCGTAATGAATCCTTCACCTTACGTTCAAACTGCAAATCTATATCATTGGTCAGTTCGTATGCAATATCAATGTTTACGCCTTTCTTAAATGCTGCTAATGCCACTTCATTACCCAACACATCGTTCAGTTTTTTCATTCCGTCGCTGTCTCCAAGGACACGTGACACGCCTTCACTTTTTTTGAACCACCATGTAACCAGTTCTTTAAGGTGCTCTTTGTCTAAGTCCACTAAAGGTTCTTCCGCATCCAAGTCAACACTCATATATTTCCTAATGTTCTCTTTCTGCAACCCATCCGAGAAATAATTGAGAAAGAATGTGGAATCAGATAAGCCGTCAATCTGATAAAATTTCTCGTCTTCAATAATGATATAAAGCAGGAAGCTTGTAAGCATCTTCTTTACATAGGGAGAACGACTACCTATAACTCTTGCGATTTGTTTACAAGCGTCAACAAAGGATAATTCCATAAACTTTTCAGAACATCTTAAATCATACAAATATCGAGCTTTTTCCAACATTCTCCATGATTTCTTACCCGTAATGTGGACAAAGCCAATATACTTTTGGATCTCTTCTCTATTATTAAAAACCAGACATGGTAATGTAGATGGCTTAAACTTCGCAGAATCAAATATTTCTTTGATTGCAGATTTCTTTACTTTTGCCAATTCCGGTTTGTTAAGTAATAGGACAGCTGTCAATCGTCTGTTGCCCTCTATCACAATAAATTTATCTGTCTCTTCTTCATTGGGAATAACCAACAACATTTCACCAACAAAGAAATCATTTTCCCCAATGGATTCCATTAGTTCCAAAGTGGCAGCCTCGAGGAGCAGGTATTCAATAACTACACTCTCATCTTTATCTTGTTTTGATTTTGGGAGACGAGGGTTATGCAGATCTAATTGTAAGTTATCAATACCTACATATTTTATTTCCTGTTTCATAGTAATTCTTTCCAATATTGTACAACATCAAAAGCCTCAGTACGCTGATATTCTTTAACATTAGAGATAGCCTGTCCATTACTAAGCTTTTCTAAATTTCTAATAGCTGTATTTCCATCTCTAACTGTTAATCCCAAAAACTTATTAATAGCTTTAGTGTTAGCCATATCATTTATGGGCAAGAGGAATGAGGTTTCACATTCTTGTGAGAAATCAAAATTTGCTGTATTGTACTCAGCGATTCCTTGTGATAATAGGAATACTGATACGCCATAAGAACGAATTTTTCTTAAAATAACTTCAAGTATTTCCAAAGATTTCTTCTCACGGAACAGATCATGTGCTTCATCTATCATCAAGACATAGCGCATTTCCCGACAATTGTTGTTTACTTCAGTGCTGCCCATATTGGAAAATACATTAAAAATGTAATTAATGATAAGGAAAACAGACGTAAAACGAACAGTACTATCCAGTTCGCCAGACAATGACAGATAATAATTGTTATTCAAAAACGCGCTAGGGTTATTCACTTTCGATGCAAACAACTCGTATTCACTAAGACGCCCCATAATTTCAGTCAGAGTATCGCGATTATCTCCAACCTGCTCAATAATAAGATTATATACATCCTTTAATGAAGGATAGTCGCCACCTGTTTGTTGAATAAAGGCCTCTTGTACAGCATCCTTCAAGGTTTGTTGCTGCTTCTTACCAATATTTGAATATTTAGCAATAATGTCGACAAACTTGTTAATGCCTACCAATTTGTTTCTATCGTTGATATTATCAATAAACGATAATGGATTCAATGGGAACGGAACATCAGGAGCGTTAATACAAGTAGTATGGGTTTCTGTAAAGAATCCTTCCATCTTTTTTCTGTCTTCTGCGGAAACACCTTTGAAGTCCAAAAATAGGAAATTAACCTGTCCTTGCGTCTTGGCAACTAACTGACGCAAAAAATCCAAAGCAAATTGCGACTTACCAGAGCCAGACTTGCCTGCCACTGCAATATGCTGGTTATTGTATATTTTCGTATTGTTGAAGCAAAATGTGATTGGTTCCTGTGTTTTGGGATTGTATCCTATCTTAATGTCTATTGGACCAGTGAAGGTTGTTTTATTAATATGCTGGTTGTTGTTCTTGACAGCATCAAGTGGAACAGGTGCGTCTTCAATAGCATCAATACCTTTTCCTAAAAACTCTACCAAGAAATCGAAGAATGTATATTGGGGGCGATTCTCAAATAAATAGTTGATTTGCTCCAAACCATGATCAATGTGAAGCTTAACATATTTTGGAATCAACTCATTATTTTTGTTTATTCCATAAGCTTGACATATTAATGAAACATAAAATTCTCGGTTAGCAGAGTCAAACAAGATATGTTCCTTATACTCCTTACCTTGAGAATCGTAGGCATTAAATTCATTCTGTTGGAAACGTTTGCCTGTTGCCAGAGAGAATCCCAACGCTACACGTGCTATTATATTCTCCTTTGCTCCACCTGGTAATTTCTGTGTAAGGTTGGAAACAATGGCCTGATTTGCTGCCGAAGTTTTTATATTTATCTGCATGTTATTGCTGCTTATAATTGTCAAACAATCTTTTCGGCTCAACTTCTATGAAACGAGAGCCATTCTTTGTGTTCTCTATCAGATATGTCTTCTTTACATGTTTTTCTATCAAACGGTATTCATCTTCCGTTAGCTCTTTCATCAAAAGTGGAAAGAGGATTACTTGCTTGGAAACATTGGGATAGAACTTCGTCAAAATGTTCTGACTGTGATTTATATCAAACTTTTGCATGGGGCTGTCAATAAATACAGGGAAGTCCAATCCTGTTTCCTCCACCAATGCGCCAAGCAGTGCTGAGGCAAACATCTGACGTTCCCCCATAGATAAAATACCTTTATCTATTTTCCTGCCACTTGCATCAAATAGGTTGATGTCCACATCCTCTCCATTTCCTTGGATATCCACAACCACATGGTGAACCAAATCTTTTTTATGCAAAAAGCTTGTTAATTTTTCCTCTAGTCTTTTCTCTAAAGATTTTTTCTTCTCGTCCTTAAAACGAAGAAGGAATTGCTGTATAGTTTGAATAAGAAGGGTGGCTTCTTCATCTATGGCCTTGTTCTTTGCCGAAACATCTATTCGATCTGAGAGAATTTTCTTTTTTTGCTTTGCCGCCTTGATTTCTTCTTTCTTTCGTTCTATTTCGATATTCAAACGAGCAATTTCTTCCTGTAGTTTTGTGACCTCCCTTTCTTTTCCTTCTTTCTTCAGGCGCAGAGACTGAATGTAGTCACTTTCTGCATTCTTTTCTGCCTCTCTAATTTTCTTCTCGATTGAATATAATTCTGCTTTTGCTTTGGAATACTTGTTGAAGAGCGATTCAAACGAAGTTTTACACTCCTTTATCTTCGTAATAAGCCCAAGGAAGTCATCATATTGTAATTCTGTGAAGTCATGTAATGTCTGAAAAGACTCAAATTTCTCAACATCAATGTTGTTATAAAAATGTTTGAAAATCAAGCGTTTGATTTCTTTTTCATAAAAGTTTCTGACCTTTACATCTATAAAACCATTAAAAGAATCACGAGCTTTATCGAGGTCGTTCAATATTACATCTGTTTTTTCTTCAACACCTTCTAACTGCAACTTATTCTGACGGAATATCTTTTCATCTTTTAGTTGTATTGCGACTTCCGAAAGCACATTGCCTGCAAGGCCAAACGGAATGAAATTATAAAGGTCCTTCAATCCCTCCTGAGCCTCTGTTACTTCTTTCTGATATTGTTCCTGCTCGCCCTTCAATTCATTAAGACGTTCAAGACTCATCAAGTCTCCTTCACGGATAAGCTTTTCTTGCAGTTCATTACATTCGTATTTCAATAACGCCACTTTTTCTTGATACTCTATAATATGGCTATCACTGTCAGAAATGTATTCTTCGTCTGTTGCAATTGATGCGAGTAATTCATTAAATTCCTTCTTGTCATGTGGTTGCGCTGCTTCTCTGCGATAGTCATCTTGAAGCTTTTCCAACTCATTTTTCAGCTCGGCATATTTCTGTATACCTAACACTTGTGAATATGCCTGACTTAATTCTGCACGTTGGTTAGGAGTATTCACCTGCGCAAATGACACTATTTTTTCTGCATCAAAGAAGAAGAACTTTGCAATTTCTATTGGAAGTATATAGTCACGAATAAACATTTCCTCCTCGTCCTTGTCACTGAACAAATCGCTAGCCTTACCATCTATGAGAATTTCTAACTCATCAGACGTACTAGTGGCTCTGTCGTACGAACGGACAATCGTTATCTCCGTGCAAGTGGTATTGGGTATCTCAACATTGGTAAATGTAACGGCTACAGAAAACCTCGTTTCGCCATCGTGAGCAGCATAAGAGTTCAGGCTGTTACCTATATATTTGCTATATGAACCCTTTTCGTCAATCTCTTTCTTATAGAGTTCGTCAACTTTGTCCATATTCTTACCATAAAGGCACCATACTAGAGACATCAGAAACGTTGTCTTACCATAACCATTATTACCGCTAACAATGATTATGTTCTGCTCGCCTTCTGGGGTTAAATCAATTCGATTTACCCCTCGATAGATGCGAAAGTTATTCAGTTCAATAGACTTGATAATCATTGTTTCTTGCTGTTTAAGAATTCTTTCAAACGTAACTCGATTTCATTCTTCAATCCACGACGACGCTGCATCAACGACTTACTTTTCTGGAGAAGTAGCAACTGCTCTATTAGTTCGCCTTCGTCGGGATTATTCTTGCAGACCTCACGCATAAGTTCTGCTTCTAACTTGTTCTTCTCGTTCTCTTCCATACTGAAAGACTCTTTATAAATAGAATTATATATTTCTGACACTTGATAACCGAAGTTGAAGTCGCGGTACCAGTTCACTTGAATGGCAATCAGTTCTTGGTCTGAAATCAGTTTAATTTGGGGGGCACGTTGCTGTAACTCATGCTGAACCTCAAGCAAACGACGAAGGATTTTTGCACGATAACTGAAAATATATGGACCCATGTCGTTTACAGCACGACGTCCGTCGCGACGAAATGGCATCCTGTTTTCTATCACATTTCGTTCGGAGTCTAATTCTATGCGGAAATCGTAGAGAGGCTGCATCCACTCACGGCCATTTTTTATGAGCGAGCGCATCGATTTATCGTCTTTGACAACCGTGCATACCCAACAGCCAAAGCGACTTTGACCACAAGAGCCGTGACTCTTGTCTGTAACAACAGTCGGACATTCATAGTCATCAGCACTGGCATCCAAATAGATATTAAAAAGTATCTTGTTGTCAAATCCCCAAGGGCAAGGTATGGCATTGATGATATACCAGACCTCTTCCAACATCAACTCCTTTATTGGGGCATATACATATGTATTATGCAATATGGTGTGGTGGGTCAAACGTTGCCCGTGAATTTCATGTTTCTTTATGGATCTCGCACGGGTTGCACTTTCGGATTTTCGTGTACCAATCAAGATGATAGCCTCACCACATTCATCTACCTGCTCCGTAATGAATCGCGCTGTAGGTTTAATTTTCATTTTATCCGTACACCAACGGAAAGCTGTGTTTGGCACGGGATATCCCTTACCAATAACATTAACCCAGAAAGAATCTTCAAGTTTTGGCACTGTCTTTCGAACAAAAATTGGCAAATCTTCCTCACAAGCCGTCTTTTCTATTTGAGATAATACGTCATCAACATATGTGGATATAATCGGATTTTCAACCGTTGTATCGTTACACACCACATATATTGGGCGTCTAAGTTGAAATGGTACTATTTTCTCTTCTTTAATTTTCCTAAGAGCAAGCCATACCAGTGTAAGCAATACAGTAGAATCCTTTCCACCGCTGAAACCAATAATCCAGGGGCGGTCAGTAATGTCTGCATACATATACTGGTCTAGAATTTCATCTATTATATATTCTATGCGTCTATTCATTTGTCATCCTTATTCAATGTGCTAACAAATTTTTTATTAAGCAACTCATCTATTTCAACTTCAAGTAATCCCGCTATTTTAAGATATGTCTCCATTGGAGGCTGACAAGCGTTGGTACACCACTTTGAAACTGTTGTGGGAGCGCAACTAAGTTGTTCAGCCAACCATTTGTTCGTTCTCTTTTTCTCTACAAGAACCACTTTGATGCGATTAATTTCCTTGTCCATGATGGATAATAGATTTAATATGGGTACAAAGGTACTCATTTTCTCTGAAAAACGGTTGTAATTTCTATTTTATTTATAATAAAGTTCATCTTATTAGCTTTTTTCTCACTTTTCAGACTCAAACAAGGCTGTTTAGTATAGAGATTTGTAAATTTCGCAATGCTGACTAAATTATTTCTCTTTCGCCAGAACAATAAAACCTTCACCTACAAAGGAATGGGGTGAAAAAAATCTGAGAACGCTTCTATACCTTATATCATAATAGGCCTACAAATGGCTTGGTGCCGAAGTGAAAATTTGATTGCTTCGAACGGGAAAAACATTTCTCTCGAAGTAAAAAAGTTTTTCTTTCGAACTAAAAAAGGCGATTATGCTTCGGTATTATGGATATTGCACCGAAGTGTTGGCAAAAGTTTGTAACTACACCGTCAAAAAACTGTAATTAGAAGTTCAGAAGTTTGTAACTACAGCTCCGGAAGTTTGTAACTACAAACTTTTTGTGCTGTAACTACAAGTTTGCAGGTTTGTAACTACAGACTTTTAGCGTTGTAACTACAAACTTTTATCCGTAAACCTATTCGGAATCGTAATATCCTCGCAATAGATTGGTTCTCAACGTGAAAGAAAAATCTTTGTGTCTCAGCTTAGCCAAACGCTCAACGCAACAAAAAAGATTTTATGAACAGCCCTTTGTTTGGTTCTATCTCGGATACATTTTGCATTTTTTTTGCATTATAGTGCATTATATGCAAAAAAATGTGTAAGTTTGCACCGAAAAACCAAACAATTTGTTTGAATATATGAAAAAAGTTAATCTATTTCTGCTGTCATTGACAGCAATGGGCGGGATGCTGACATCCTGCCAGCCAAAGGACAATGTCCTGACAAAAGCAGAGGAAGAAGAAGGTTGGGTACTCCTGTTCGATGGCGTTAGCCTCGACCAATGGAAGGATTACAACGGTGATTCACTGACCAACGGTTGGAGTGTTGTGGATGGTTGCATCCAGGCTCCTGGCGACGGTAGCGATGGCTCTGGCTACATCGTTACGAAGAAGAAATACGCTGATTTCGAACTTTCCTGGGACTGGAAACTGACCCACGGAGGAAACAGCGGTATGCTGTATCATGTTGTGGAAAGCCCAGTGTTCAACGTTCCCTACGTAACAGGTCCCGAATACCAGCTCATCGACAACGAAGGCTGGGAAGAGGTGAACGCTCCGGAGAAACTGGAGGAATGGCAGAAACTGGGTGTTGACTATGCCATGCATCTGCCCGATTACAGCAAGATGCACGTTAATCCCCAGGGACAATGGAACAATTCTCGCATCGTGTTCGACAACGGTCATGTAGAGCACTGGCTGAATGGCGAAAAGATTCTGGAATTTGAATGCTGGACAGACGAATGGTTTGCTCTGAAAGGCAGTGGCAAGTGGGCCAACGCTCCCGAATATGGTATTGCACGCGAGGGTGTTATCTGCCTTCAGGACCATGGCGATCCAGCATCCTTCAAGAACATCAAGATCAAGGAACTCCCTCACAAGGGTGGACAGAAAGATGTCCTGTTCAACGGAAAAGACCTGACTGGCTGGGAGCCCTTTGGTGACGGAAAATGGTACGTTGATGAAGAGGGCAATCTGGTAACAGAAAACGGCGACAACCGTCAGTATGGTTACCTCTGCACCCGCAAATACTACAAGGATTTCGACCTGACAGTAGAGTTCAAGGAGGAATCCAACGGTAACGCCGGCTTGTTCTTCCACTCTTTTATCGAAGGATTTAACACCGTTCATGGATGGCAGTGCGAAGTAGCTCCTAAGGGCTGCGACACGGGTGGCATCTACGAATCATACGGACGTGGATGGTTGCAGCAGATTCCCGATGAAAAAGAGGAAATTCTGAAGGTTGACGATTGGAACACCTTGCGCTTACGCGTAGAGGGCAACCATATCCAGACCTGGCTGAACGGTGAGCCTATGTCCGACCTGGAAGATGAACTGATCGGCAACACTGGCGGTCGCCTGATGCTTCAGATGCACGACGGATGCGACATCCGCGTACTGTGGCGCAACTTCGACATAACAGAACTTTAATATAAGAAAAGAACTATAACATACGGTCCCCCTCTCCCGCCCATACGGGGGAGGGGGCTGTCATTAAGAACATTGATATGAAAAAGAACCTTCTATTATCCGCTTTGGCACTGGCCGTGGGAATACAGGCAGAGGCTCAGTCCTGCATAACGCCCGAAATACTTAACACGCTGCAAGAAAGCAATTCTCCGACTCCTGCCGAAAAGGCCCTGAGAAACGCCATCTCCAGCAACGGTATTCAGGGCATCGCGCTGAATCAGGAAAACACACAGGAAAAGGATACTTACTTCAGCGTTGAGGTGAAGAATACGGGCATCAGCGACCAAGCCAGCAGCGGACGCTGTTGGCTCTTTACCGGCACCAACGTCCTGCGCAACCGTGCCATGAAGAAATTCGGTGTGAAGGATTTCTTTTTCAGTCAAGTCTATCTGTTCTTCTATGACCAGTTGGAGAAGAGCAACCTGTTCCTGCAAGGTGTCATCGACACACGTAAGCAGGGATGGGACGACCAGATGGTTCGCTGGCTTTTCCAGAATCCTCTGTCTGACGGAGGAACCTACACGGGCGTTGCCGACCTGGTGACGAAATATGGCCTCGTACCCAAGGATGCCATGGCAGAAACATACAACAGCAACAAGACCTCTGAAGTGAATGGCCACCTGAAAAGGAAACTGCGCGAATTTGGCGTGCAGTTGCGGGAACAGGCTGAAGCCGGGAAGAAGGAAGCAGAGTTACAGACCCTGAAAGTCGAACAGTTGAAAACGATCTACCATATCCTCACATTAGCCTATGGCGAACCGGTCAAATCATTCTCGTGGGCACCGAAGAAAGACGGGAAACCCGTAAGCGAGCCAAAGACATACACGCCACAGGAGTTCTACAAGGAAGTATGTGGGGACGAAGAGGACCTCTATGCAGACTATGTCATGCTGATGAATGACCCCAGCCGTCCCTACGACCAAGTGTATGAGATTGAATACGACCGCCATCTCTATGACGGGCACAACTGGCTATACGTCAACCTGGACATAGAAGACCTGAAACCTCTTGCCATTGCCAGCCTGAAAGACTCCTGCCAGATGTATTTCAGTTGCGATGTAGCCAAGTTCCTCAACCGCACAACCGGCAGCCTTGATTTGAAGAACTATGACTATGAAAGCCTGCTGGGAACGACTTTCGGTATGACGAAAAAGCAACGTATCGAGTCTTTTGACAGCGGTAGCAGCCACGCCATGACACTGATGGCCGTGGATCTGGACGCCAATGGGAAACCGACAAAATGGAAAGTGGAAAACAGCTGGGGAAAGAGTTCCGGACAAGACGGATATTTGGTGATGACCGATGAATGGTTTAACGAATATATGTTCCGCGTTGTCGTAAATCGCAGATATTGTACCCCTAAAGTACTCGACCTCCTGAAAAAGAAGCCTGTCAAACTGCCGGCATGGGATCCCATGTTCATGGAGGAAGAGTAATCCTTTCCGCCAAAGAGACGCCCTTTCTTCAATAGGAAAACTGTTTATAGCACCTTGCAGGAAAGGATACTGCGGAAAAGATTTGCTGCCTGTTGCTGTTTCTCAACGGAAAGGGCAGGAACGCCCTCCAAGGGATAGGGAACTCCCATATCATGATATTTATGTACGCCCATCGTATGATAGGGCAATATCTCCACTTGTTCTATCACCTCATACGAACGCAGATATTCCGCCACGGCACGAAGATGAGCCTCATCATCGTTGATATTGGGTGTTACCACATGGCGAATCCATACAGGAATCGCTTTCTCCTGTAAATAATCCAGCAAATGCTGATTGTTGGTGCGTGAATGGCCCGTAAGCTTCTTGTGTAAGGCATCATCCACGGTCTTTATGTCAAGCAAGACCAGATCCGTGTATTTCAACACCCTGCGTACATCATCGTTCCAGAACACACCGCTTGTATCCAAAGCTGTATGCAAGCCCGCTTGATGACAAAGACGAAAATACGCCGCCACAAAGGGGGCTTGCAGTAACGGTTCGCCACCGGTACAGGTAACGCCTCCCGATTTTATATAGGGACGGTAACGAAGTGTTTCCTTCAGCAATTCTTCCGGAGTCCATTCGTATGCCACCGGAGCGTGGATATCCCAGGTATCCGGATTATGGCAGAAAAGACAACGCATTGGACATCCTTGCAGGAACGCAAGGAATCGGATGCCCGGCCCGTCAACCGTACCGAACGACTCTATGGAATGAATCCTGCCCTTACAGGCTGTGGTTGATGGTTCGACTGAGTACATCAAGCTGTTGCTCGCGTGTCAGTTTCACGAAGTTCACGGCATAACCGCTGACACGGATGGTTAGTTGCGGATATTTCTCTGGGTGCTCCATGGCATCAACCAGCAACTCACGGTCGAAAACATTGACGTTCAGATGATGTCCGCCATCGGGAGTGAAATAGCCATCCATCAGGTTCACCAGGTTCTCCACCTTTGTATCCATCTCCTTACCCAATGTGCCAGGCGAAATGGCAAACGTGTAGGAAATACCATCGTGACTATGCTGGAACGGCAATTTGGCCACACTGCTGAGGGCAGCCACAGCACCCTTCACATCGCGCCCGTTCATGGGATTGGCACCAGGAGCAAAAGGAACGCCCTTGGGACGTCCGTCAGGGGTGGCACCCGTATTGCGTCCATACATGACATTGCTGGTGATGGTCAGAACACTTTGGGTTGGCACGCCATTGCGATATGTTTCGTGCTGGCGCATGAACTCCATGAACTTCTCCGTTATCATCATGGCAATCTTGTCCGTCTTGTCGTAATTATTGCCGAATGGCGTATATTCACCTTGCTGTTCAAAGCCTACAGCTATACCACGCTCATCGCGCAACACCTTAACACGTCCATACTTTACGGCGGCCAAGGAATCGGTAACGATGCTCAATCCTGCAATACCGGTGGCACTGGTACGCAAGACATCTCCATCTATCAACGCCATCTGATAGGCCTCGTAATCATACTTGTCGTGCATGTAGTGGATAATTTTGAGGGCGTTGACATAGGTCTTGGCCAACCAGCGCATCATGTTCTCAAACTTATCCATCAGGTCGTCGTACTCCAGGTAATCGCCCTTGACGGCAGCATATTCCGGACCTATCTGCTCACCGGTAATCTCATCGCGACCACCATTGATGGCATAAAGCAGACACTTTGCCAAATTGGCACGTGCCCCGAAGAACTGCATTTGCTTACCTATCTTCATAGGGCTGACACAGCAGGCTATGCCGTAGTCGTCACCATAATCGGGACGCATCAGGTCATCGTTCTCGTACTGAATGGCACTGGTACGTATGCTCACATCCGCACAGAACCTCTTCCAGTTCTCCGGCAATTTATTTGCCCACAGCACTGTCAGGTTGGGTTCTGGCGCAGGTCCCAGGTTATCCAGGGTATGCAAGAAACGGAAGCTGGTCTTGGTAACCAGGGTACGTCCGTCCACGCCCATACCTCCAAGAGACTCTGTAACCCATACGGGATCGCCACTGAAAAGGTCGTTGTATTCCGGTGTACGCAGGAAACGTACGATACGCAATTTCATCACCATCTGGTCGATAAGTTCCTGTGCCTCCTGTTCTGTGAGATGACCTTCCTTGATGTCCTTTTCGATGAAAATATCCAGGAATGTGCTGACACGACCGAGAGACATGGCAGCACCATCCTGATCCTTCACGGCACCCAGATAGCCGAAATACACGAACTGCACGGCTTCACGCGCATTCTGAGCAGGACGGGTGACATCGAAACCGTATGCAGCACACATCTTCACGAAACTCTTCAGTGCCTGTATCTGTTCTGCAGTCTCCTCACGCTTGCGAATACACTCTTCCGTCATCTCCTGAATGTCCAGGCGATCCATGAAGCGCAGACGCTCCTCTATCAGGTTGTCGGTTCCATACAGGGCAATACGTCGGTAATCGCCAATGATGCGGCCGCGGCCGTATGCATCAGGCAGGCCCGTGATGATATGTGCATGGCGGGCATCACGTATCTCCTTGGTATAGGCAGAGAAGACACCTTCGTTGTGTGTCTTGCGGTATGTAGTGTAGATTTCCTTGGTCTCGGGAGCCAGTTCGTATCCGTAAGCCTTGAGTGCCGTCTCCACCATACGAATGCCCCCCTTGGGGAAGATGGCACGCTTCAAGGGAGCGTCTGTCTGCAAACCAACGATAACCTCTTTCTCCTTATCTATATACCCAGGCCCATAGGTGGTCAGGGTCTGAGGCTTTTTCGTTTCGGTGTCGTAAACGCCTTTTGCACGCTCTGCCTCGAACATCTTGCTCAACTGATTCCACAGGGCAAGGGTGTTTTCCGTCGGCCCAGCCAGGAAAGAGCCATCCCCCTCGTATGGGGTATAGTTGTGTTGGATAAAATCCCTGACGTTGATTTCGCGTTTCCAGATATATCCCCGGAAACTTTCCTCACATTGCGATAATTTCATGTTCTGTATGTTGTTTTTATGTTTACTTTCCTTTTATGGTACAAAGTTACGAAAAAAAGCTCACGAGCATGATATAAAATTCATAGTTTTTTGTACTTTTGCATACGAAACAAGAAACAACTGATTACATAATACACAATTTGAACATTATGGAAAAAATCAAAGTCGCCATCGTAGGCTATGGCAACATCGGTCGCTACGCATTGCAAGCATTGCAAGTGGCAACAGATATGGAGGTCGCAGGCATCGTCAGAAGGAATGGTGCAGAGAACAAACCTGCTGAATTAGAGAATTATACAGTCGTAAAGAACATACAAGAGCTGGGCAAGGTGGACGTTGCCATCCTTGCAACCCCCTCACGCAGTGTCGAGGCTACAGCCCTCGGCATACTGGCACAGGGAATCAACACGGTTGACAGCTTCGACATACACACCCAGATAGTAGATTTGCGTCGAAGCCTGGGCGATGCTGCCCGTAAGGGTGGAGCCGTCAGCATCATCAGCGCAGGATGGGATCCGGGTTCCGACAGTATCGTGCGCACCCTGATGGAAAGTCTGGCTCCAAAGGGCATCAGCTATACCAACTTCGGTCCTGGCCGCAGTATGGGACACAGTGTGGCCGTACGTGCCATCGCAGGTGTACGCGATGCATTGAGCGTGACCATCCCCCTCGGTACCGGAATCCACCGTCGTATGGTGTATGTGGAACTGGAAGAGGGTGCCGACTTCAGCACCATAGAAACGGCCATCAAGACCGACCCATACTTCGTGAACGATGAAACGCACGTCACTCAGGTTCCCTGTGTGGCCGACCTGAACGATGTGGGACACGGAGTAAACCTCGTCCGCAAGGGCGTAAGCGGACAGACGCACAACCAGTTGCTGGAATTCAACATGCGCATCAACAACCCGGCCCTTACGGCTCAGGTCTTGGTTAATGCAGCCCGTGCAACCATGAAACAACAGCCGGGTGCCTACACTATGATAGAAATTCCCGTCATTGACTATCTGCCAGGTGATCGCGAAGAAATCATCCGCCATCTGGTATAAGATACGTTTCTTCAACAGGGTGTCCGGGAACCGATTTCTCGTTGCCCTCGCCCTGTTTTTTTCCCTCCTTTCTCAGGCACAGGACAAGATAGGAAAGATGGAGGTGCAACCCGATGTGGAGTCGCACACGATTCTTTTATGCCTGCAAATTCGTTCGTCCGGACAGAAAAAAGGCACCTTGCATTATGCCTGCGGCAATCGCAAGGGGCAACAACGCATTGCATTGTCGCAGGGTACGAATATCGTGCGGGTGCGGTTGGACATGGGCAAGGATGTGGAACTGTGGAGCGAATTTCACCCTCATCTGCACACCATACGCGCCTGGATGGACGGTTTTGGCGAAAAATCGGTGGCATTCGGAATGCGTGAGTTCGGAACACGGGGGGAACAACTGACCATCAACAACCTGGCAACCTACCTACGGAGTACGGCCGACAGCTGTGTCGTAGTCCATCCTGCCGACCTGCCCACCGACGTACCCGGATGGTTGGGTTTGATGAGGAAACTGCAGGACACGGGCTTCAACAGTTTCCTGTTCTGCACGTATGCTCCCAGCGAAGAGGCCTACCTGGCTGCCGACAGCCTGGGACTTTATCTGCAAGTGGAGAACGGGGACGACACCATACGGGAACGGTTTGGACACCATCCCAGTTTTCTGCCCTCTTCGGTTGAACTGGGCATTCCTACATTCGCTGTGGGCAATGGCAACAATATGCGTTCACCCGTGGTTCCGCTGGCTGTGATGACCAAAAGTCAATGGAATACGGACGAGACCTTCACGGCCCAACTGCGCGTGAGCAACTATACCGAAGAAGACCTTTCTGCCAATATCACCTGCGCCCTGGAAGGTGATTCGTTTCGCAAGGAAGCCACTTTCTCCGAGATTACAGCCCCTCAGGGCCGATGCTCCATCCCCGTTGTATTCACCTGCCCCCTCAGCACTATTTTCCAGTCAGGGGAGTTCACCCTGACCGTCACCTTTGGTGAGTACGTAAACCGGTATCGCATCCAAATCCAGTCCCCACAGGCAAAAACGCCATAACCAAAAAATACGGCATTATTGTCAACATTTGCCAAGGATGCTATGTTTTTAGAAAAATATTTCTGCACACCTAACTTCTTGTACCCTCGCCCTTCTTTGTCGCTTTTGTAAGACGAAGTGACAAAAAGAATTTGCATTATGCATTAAATTCATTATCTTTGCATCCGAATAACATCAAAAAACACATTTAAAATTAACAAGTATGAAAAAATTCTTCACATTCGTAGTGGCATTGGTAACCTTCGCAGGCAGTGCCAACGCATTGGAAAACGTACCAGAACCCGGACTCACGTTCCAGGGCTTGTTCGGTTTGAACGTAAGTAATTTCCGGGGTGACTATCTGGACACCAGTTTGAAACCCGGCTTCAACTTTGGTGCTCGTGCCGAATATATGCTGCCTGGTTGCGCAGGTGTATTTGTCAACTTGGGTGCCAACTACACCATGAAGGGTGCAAAATATGACCTCACCTATATGAGTGGACTTACTGGTCCAGAGATTCCTGCTACGGCAAAGGCACGTGCATGTTACATCGAGATTCCTCTTCATGTGGGTTATCGCTACAACTTCAGCGAGAATCTGGGTGTATTTGCTGACTTTGGTCCTTATTTTGCCCTTGGTATCAATGGCAAGAGCATCCTTGACATTGACGATGACACCGTTGACAACATCAAGAAACGTTTCTTCCGCAACGAGGAGGGTGCTTTCGGAGACATACAGCGCTTCGACTTCGGACTGGGTTGCCGTATAGGTGTAGAATATTACAACCATCACTCTCTGAATGCCGGCTTCGACTGGGGTATTACCGACATGTACACCGGCAATTTCCGCAAGGCATACGCAACACGCTTCCCCGGATTGTCTCTCGATCCGATGAAGAACTTCAACTTCAGCCTTAGCTACGGCTACCGTTTCTAAGGAAGAAGAAATAGAAAAAAAACGAAAACAGGGGCGTGTCACTTCAAAGATAAGTGACACGCTCTTTGTTTGTATAATCCAAATCGTTTAATCAATTATGCATTGATTAGGATCCCATCGGCAAGTCATCGTTGCTACCGCCACCGGTGTTGTCGCCAGAGTTGCCACCTCCGGACTCGTTGCCACCGGGGTTGCCTCCATCATCATCTTCATCATCACCGGGGTTGTCTCCCTCATCGTCCTCATCATCACCGGGATTCTCGTTTTCTCCCTCGTTTGTCCCCTCGCCTTCTTCATCGTCCGTGTCAACACCAGAAATGCCCAGGACATTTTTCTTGAAACGGTTGATGATGGTATTCATGATGTCGATGAAGCTGTCGTATGCCTCCTCATCTACAACCAGTGCAAATGCATTGACATACCGAATGAGCTGATAGTAAGCCTCATCCGTAACCTTTCGTGCATCGCGCAAGGCACCTGTGGGTGCAGCCATGCTGCGTTCCAGGTCGCGTGCCGCCATGTATTCATGGAGCATGGTGTTGGCCTCCTTCATGGTCTGGACATACAGTCCCAGTCCCAATGCCGAAAGTTCCGTGGCATACGTTTCCTCCACCTGCGCCAGGAACAGGTCCATGGCACCCGTTTCGCGATCCATCTGCCAACGGGGCTGGATCTTGCACACGTCCAGGTGGTGCTTCAGCACAAGGGCCGAAGCGTATGTGGCAGGCAAGTTCATGCTCACGTGTGCCTCCACCACACTCTTGTACGCCTGGTAGGCAGCTCCGCGACGCTGGTCGGCAGCCGCGATGTCCTCTGTCTTGAACGACTTCAACGAGACATTGGCATACTTCTTCTCTACTGCCAGGGCTGCCTCATATTCATCAGCCAGATTGGTTAAATACTTCGTCTCTCCCGTGATGGCCGAACAAGCCTTCACCATCTGGAGGACGTACTCATGAAATTCGTAGTGGGCACCATTCGAAAAGTGCGCTACATTGATTCCTTGAATCTTTTTCATAGGTAAAAACATTATTAATTAAATTATAAAACAAACTAGACGGTTCACTCTTAGCCGTCCTTCTATTTTTCCTTTGTAATGGGCCTTGCGTGAGTCACGCAAGCTCGTTTTTCATTCTCTGGTCCTTGCGTGAGCCACGCAAGCCAGTATCCCATCCGTTCCCTCCTTGCGTGGACCACGCAGGCTCCATACAACTCTGTTTGGCCTTTGCGTGGGCCACGCAAACCGTTTTTCCCCTCGGAATCGTCCTTGCGTGGGCCACGCAGACCCCATGCAACTCTGTTTTGCCCTTGCGTGGGCCACGCAAGCCAATTTTTTCTTCGGATTCGTCTCTGCGTGAGCAACGCAGACGTTATCCCCTCCTGTTTGGTCTTTGCGTGAGTCACGCAAGCCTTGTTTCCCTTTGTAATGCTCCTTGCGTGAGCCACGCAAGTTCGTTTTCCATTTTTATAGGCCCTTGCGTGAGTCACGCAAACCTAGCCCCATTTGTTTTCGGCGGCAAAGATACGGCAATCTTTCCATATACACCAAAGAAAATGATAGTTTTTTTCATTTTTAACACATCTGTTTTCCTGCAAGAATAAAAACCAAAAAATTACGGGCAATAATCGGCCCCATTGTTTATTCAACAATCAGGTCGTTATATGGTTTTGGTTAGAGAATAATCTGCGGAAAATGGGTGTTTGAGTGGCATTTTATAATAATGTATTGAAATTATAAGTCTTTACGTAACTTTCTCAACAGAACAATCGTTTATATCATAGAATTTCGATACCTTTGCATCAAATAATAATAAATTATACCAATATGGCAAATCTAAATAGAATCAAGGTTGTCCTTGTAGAAAAGGGTAAGACTGGCAAGTGGCTTGCAGAAGAAATTGGCAAAACACCATGCACCGTAAGCAAGTGGTGTAGCAACAGCATCCAACCAGATTTACAGACGCTAGACAAAATTGCAAAACTTCTTGAAGTTGATGTAAAATATCTCCTTAACGATACCCAAATTTAATACAACTATGACAGATATTGAACTTAAAACATTAAAAGATAACCTTTGGCATTCTGCCGATATGCTTCGTGCAGGTGCGCATTTGGCTGCGAATAAGTACGGACAGCCTATCCTTGGCTTAATCTTCCTTCGTTATGCCGATGTGCTTTTCAAACAGCACAAGGTAGAGATTGATGCTGAGTACAATCAATATAAGGGTACTCGAATGGAGAAGGAATACAAGGATGTGGCCGTAGAGAAATGTGGTTTCTTCCTTCCCGAATGTGCCTACTTTGATTACCTGAACGATGCACCTGACGATGCCAACAAGGCATTGCTCGTCAAGCGTGCCATGGAGGCTATCGAGCGTGAGAATCCTCGCATGGAAGGTGTACTGCCAAAGGAAGTGTATGGTCAGTTGGTTCCGGAAGAGGAGCCGGAACTGTTGAGCCGCATCGTCCGGGTGTTCAAGGATATTCCGGAGGACATCAGCATTGACATCTTCGGTCAGATTTACGAATACTTCCTTGGCAACTTCGCTCTTGCGGAAGGTCAGGGTGGTGGAGCCTTCTATACCCCTGCCAGCGTAGTTAAGTATATGGTGGAAGTTCTCCAGCCTACTACAGGCGATAAGAAATTCCTCGATCCTGCTTGTGGTTCGGGTGGTATGTTTGTACAGGCGGCTCGATACATGCATCGTCATAATACTTCGACAAGCTCAGCACAAGTTCTCAATGACGAGATGATGCACTTCCGTTGCTATGGTGTAGAGAAAGAACCTGACACTATGAAACTCGCCAAGATGAACCTCTTGCTTAACAATATCCGTGGCGAGATTGTTGAGGCAAACTCCTTCTACAGCGACCCCCACAATGCCTTTGGCAACTTCGACTACGTGATGGCAAATCCTCCGTTCAATGTGGACGAAGTGGTAGTGGAGAAAGTTGTTGATGATCGACGTTTTAATACTTATGGTGTACCTCGCAACAAGACAAAGTCAACGAAAAAGGCATCGGACAAGAAGGAGACCGTACCAAATGCAAACTATCTCTGGATAGGATTGTTTGCTACTTCCCTCAACGACAATGGAAAAGCAGCGCTTGTAATGGCAAACTCTGCAAGCGATGCTGGTGGCTCAGAGTTGGAGATACGTAAGAAGATGATAGAAGATGGAATCATCAGCCAGATGGTGACACTTCCAAGCAATATGTTCTCCACCGTTACGCTCCCTGCTACTCTTTGGTTCTTCAACAAGCAAAGAACCAATCGTGATGAGATTCTTTTTATTGATGCTCGTAATATCTTTACACAAGTAGATAGGGCGCATCGAAAGTTCTCCGAAGAGCAGATAAAGAACCTTGGCATTATCAGTCGTCTTTATGAAGGTGACTCCGATGCTTTCTGGAATCTTGTAAACGAATACAAAGCAGAGGGCAAACAGAGTGAAGTTGACTGGCTCCTGGAGCATTGGCCTAATGGTAAGTATCAGGATGTGATAGGTCTGTGTAAGGTTGCTAAACTTGATGGCGAGGATGGCATCATAGACAATGATTATAGCCTCAATGCCGGTCGTTATGTTGGTGTGGTGATTGAGGATGACGGAATGACCGAAGAAGAGTTCCGTGCAGAGATGCTGTCGCTCAATAGTGAGTTCAATTCACTTTCTAACGAAGCTAAGGCTTTGGAGAGTGAGATTGAGAAGAATTTGAAAGAACTATTTGGATAAGGAGGGATGAGTATGGAATATGTAAGATTAGGTGATATTTGTACAAAAGTGTGTAGCGGAGGAACCCCAACAAGTTCAAATCCTGCATATTATGATGGTGATATACCTTGGCTCAATACAAATGAAGTAAACTTCTGTAATATCTATTCAACAAATAAGACTATTTCAGAAGAAGGACTCAAAAAATCTGCTGCAAAGTATGTACCTGCCAACACTGTTATTGTCGCAATGTATGGAGTTACTGCTGGCAAATGTGCAATCGCCAAAATACCACTTACGACTAATCAAGCTTGTTGTAATCTCATCATAGATGAAAAGTTGGCTGACTATAGGTATGTTTATCATTTCTTGCATCAACAAAGTGATAGTCTCAACAAATTAGCTGTTGGTGGTGCACAACAAAATTTGAATGCTATTACAATTAAGAAATACAAAATAGCTTTACCCACTCTACCTATCCAACAAAAAATTGCCTCCATCCTCTCAACCTACGACACTCTAATTGAGAACAACACCAAACGCATCCGTCTGTTGGAGCAGATGGCAGAGAACCTATACAAAGAATGGTTCGTCCGCTTCCGCTTTCCAGGACATGAGAATGTGGAAATGGAGAAGTCTAAGTATGGAAAAGTCCCATCTGGTTTCAAACTGATAAAGATGCAAGATGCATTCGATTACTATGTTGGAGGTGGATGGGGAGAAGAAGAGTATTCTAGCGATTTCATAGAAGAAGCAAGTGTAATTCGTGGTGCGGATTTTCCAAAGGTTTGGCATTATGACATTTCATCTTGTCCTCGACGCTTTCACAAAAAGAGCAATTATAAAGCTCGTCAACTTGAAGATGGTGACATCGTAATGGAAATATCTGGTGGAACGTCAGAACAACCTGTAGGTAGAACAGTTCTTGTTACTCAAAATCTTATTGATAGATATAAGGATGGTAGAGTAATATGTGCCAGCTTCTGTAAGTTGATAAGATTAAAGAAGGATATCGTTTCTCCTTATTATTTCTATTATTGGATGAAGTTCTTGTATGATACACGAATTATAGATAGATTCCAGTTGCAATCAACAGGCATCATTAATTTCAAGTTCGAGCCATTCTTGCGAAAAGGAGATGTTATGCTTCCAACAAAAGATGTTATGAACGCTTTCGAGAAACAAGTAAAAACATTGCATAGTAAGATGAATAAACTGGCTCAATGCAATTCATTATTAGCAAGTCAGCGTGATCTACTCCTCCCTCGCCTGATGAGTGGTAAGTTGGAAGTAACAGTCGAATAATTAGAACAATTGATATATGAGTAAAACAGCAAGACCAATAGTTGCATTGATATACGATTTTGACGGAACCCTCTCTCCTCTAAATATGCAAGAGTATGGTTTCATGAAAGAATTAGGCATAAAAAATCCCAAGAATTTTTGGGAAAAATCGTCCATGCTTTCAAAAGAAACTGACACGAGTGGCATTCTTTGTTATATGAAAACGATGATTGATGCCTCCAGAACTAAAGAGAAACCTTTCACAAGAAAACAATTTCAAGAATATGGGGCAACGGTAAAATTGTTCAATGGTGTAAAGGAATGGTTTGGTTTAATTAACGAGTATGGGAAAAACCTTGATTTAAACATAAAGCACTATATAAACTCATCGGGGTTAAAAGAAATGATCGAAGGGACTTCTATCGCTAATGAGTTTGAGAAAATCTACGCCTGCACTTTTATTTATGATCAAAATGGAGCAGCAGCCTGGCCTGGAGTTGCGGTTGATTTCACAACAAAAACACAATTCATATTTAGAATCAACAAAGGAATTCCTGATGTTAGCGACAACAAGAAAATTAACGAATATGTCAAGGAAGAAGACCGTCCTGTTCCATTTAAAAGAATGATATATTTTGGTGATGGAGAAACAGACATCCCCTGTATGAAAATGGTAAAACAAAACGGAGGATATTCTATTGCCGTATATCAACAACGAAACTCGAAGAAAAAGACAACTGCGAATAAGCTTATCCTTGACAATAGAGTAAATTTCGTTTGTCCCGCAGATTACACGGAAGGAAAAAACATATATAATGTTGTAACAACAATTTTAAAGAAAATAAAATACGATTTCGATTTCGAGCAACTACAAAAGAGACATAAAGATTCTGCAAAGAGTAATCAGAATAATAAGTAAAAACTGAATAAAGAAAACTTGGAAAAATTCAAGTAGGCAAATCTGATAAATGGGAAATTGTATGATTCTGATTCTCTTTAAGTGCTAAATTAAGCGATTTTAAGCGATAATTAAGCGAAAGATTATTAAAATCTGCTGATATTCAATATTATATATTTTGAAGATTTAAGCGATTAATAAGCGAAATAAGTGACATTTTAAGCGAAATTGTTATGAAATCATTCATAAGCGAAGACAATATAGAGCAAGCCATCTGCACCCGCCTTTCTATGCCAGAATATGGTTGGCAGAGAATAGAGTGTGACCCAAGCGTAGCAGCTCAGGATGACACGAGCAAGACAGGCCGTGACAGTGTGACGGAGTGTATTTTGCCAAGGATATTCTTCGATGCCCTGAAACGCATTAATCCGCAGATAGACCAAGAAATACTTGCTGGTATTGTCCGTGACTTCCGAAAGGACTATACCGGTACGGATATGGTTGACACGAACTATAAGTTCTACAACCAGATTCGCAACGGCATAAAGGTAAAGGTCAAGAAGAACGGCAAAGAGGACTTCGACATTGTGAAGATTATCGACTTCAACAACGTGGAGAACAACGACTTCCACTGCGTCAACCAGATGTGGATAAAAGGGCATTTCCGCTATCGCCGCCCGGATGTCCTGTTATTTGTAAATGGATTGCCTATAGTATTCATTGAACTGAAAAACTCTACGGTAAAGGTGGAGGAATCATATAATAAGAATCTTGTTTCTTATCGCCAAGATATTCCGAACATCTTTGCCCTGAATCAAATCTGCGTACTCAGCAATGGCTTGCAGACAAAGCTCGGTGCATGGAATGCAAGCTATGAGTTCTTCTTTGAATGGCTTCGTGTTAACAATGAAAAGGAAATACTGGACCGTGAGCAGATAGCAGAGCATGGCCTCTCAATCACGAACCTCATTGACGGTCTTTTCCGCAAGGAACGCTTGCTGGATTACATAGAGAACTTCATCTTCTTCGACAATAAGCGCATCAAGATTATTGCCAAGAATCACCAGTATCTTGGTGTCAACAACTTGATGCAGAGTGTCGGCAGAAGGTCAGAACTGAATGGTAAACTGGGTGTATTCTGGCACACACAAGGCTCTGGAAAGAGTTACTCAATGGTGATGTTTGTAAGGAAGATAAAGCGTAAACTGCATGGCAATTTCACGTTCCTCATCATTACCGACCGTGATGACCTCGACACCCAGATACACAAAACATTTGTAAGAGCTGAAGTTGTTGGCGACAAAGAAGAGTGTCAGCCAAAAAATGCAGAACAGTTGCGTGAGTTCCTAAGTAGCAATAAGCCGATGGTATTCACCCTGATACATAAGTTCCAGTACGACAAGACAAAGAAGTATCCTATTCTCTCCGAACGCAATGATATCTTTGTTCTTGTAGATGAAGCACACCGTACCCAATACAAGCAGTTGGCAGAAAATATGCATACAGGACTGCCAAATGCAAATTATATAGCATTCACGGGTACTCCATTGCTTGGTAGTAAGCGACTCACAAATCAATGGTTTGGGGATTACGTGAGTGAGTATAACTTTGCCCAGGCTATTGAAGATGGTTCGACCGTTCCGTTGTTTTACAGCCGAAGAGTGCCAGAGGTTGGACTTTCCAACGATTGGCTTGACACAGACATAGATCAGATTGTTGAAGACGAGAATCTGAACGACAGGGAAAAAGAATTGCTGGAGAACTCTTCTTCACGCATTCTGGAGGTTATCAAGCGTGATGAGCGTCTTGATAAGATTGCACAAGACATTGCACATCACTTTCCTCGCCGTGGTTTCCTCGGCAAGGGAATGGTGGTCAGTGTGGATAAGTACGCCACTGTCAAAATGTATGACAAAGTGCAGAAATATTGGGCAGAGGAAAAGAAGGCTCTCGTCAAAGAGCGTAATAATGCCACATCGAAAGAAGAACGCGACAAACTGACCGCACAACTCAACTATATGAATAAGGTTGAGATGGCGGTTGTTATCAGTGAAGATGCAGAAGAACTTGAAAAGTTCCAAGCACAGGGACTAGACATCACTCTGCATCGAAAGAAAATGGATGAAATTACCGCTGATGGTAAGGACATTGAGGATCGTTTCAAAGACAAGGATGATTCCTTGTGCTTGGTTTTCGTTTGTGCTATGTGGCTTACTGGATTTGACGTGCCTTCATTGTCAACTCTGTATCTTGACAAGCCAATGAAGGGGCACACTTTGATGCAAGCAATTGCCCGTGCCAACCGAGTATATCCAGGAAAGAACTGTGGTATTGTAGTTGACTATGTGAACGTATTCAAGTATATGCAACAGGCTCTCAGTGATTACGCATCCAATGATGACAATGCAGAATATCCAGCCAAGGACATAGAAGTTCTTATTCAAAATATTGATGAGTGCATCTTGGAGTGTGAGGCATTCCTTCTGAAACTGGGCGTCAGTATAGAAAAAATCATTGCCGAAAGCAACACTCTTGACCAACTTGACCTGCTTCGTAAAGCATACCTGAAGATTCTTGAAAAAGATGAATGGAAAGACCGATTCAAAGTACTCAGCAACTTGCTGATGAATCTTTATGATGCCAGCAAACCTGAAATCTTTGAGCGTGGATGGCAGAATGAGAAGTTCGCTCCCCTGAGCTACTTGAGTGGATTGTTCTGTAATCAGATTGATGATGAGAAGCTGAATCGTGCAAAGGTAAGGATGGCTGAGACGCTTGATGATAGTGTTACTGCGATGGTTGCAGAACCGAATACTCAATACGGCATACATCAAGGTAAGGTTATAGACCTCAGCAAACTTGATGTGGGTGCATTGCGAAAAGAAATAAGCTCAACACCATATAGAGCTCTGGAGGTCGATAGTCTGCGCGAATTTATAGAAAAGGCATTGGAGCAGCTTATCAACAGGAACTGCACTCGTATAGCGTTCTCACAACGATATAAGAATATCATTGACCGCTATAATGCCGGTAGCACGGAGAATGAAGATTATTATGAAAAACTCTTGCAACTCATTGAAGAAATGAAGCGAGAACAAGGCCGTTCTACCGAAATGGATCTTGAGGAAGAAGAACTTGAAATCTATGACTTGCTTTGCCAGGACAGAAAATTGAGTAAGACAGAAGAACAGAAGGTGATACTGGCTGCCAAGAACTTATACAAGAAACTTTTGGAAGAGAAAGACAGGGTTATGGTTGTAGATTGGTACAAGGACGAGCAGCCACGCAAGAAAGTGCTTACTCTTATCCAGTTATCCCTCAACACAGACCTTCCTGAGAGTTATGACCGGGTGGCATTCAATGACAAGACCAATCTCTTGATGGACCATTTTGTAGATATGGCAGTTCAGGGATACGGATGGGTTTCATAATTCCAAATTGAACAAACAGAAAATGTCGTGTCTTCATAGTCCTTTGCGCGATAAACTCGTGCCAACGAGATGTTTTCCGTTCAGGAAGCCATCTTATGGACACTATACGGGGAGTTTGTGAGCAAAAATATAGCCTTTCCTCTTTTTGGGGGGTTGAAAAAGATACGAATGAAGAAAATTTTCCTATATTTGCATCTTGTGTACAAAGATACACTCAAAAAACAAAGAAATTCAAATCAAACAGATATGAAAAAGAACACTTCAAGGCTGCTGACAGCCCTATTTACCCTTCTTGTTTGCGCCAGCTGTACGGGAAAATTCTCTGGTGCCGATGATTTGAGATGCGAATACACACAAGATCCGCCCTGTGTGGACAACCCTCACCCCAGACTGAGTTGGATAATGCTCTCTGATGTGCAGGAAGACAGACAAACCGCCTACCGGATTCTCGTGGCCTCCTCGCCGGACCTGCTGGAGGAAGGCAAGGCAGACTGCTGGGACACAGGGAAGCAGATGTCCAGTCAGACTTCTCAGATACACTACGAAGGAACACCCCTGAAGTCTGCCTCGGACTACTTCTGGAAAGTTCAGCTTTGGGACAAGGACGGGCAACCCCTCCCCTGGAGCAAGACGGCAAAATGGAGTACAGGTCTCTTTTCGCCGAAGGATTGGCAGGAGGCACAGTGGATGATCTTCAGGGACGAAACGGAATGGAAGACACGATGGGACGCCCAGAAAGCCAAAGAGAGGGAGATAGATGCGTCCACGCCTCCAGATGGCGTACAAAAGTGGTTCTACGGGAAGGAATGCACCATCTTTGACCTGAAGGAGATGGGCAACTACGACCCTGCGCCTCTCTTCCGCAAGGAGTTCTCCGCGAAGAAGAAAGTGAAGAAGGCTACACTCTATGCGTGTGGACTCGGATACTACATCCCCTACCTGAACGGTCAGCGAATCGGAGACAAAGAGCTCAACCCTGCCTGGACAAACTTTGAACAGCGCGAACTATACGACGCCTACGACGTGACTTCTCTCATCGCCAAGGAGAATGCCCTGGGCTTCATGGTCGGAAGAGGGCAGTATGAACCTCTCTGCAACGATGCGTGGGGACTCTCGGTTGCCGCCTGGGTTGACCAGCCGAAGGTCATTGCCCTGCTGCGCATGGAATACAAGGACGGAACGGTGGAGAATGTGGTGAGTGACGGTACCTGGAAAACGGCAGGAGGCCCTGTAGTGTACGATGACACTCGCCAGGGAGAGCTCTACGATGCACGGGAGGAGAAAGAAGGGTGGAACCGTACGGGCTACGATGACTCGAAATGGAACACGGTCCACTGTGAGGAATGGGACGACGCAGGACTCGTGGCACAAATCATGCCGCCCATCCGCAAGTTTGCTCCCCTGAAACCGGTTCGACAGATTCCCGACACCGAGCACAAGGGCATCATCTACGATATGGGCCGCGAACTGGCCGGCTGGGCCCGTGTCTGCCTGGAAGCTCCCGAAGGAACCCAAGTCCTGGTGGAATACTGCGAGCGCCCCTCGCGGAAGGATCTCTGTCCCGACCTGGCCCCATCACTCTATGATGTACCGGCATCAGATCCTCTCTATGCATCCTTCTACGACAAAGGTATCAATGTGCGTCAGCAGAACGGTTATATTGCCAAGGGGAAAGGGAAGGAAAAATTTGAATGTATGTTCTCGTACAAGGGATTCCGCTATGTCCGTATCACGGCCGACAAGGATATCAAGATACATTCCGTAGAAGGCGTTCCCGTACATACGGATTTCGAGAAGACGGGCACTTTCGAGTGCTCAAATGAGGTGATCAACACACTACAGCAGAATGCGCTGAACACCATGAACAGCAACTTCGAGGGTATCCCCACCGACTGTCCGCACCGTGAGAAGCAAGGATGGACCTGCGATGCCTATATTGCCTCCCGGGCTGCCTGTTACAACTATAATATGATGCTCTTTTGGGAGAAGTGGATTGGGGATCTGACACGCTCACGGTCTGATATAGGGTGTCCCAACATAGTGGCTCCTACAACCTCCGCCGGTATCAACAGCAGTACCACATGGCCAGCCGCCCTGGTGTATGTGCCACAGGATTTGCTCCATTTCTATGCCGATACGGACATCCTATCCAAGAACCTGTCCTACATGGAGGAATTTGCAGCGAGCAGTACCAAGGTGCGCGAAGTACCCGGCAAGAAAGACCTCATAGAAGACATGTTGGGCGACTGGATTTCACCCCACAAGACTCTCGATGACAGTCAGCCGAGACAGAATGACATGGCTCCGCCAGAAGGACAAATCTTCTATGGAACGGCTGCCCACTATCGTGTTCACCAGCAACTGGAAGACATCTGCACAAGGCTCGGCGAGAAGGAAAAAGCTGCGTACTATCGTCAAAGGGCTGCAGAAATAGCAGAGAGCTTCAACAACGAGTTCCTGGACGAGGAAACCTTTACCTACCACGGAACAAATCCCACGGACTACCGTCAGAGTACGAATGCCACCGCTCTTTATTATGGTCTGGTACCGGATAGTCTGCGCGATGCTGTGGGTGCTGAGTTGGTAAAGCAGATACATCACAATGACGACCACCTCGCCACAGGCTTCCTCGGCATTCAATCCCTCATGGAGTGGCTGCCTGAAAAAGACCCCGAACTGACCTTCAAGATGGTGACACAGCCCACCTATCCCAGCTGGGGATATATGGTAGAGAGAGGAGCCACTACCATGTGGGAAACATGGGATGGATACGACTCACAAAATCATCTGCCGTTCAGCATGATAAGCGAATATTTCTACAAGCATCTAGCCGGCATTCAATACGACGAGGAAAACCCCGGATTCCGCCATTTCTTCATCCGTCCCTCCTTCATCCAATCCCTATCCTATGTCCGATGCCACTATAACTCAATGTGTGGAAGGATAGAAAGCAACTGGAAGCGTACGGACAAAGGGATAGAACTGGACATCCGTGTTCCTGCCAACACATCCGCCACAGTCTGTCTGCCGGACAAGACCGAAGAGGTCGGGTCTGGGAAATACCACTTTATCGTAAAGGAATAAAAAGATGACACACCGTACGAGTAAGCAAGCGCAAGGTATGCATGCACGGTTACATTCTATGCCAGAAAGTCAGCAACTCATTTCTCCACTTTCCTGATTTCTCCTGCCATGTTGTCTGACAGATCACGTTGACAGAAGGAGGTTTCTTCCGGCAAGTATAATCCGAAATGTGAGGTAATATCGAAAGAGGCTTGAACAGGGGTGGATACGGATAGTTTCAACAGGTGTCCACCCTTGCTTCTATCATCTGACAGAAAATGGAAATGCCAACCTGTTGCATTCTGACCTGAAAAGAAAGAGGGGAAATACAATGCCACAACAGTACCACCTGTATGACTATAGGTAAACTCTCTTTGCTTTGCCGGGAGCGTTTCCGCAAGAGGCCGATAGGGCTTTTCCTGTGGTAATTCGCTCCTGACCGTTACAGAATCCGCCTTAACCTCCATTCGCAAGACGTAAATGAAATTACGACCGTGAAGTAATATCAAGCTGTCCAATTGAGACGTAAGATCGGCAAGCGTCTTGACTGGCTGTATATCGGCAACAACATCACGATCGAAAAAAGTGACATTGGCAAAAGGAGTTGTCTCACCCTCCTCAGCTTCCTTTACGCTACCGTCCCATAAAGCTTGATACACATGACCGTCCAACACAATCATCTCTCCATTGGCACGACTAAATGTGCCGATACCGATATCACCGTGCTGACAAAGGTCGTCCATCCGAATAAAACCATCATAGTTGCCCACCATAAGGGATTGCAACGTGGCTACCTGATACATCGTTTCTCTATCCACAGAATCCGATGGCCGTCCAATCCGTTTCCCACACGAAAACAAGAGTGGGAAAACTACAAGCATACATACCGCAAAACTTCTATTTTTTCTCATTATCATATTCCGGAAGCCAATCTTCAACTACAACAGACGATACATACCACCATTCAGCATTTTTACGACACCCTTCATCTCCAAAGTGAAGAGCGTACTGCTTAAAAGACCGATGGAAAGGCCTGTTTTTACGCTCAGGACATTTATCTGCATACTGTCGCATTGCTGTAAGACCTGCACGATTCGCTGCTCTTCCTCATTCAGATCTGGGAACAATGGCTGCTGAATACCCTCCTGCAATGATTTCTGTCGCAAAGCCTCATCTTCCCATCCCATATACTGCACGAAACGCTCGGCATCTGTAAGAAGAGCCGCACGATTGCTTCGTATCAATTCATTACAACCTTCGGAATACGTATCTCCAATACGACCCGGAAAAGCATACACATCGCGATGATAGCCCTCTGCTATCTCTGCCGTAATGAGCGAACCGCCTTTCGATGCACTTTCCACCACAATGGTGGCATCGCTGATCCCTGCCACAATACGGTTGCGCTGAACGAAATAACGTTTGTCTGGAAATGTCCGACTCATGAATTCGGTGAGCAAGCCACCCTGTGCCAGCATCTTCACTGCCGTATCCCGATGGTGGGTCGGATAAATCTGGTCCAGTCCGTGCGCCAAAACGCCCACCGTGCCGAGCCCATTTTCCAGAGAAGCCCTATGGGCATGTATATCCACGCCATAAGCCAAACCGCTGATGACGAGGGCATCGGGACATCGTTGGCTCAAATCATGAATAAAATGCCGGCACATATCCTTGCCGTATTCGGTTATCTGACGTGTACCCACAACACTGACAATATGCCGTACATTCAAATCTGCCGTTCCTCTGTAATAAAGAAGAACGGGAGCATCCGGACAATCGCGCAACCGCAACGGGTATTCTTCATCATTCAGGCAAATACACCGGATATGACCCGACTGAGCAAAAGAAAGTTCCTCCTCGGCTCTTTTCAGTTGGGCGTCCATCTGCATGAGGGAATCCGTCAGGTTCTCTGTTGCATCAGGCAAAACATCCCGTACGTCTGCCCGATGTTCGTATATGGCCGTAGCATTGCCCATCTGCTCCATCAAGAGCCGTAGCATCTGCGGATTCAAACGAGGAAGCCTCGTTAGCGCCATGGTATATAAAATCTCTTGTTCTGTCATTTCTGTTTCAAATATTCGTATCCGAACCGACATCGCAGACAATCCAACCGGTCGCAGTATTCACGTTTCAACAGTATGAGTGCCTGACTATCGGCTGCACTTCGTACGCTCAATCCACAAGCGGCCCATTGCCGAAGAATGTAATTATTCTCGGCGGGCAACTGTTCCAATATACGGATTGCCTTGTCCTGCAAGGATGTTTCCTGGTGGGATGTTCCGTATGCATATAGCAATGGGACGACCGTATTGATGATAAGCAAGGTGCGACTTCCTTCCGAGATGCCAGCCACGGAAAAATGTCGATGAAGGGCCTTGACATCCGGGGCCTCCAGGAGCATTCTCATGTGAGAATTGCCCGTCTCGTATAGCTTTGCTATCTGTTTCAGACGTATATGAGGAAAGTTCTGAGGCCGTGTCCTAAGGTATTTCCATTGTGCCGTCTGTATAGGGGATGGCAATTCAAATTTATGAGAGAGATAATCGAACTCTTTCTTCATCCGCAGGCTTTCGTCGGTATCCAACTGGTCAAGAAGCCCCGCCAACCCCAAAAAGACGGCTTCTATCTGAAACAAGCTGTCACGGTGTTTTTGAACGGCTTGCAAAGGGACCCGCTTTGCCCACATCTCGAAGGCATCGCCATTCAGCCCAAAGCCGAAATTACGACACAGAGTGACAAAGGTGGCATGCTCCCAATCACCATTCATGGCTTTCACGCGATTCTGCAGTTTTCCGGAACGTTCTACCAGGCGTTCTGCCAAAAGAGCATCCAACCAGCTATGTGTCTTCAAAGCATCCAGTTTGGGAATCATCCGGAAACATCGGGGGTAGTCATCTGTCTTCTGTAATTCGTTATAATGCCCTACCACTTGGGGAGGAATATCCAGTCTTATCTGAGGAGGATGCTTTCCGTCTTCCGTTTCTATTTCGCAATCTATGGTCTCCACCACATGCAGAATGGTGTTGTTGTAGGCTGGATCCTGATGATGGCGGTGACGGAACCAATCACTGCTTTTCAAATGCACCTCTACATTACCCGCCCAGAAGGTTTTGCCGATGCGTATCTTGGCATTGAAGAAATCAGCTCCCTGGTCATGATTGTGCATTCCCGGATCCACGACTTCGACCTCTTCTCCCTCTGCAGTCAGCAGAGACGAGAGTGGGAGCAGTTTATGTTTCCATACATATTGAAGCAACTTTTCCATACCTCAATCTTCACGTTTTCGTAAATTTTGAAACAAATTTAGTGATTTCTAACATAAAAGCATTACTTTTGTAACGAAAAATTCATTCTGATATGAAAATAGCATTAATCGGCTATGGCAAGATGGGGCGAATGATAGAAGAAATCGCCATCAACCGTGGTCACGAGATTGTCTGTATCATAGACATTGACAACCAGCAGGACTTCGACAGCCCTCAGTTTCAAAGTGCAGATGTTGCCATTGAATTTACGGCACCACAGGTGGCATACGACAACTATCTGCGTGCCTTTGCCCACCATGTGAAAGTCGTGAGCGGAAGTACAGGTTGGATTCCACAACACGGAGAAGACGTCAAGCGTATGTGCAACGAAGAAGGACAGACTTTGTTCTGGAGCAGTAATTTCAGCCTTGGCGTTACCATTTTCCGTGCAATAAACCGTTATCTGGCCCATATCATGAACCAGTTCGACAGTTATACGCCACACATGGAGGAGGTGCACCATATCCATAAACTGGACCACCCCAGCGGTACTGCCATCACATTGGCCGAAGAACTGGCTGCAGAAGTGGAACGATTGGACGGATGGCAGTTTGGACGACTCACACAACCGGATGGCTCTGTGGAAGGCACGTCCGATGTACCAGCCAACAAGATATGCATTGACAGCATCCGACGCGATGAAGTTCCGGGCATACATAGTATCAGCTGGAACAGTGATGCCGACGAGATAACCATTACCCATGATGCCCACAGCAGACGTGGGTTCGCCTTAGGAGCTGTGTTGGCTGCCGAATATACAGCCAAGCACAACGGACTGCTCACCATGAGTGATTTGTTCAAATTCTAATTACCCTCTTTGTTATGGAACAGAAAAAAAAGAAACATAAAGCCAGTGTTATTGATTGGGTAAAAGCTCTTGTGCTTTGTGCCCTGTACCTACTTTTCCTGAAATGGGTTGATGCCTGGTGGGGAGTCATTGTCATCCCTTTTATCCTGGACGCCTATATCACACGATGGATACCATGGACTTGGTGGAAAGATGCCGAAAATCCCGTTGTCCGTACCGTGATGAGTTGGGTGGACGCCATCGTGTTTGCCCTGGTGGCCGTCTATTTTGTGAACATCTATTTCTTCCAGAACTATACAATTCCATCCAGTTCATTGGAAAAAAGCCTGTTAGTTGGAGATTATCTGTTTGTCAGCAAGATGTCGTACGGTCCTCGTGTACCCCAGACCCCCCTACATATGCCATTGTGCCAGCATACTCTTCCTTGGGGCGGAAAAAGTTATCTGGAATGGATAAAATGGGATTACAAACGAGTTACACCTAAGCAAATCAACCTGAACGACATTGTTGTATTTAACTATCCTGCCGGAGACACAATCGTGACAGACCTTCGTTACCAGGCCGCAGATTTCTATATGATGTGCTACCTTTACGGAAACCAGTTGTATCAGCAGGAAACTGGCTGTCGGCCCGAAATGGATTCCCTCTCCACCCTTGAACAGCGTCGTTTGTACGAAAAATATTACCGGATGGGCTACGATTATATTGCCAATGCACCAGGGGAATACGGAAAAATCGACTACCGTCCGGTTGATAGACGCGAAAACTATGTGAAGCGCTGCGTTGGACTTCCCGGGCAGACATTGGAGGTGAAGAATCGGATTATCTATCTGGACGGAAAACCCAACAAAGAACCAGATAACGTGCAATACAACTATTATGTGGATCTGGTGGGCACAAGCTTACCGGATGAACTGCTGCAAGAACTGGGCATAAGCAACGAGGATCTAACGGAATACTACCAATCCAGTATCATACCACTTACCGAAAAAGCCCGCCAAACCTTGTCGGAAAGAAAGGATCTTGTAAATAGTGTTACACTTTACGAAAACAAGGAAACAGGAAACCTGTACCCACTGAACGCAAACACCGGATGGACATGCGACAATTATGGTCCCATCTGGATTCCAAAGAAAGGGGAAAGCATACAGTTGACATTGGAGAACCTGCCAATGTACGAACGCCCCATCCGGGTATATGAAGGAAACACCCTGAGTGTAAACGACAACGGTAAGATTCTGATCAACGGGGAAGAAACGACAACCTATACCTTCAAAATGGATTATTACTGGATGCAGGGAGACAATCGCCACAATAGTGCAGACAGTCGGTACTGGGGGTTTGTTCCCGAAGATCATATCGTAGGCAAACCCATCATGATCTGGCTCAGTACCGACAAGGATAAATCATGGATTAGCGGGCGCCATATCCGATGGAATCGTTTGTTCAGAATGGTGGATAATATAAAGTGAGAAAAACGCTTTCCATAGTCCTGTTTATTCTGTTAGCCGCCATTATCCTGGCTGGAATATCCCGATTATGTTTTTTTGACGTACTGACCATCCTGCAAGATGACGAACAGCCAACACTGATGCAGGGAGACCGCGTATTGCTAAACCGATGGTCGTACGGGTTTCGTGTACCCTATATTAAGACCTATCATCGATATGCTTCGCAGGCAGCAGGTCGGGGCGAGTGGGTGGCATTTAACCATCCCGTCGCTGAAAAAGGAGCGCGACCGGATACAAGTCGCGTTTGTATAGGAAAAGTCCTGGCTGTACCTGGCGACACCATTTGGTTTGGCAACGACGGAAACATTTCGGCATTCCGCAATTATGCAAACGGGTGTATCTGGCCCTTTATCCTGCCTGCAGCAGGGACCTACATACATATAAGCCCCACAAGCCCTTGGCTATTGCCACTTTATGCTACAATGATCAATCGGCACGAACTGGACTCGATAGCGGCAAGGGGTGACAAACTATTCCTGGGGAATAAACCCATCGAATATTATCGGTTTAATCGAAATTATTATTGGTTTAAATCCGAGAACGAAGATAACCTGTCAGACAGCAGAACCTACGGTCCTGTTCCAGAGGAATGCCTTTTGGGCAAACTTCAAACAATCTTGTACTCTTTTGACCCGCTACTTCCATGGACAAAAAGATGGAGGCGAAACCGCACCCTAATCCCCATACAATAATTTCCACCCATGTCACTTATACTTCCTTCCGCCTATCTAGCTCCCGTTTCCCATTATTCGGCGCTCTATCATGCCGGAGAGGGAGAAATGGAAGTATGCGACACATATCAGAAACAAACGGTCAGGAACCGATGTTGGATAGACAGTCCAAACGGAGCACTCGCCCTAACTATCCCCGTGGAGAAACCTATAGGACACATCTTGATGCAGGACATCAGGATAAGCGACCACGGGAATTGGCGTCATCAACATTGGAATGCGTTGGTCAGTTCTTATCGGCAAACACCTTTCTTTGAGTATTACGAAGATGATTTTGCTCCTTTTTATATTAAGAAATGGACTTTTTTAGCCGATTTCAACGAAGAATTGATGAGAACCGTATGCCAGTTGATAGACCTGAATATTCCGATAAGGCGTACGACATCCTATCAAGGTTTTCAGGCAATATCGAACGACTTTAATCCATGCCCATATTACCAGGTTTTTGCTTTACGGCACCATTTTCTGCCGGATTTAAGCATCGTGGATCTATTATTCAATATGGGGCCAGAATCTATTCTATACCTATGAAACTACATCCTCTCCCACCCCAAACCGAAAAGATTCCGTCTCCCGTACACTTCACCAACCCATTCGAGTACGAGCCTCATCCCTTATGTATAGCAGCAAAGGATGCCGTTATGGAATACCTGCATCACCATACTGAATGGACAAAGGAATTGTCGGACGGAAAAATGATGGGAGTGCTGGTGGTACAGAACGGTTCCGAGCGAGGATTCCTGGCTGCGTTCTCTGGAACATTGGCCGGGAAAACCCAACACACCTATTTCGTACCTCCGGTTTTCGACCTTATGGCTCCAGGCTGTTATTTTCAGGAAGAGGAAAAGAAAATCTCCGAAATCAACAAAGAAATTGAGCGTCTAAAATGTTCCGTTCATTCGCACCTTGAACTTAAAGAACTGGCACAGAAAGAAATAGAAGACGCCCGTATGCGTATGCTGGAAGCCCGAAAGAATCGGCAAGCACTACGCAAGACACTATCAGAAGAAGAGTTAGCATCAAAGGCGGAAGATTTTATCAGACAAAGCCAATTTCTAAAAGCAGAAGTCAAGCGAACAGAAAGAAAATGGGCCGGACGATTGCAAGAGGCAGAGGCTACAAATATTCCCATTCGTAACCAAATCGCACAACTGGAAGAAGAACGGCAACATAGAAGCCATTCGTTGCAACAATGGCTGTTCCAACAGTTCTCTTTTTTCAACGCAAAAGGCGAACAAAAAGACCTGCTGGAAATGTTCCGTCCATTCGCACCTCCGGGCGGCGCAGGAGAATGTTGCGGACCACGACTGCTACAATACGCCTACCACAACGGGTATGCGCCCCTATGTATGGCAGAGTTTTGGGTGGGAGCATCTCCTCAACGCGAAATACGCCACGAAGGACATTTCTACACGGCTTGTCGAAGCCGTTGTCTTCCCATCCTTACCCATATGCTGAAAGGTTTAGACGTGGAGGTCTGTCAAAAGGCAAAAGAAGCAGAAAAACTTGTCAACGAAGTAAAAATCATTCGTCAGACAGAGGAATATGTTATCCTAAACAAACCAAGCGGAATGCTGTCAGTGCCTGGTAAAGAACACCTGCCAGACATACTTACATTTGTCAAAAAAATGTTTCCGACAGCGGACGGCCCCATGATAGTCCACCGATTGGACATGGACACCAGCGGTCTGATGGTAGTGGCCCTGACGGACAACATGTACCACCAGCTACAAGAACTCTTCTTGCATCACCAAGTGCAGAAAATGTATATCGCCCTCCTGGAACGCCCTATGACAGAAAGAGAAGAAGGCGAAATACGCTTACCCGTGCGCCCGGATTTTTACGACAGCCCCAGACAAACCGTTGACACGGAAAACGGAAAGATGGCCATTACCCATTACAAGGTGCTGGGACAAGTAGATGGACACGCCAGAGTGGCGCTCTTCCCAAAGACGGGGCGCACCCATCAGCTGCGCGTCCACTGCGCACATAAACTGGGCTTGAACAATCCTATTGTTGGCGACCGTCTCTACGGAATATCTTCCGGCCGGCTAATGTTGCATGCCTCTCGTCTGTCCTTTCTCGGTGAAACGGCAGAAAATTATGCCTTTTGAATAAAAACACTAACATAAAAACAATAAAAAATGAAACACAAAAACATTAAAAAATGGGCACTGGGCGTAGCATTCCTATGTACAGGGAATCTTGTGGCACAGGAAACTACCAACGTTTCTACAATCAAACCATCGGATGATGAACTCCTCGAGTACAATCACATGATTTTCGGTCACTTCATAGAGCACTTCCACACACAGGTGTATGGTGGCATTTATGAACCAGGTTCTCCCCTGTCTGATGAAGACGGATTCCGTAAGGATGTCATCGAAGCCCTGAAGGAAATAAAGACCCCTATCGTTCGTTGGCCCGGCGGCTGTTTCGTGTCCACCTACCATTGGCTGTATGGCGTAGGTAAAGACCGTACTCCCGTCTATGACAAATCATGGCAAGTGGAAGACCCCAACACCTTTGGTACGGACGAATACATCAAGTGGTGCCGTAAGGTAGGATGCGAACCATATATCTGCACGAATGCCGGTACAGGAACGCCAGAAGAGATGAGCGACTGGGTAGAATACTGCAACCTATCCATCGGTAAGTTCGGACGTATGCGTATGGCAAACGGATACAAGGAACCCTACAACGTAAAATACTGGAGTGTGGGGAACGAGAACTATGGCACGTGGGAACTTGGTGCCAAGACCGTAGGTGAGTGGGGGCCATTAGTAAGGGAGAGTGCCAAACTGATGCGTTCGGTAACCAAGGACGCCAAACTGTTTGCGGCAGCCAATCCAGATCCGGGCTGGACCCTCCCGTTATTGAGGGAGGCTGGATGGACTCTTGACTATATCAGCATACATGGATATTGGAACTTTACACCCCATGAAAACACGATTGCCCCTTATATGGATTGCATGATGGCGACAGAAAGACCAGAGAAGGATATCTGTAGGACAATTGACATTCTGGACGAAGCTGGTTATGGTAACGGTAAAATAAAGATTGCCTATGATGAATGGAACCTTCGCAGTTGGCATCATCCTTGGCATGGCGACTTGCGCAGAGGATTCGACCTGGAAGCCCGCAACAAGAACGACATTCCCTCCACATATACCATGGCAGATGCCATCTTCTCGGCTTGTTTCCTGAATTCCTGCCTCCGACATTCCGATATTGTGGAGATTGCTTGCTTCTCTCCTATCGTAAACACCCGTGGTGCCATCTTCGTCCACAAGGACGGTATCGTCAAGCGTACCACCTTCTACACCATGAAGATGTATGCCAACCAGCTGCAGGACAACGTGCTTCCTACCACCATCGAATCACCCAAATTGCAAAAAGATGACCAATCCACCGCAACCGTGGATGCCATCCTAACTTGCGACAAGGAACGCAAGCACTTTGTCTATGCTCTTGTCAACAAGGATCCCGAGAAGGAAACCGATGTAAACCTGTCACTTGCCGAACTGGGCATCAAAAAAGCCAAGACATTGAAAGCCACGATCCTTACCAGCAAGTCCGTCGATGACTACAACGACATCAACAACGAGAAAGTGGTGCCTAAAGACATAACGCTGAAAGTAAAGAATGACTGTATCAGCCTGCCAGCCCACAGTCTCGTTTTTGTATATGCAGACAAACAATAGAAATCACAAAATTAAAACAAGACACAAATGAAACACCTTACAAAAAACCTTCTTTTTTGCCTTTTCATCGTAATAAGCAGCCATACATGGGCTTCGGATAACGATTCTTGGATGAAAAACATTGACGACAAGACACCACTTTGTCAGGTTTCCATGCCAGGAGCACACGATGCAGCAACCAACGGCATCACCATAGGAAAATCCAAAGTCAAAGTGCAAGGTCTGGACATCGAAGACCTGTTCGAGGCGGGTGTACGGTGCTTTGACCTACGCCCTTGGGGCAAGAAGCTTACCATCATTCACGGGAAGCCCCGCTATACCTGCCATACCAACTACGACAAAGTAGTGGACGACCTAATAGAGGAACTGCAAGACAACCCCACGGAATGTGCAATCATCGTTACACGTATCGAAGGAAGCTCTGGTGACAAATGGAATGCCATACGCGACAAACTCCTAAACCGGCAGTTCGACTATTACAACCGGAAATACAAGGGACATGTAGTACGTTTCTGTCCCTCTCTCACTATGGGCGATGTCCGTGGGAAAATTCTCTTTATTAATCGTTTCGAGTTTGTGGACAAGGAAAATACCGGTATTGAACCGATTGCGGCATACGCCGAAAACTGGCTCAACGAGGACTCTGGTAAACTGAGGTGCTATACCACCAAGGACAATGGCAACACATGGAAGTGGTGCAAAACAGAACTTATCGGACAAGATCGGTACGAGATGGTGCCAACCGAAGAGTTTATGAAGACTAACTACAACCCCATGAGCTGTTCTGACTTCCAGGGAAAGCTTCAAGCGTTCAAGGATGTTAAGAAAAGACATCACGTGCGTCTCCAAGAGGGTGAATGCTGGTGCTTCAACCACGTCTCCGGTTATTATCATGCCGGACGTGACCCCCATCCCTGGGAGTTCGGAGCCCATTTTAACCAGGAAATCATCCGCTATTTCCGTAGTGGCTTCACCGGTTCTTGTGGAATTGTGATGATGGACTTTGCCGGAGTCAACAAGTACAAAACCTTCTCTTTCCGAGGCCAAGAACTGGTAGATCTGATTATTGAGCAGAACAAGAAAAACAAATAGCGAGATTATACTCCCCGTCTAGAAGGAGACAAGAAGTGTGACCACTGGTGGAACACACGCCGGCCAGGAATAAACACGCATAAAAAAGCGTGCGCCCGATAAAACGGACGCACGCTTTTCCTTACTTTTATATTACTACGTCTATCCCTTAGTCGGCAAGCTTTGCCTTTATGAACTCACGGTTCAGACGAGCAATGTTGCTGATTGTTTCACACTTGGGACATACGGCCTCACATGCACGGGTATTGGTGCAGTTACCGAAGCCCAGTTCGTCCATCTTGGCAACCATGGCTTTGGCGCGACGGGCTGCTTCTACACGACCCTGGGGCAAGAGAGCCAATTGACTGACCTTACTGCTGACAAAGAGCATGGCAGAACCGTTCTTACAAGCAGCAACACAAGCTCCACAACCGATACAGCTGGCACAATCCATAGCTTCATCGGCATCCTCCTTGGGGATGAGGATGGCATTGGCATCCTGTGGCTGACCAGTACGTACGGTGGTGTAACCACCAGCCTGCATAATCTTGTCAAAGGCACTACGATCTACCATACAGTCCTTTATGACAGGGAAACCGGCAGAACGCCAAGGTTCGACGGTAATCGTGTCGCCATCCTTAAAACGACGCATATAGAGCTGGCACGTGGTGGCTCCACGTTCGGTCTTCCCATGAGGGGTTCCATTGATGTAGAGTGAGCACATACCACAGATGCCCTCACGGCAGTCGTGGTCAAAAACGAAAGGCTCCTTACCGGCACTCACCAGTTCCTCGTTAAGGATATCGAGCATCTCCAGGAATGAAGTATCATCGGGGATGTTCTTCATCTCGTGCGTATCGAAGTGACCCTTATCCTTGGGGCCGTTCTGCTTCCAATACTTGATTGTAAATGATATATTCTTAGCCATGATTAATTCTTGTAGTTACGTGTTTGTACCTTTATTGCTTCGTAAACCAGAGGTTCCTTGTAGAGTACGGGAGCTGTTTCGTCATCGCCCTGATACTCCCAGCAACCAACATAGAAGTAGTTCTCGTCGTCGCGCTTGGCTTCGCCTTCTTCCGTCTGGTATTCCTCGCGGAAGTGACCACCACAACTTTCGTTGCGGCTCAGGGCATCATTGGCAATCAGTTCGCCCATAACGAAGAAGTCTTCCAGGCGGATAGCTTTTTCAAGTTCTACATTCACGCCATCAGCCTTTCCGGGAACAAAGACATTAGCATAGAAGTCCTTGCGGAGTTTCTTGATGAGTTCTAGACCTTCCTTTAAGCCCTCTGCGGTACGACCCATACCTACATGTTCCCACATGATATGGCCCAGTTCCTTGTGGAAACTGTCCACGCTGCGTTTGCCCTGAATACTCATAAGACGTTCAATACGGCTTTTAACATTTTTTTCTGCCTCAGCAAACTCAGCTACATCCGTACTAATACGTGGCCAAATAGCCTGATCGGCCAAATAGTTCTGAATAGTATAAGGAAGAACGAAATAACCATCAGCAAGTCCCTGCATTAATGCGCTGGCACCCAAGCGATTGGCACCATGATCGGAGAAGTTGCACTCGCCGATGGCGAAGAGGCCTGGGATTGAGGTCATCAGTTCGTAGTCAACCCAGATACCACCCATCGTATAGTGGATTGCGGGATAGATCATCATAGGATTGTAGTACTTGACACCACCGATGGTATTGGCCAACTGACCTGGATTAACATCGGTAATCTCTTCGTACATGTCGAAAAGGTTACCATAACGCTGACGGATGATGTCGATACCCAGACGTTCGATACTTTCGCTGAAATCCAAAAAGACAGCCAAGCCAGTATTGTTCACACCGAAGCCCTTGTCGCAACGCTCCTTGGCTGCACGTGAAGCAACATCACGGGGAACCAGATTACCGAAGGCGGGATAGCGACGCTCCAAGTAGTAGTCACGATCTTCTTCGGGAATATCACTACCCTTCTTGGTACCATCCTGCAATGCCTTAGCATCCTCCAACTTCTTGGGAACCCAGATACGACCATCGTTACGCAATGATTCGGACATCAAAGTCAATTTTGATTGCTTGTCACCGTGAACAGGAATACAGGTGGGGTGAATCTGTACGTAAGAAGGATTGGCAAACATGGCACCCTTGCGATAACAGCTCATTGCAGCAGAGCAATTGCAGCCCATAGCATTTGTAGAAAGGAAATAGGTATTTCCGTAACCACCCGTACCGATAACAACCGCATGAGCAGAGAAACGTTCGATGGCACCTGTCACCAGGTTACGGGCTACGATACCGCGTGCACGACCATCGATAACGACAACATCGAGCATTTCATAACGGGTATAGAGCTTTACCTTGCCGGCATTAATCTGACAACTAAGAGCACTATAAGCACCTAACAGAAGTTGCTGACCGGTCTGACCTTTAGCATAAAACGTACGGCTAACCTGAGCACCACCGAAAGAACGGTTGGCCAACATACCACCATATTCACGCGCAAAAGGAACGCCCTGGGCCACACACTGGTCGATAATGTTGTTTGACACTTCGGCCAAACGATATACGTTAGCTTCACGGGCACGATAATCGCCTCCCTTTACTGTATCATAGAAAAGGCGGTAAACGGAATCACCGTCATTCTGATAGTTCTTTGCTGCATTGATACCACCTTGTGCCGCAATGGAATGAGCACGACGAGGGCTGTCCTGAATACAGAAATTAAGGACATTGAAGCCCATCTCACCAAGAGAGGCTGCCGCACTGGCACCGGCCAAACCCGTACCAACGACGATGATGTCGAGCTTCAACTTATTCTTGGGATTTACCAAACGCTGGTGAGCCTTATAATTGGTCCATTTCTCTGCAACTGGCCCCTCGGGAATTCTTGAATCTATTGTCTTTGCCATAATCTTATATACTATTTATGGATTATCAAACTATTAGGCACCACAGAAACTGCAGCTGGCAGCAGGCATATCGGAAGGACGATAGCCAAAGGCAAAAGCCAAAGCTACGGCTACAAACATCAGAATGATGATGGCTGTATAAATGTTACCAATTACTCTCCAACGGCAGAACCAAATCTTGCCGCTCCAACCAAGGGTTTGCAATGCACTCCAGAAACCATGGCTCAGGTGGAACCACAGAGCTGCCAACCATACCAGATACAAGCCGGTATAGACAGGACATGAGAAAGTCTGGGCTATGAAAGCAGCACCATCGGTGGGAGCTATGGCTCCTTCGGTACCTGCCAATTCTGCCCACATCATGTTGTACCAGAAATTGTACAAATGCAGGCAAAGGCCCAAAACGACGATAATACCAAGTACGAGCATGTTCTGACTGGCCCACTCCACCTTTGCGGGTTTGTCCGTAACAGAGTACTTGTTGTTTCCACGAGCTTTCTGGTTTTGCAAAGTAAGCCAGAAGGCATAAATGAAATGCAAAGCCACCAATGCAGCCAAACCGAGCGTTGCCACCACAGCATACCAGTTGGCTCCTAGGAACTCACAAATCATGTTGTAGCCTTCTCCACTGAACAAGGCCACCACGTTCATTGACGCATGGAAGGTCAAGAACAGGACAAGCGCAACGCCTGTGACAGACATCACTACTTTCCTACCAATTGATGAATTGATTAACCACATAAATGATTTGAATTAATTATTAAATTGTTTAATTGTTCTTATCCAATATTAAATACTACACACATTTGGCTACAAAAGTAATCTAAAAAAGTGATTTAGCCAAAGATTTTTCTTAAATGTTCAAAAGAAAGCACTACTTTTGCATCGTAAAAAGAAAGATTATTTCAAAAATGGAATTCAATTTCGACGTTGTCGTCGTGGGAGCCGGACACGCTGGTTGCGAAGCTGCGACTGCAAGTGCCAAATTAGGCGCCAAAACGTGCTTGGTGACCATGGATATGAATAAAATTGCCCAGATGAGTTGCAATCCAGCTGTCGGCGGTATAGCAAAAGGGCAAATCGTAAGGGAAATAGACGCCCTTGGTGGACACATGGGGGAGGTGACAGACAAGACATCCATTCAATTTCGGATGCTAAACCGTTCCAAAGGACCTGCCATGTGGAGTCCAAGAGCCCAGTGTGACCGAGGTAAATTCATCTGGGCATGGAGAGAAGTGCTGGAAAACATGCCAAACCTGACCATCTGGCAAGACCAAGCAAAGGAAATAGTTGTCAAGGATGGAGAGATTACAGGCGTAAGAACATATCTTGACATTCTACTAAATTGTAAGTCGCTGGTGATAACAGCCGGAACATTTCTTAACGGTCTGATGCACATAGGTAGAACAAAATTACCTGGTGGCAGATGCGCAGAACCTCCAAGCCTACATTTAACGGAAAGTATTACACAATATGGCATCTCGTCATATAGAATGAAAACAGGCACGCCAGTGCGAATAGACGGAACATCTGTACATTTCAATGAAATGCAAGAACAGCCTGGCGACAAGGATTTTCATCAATTTTCTTTTATGGGCGAAAAACGGGACTTGCCACAGTTACCTTGTTGGATAACATACACTAACTCTGCCGTTCATGATAGACTGAAAAAAGGGTTGCCAGACTCTCCCCTATTCAATGGACAGATTCAAAGCATAGGCCCTAGATATTGTCCAAGCATCGAAACGAAACTAGTTACGTTTGCAGATAAAGACCAGCACCAACTGTTTCTAGAACCAGAAGGTACGAACACACAAGAGTTCTACTTGAACGGATTCAGCAGTAGTCTGCCAATAGACGTGCAACTGGAAGCACTAAAACTGATTCCTGCGTTCAGGGATATCAGAGTCTATCGTCCAGGATATGCCATCGAATACGACTACTTCGATCCTACACAATTGTACCATACATTAGAGTCTAAAAAAATAAACGGATTATTCTTTGCAGGACAAGTAAACGGAACAACAGGATACGAAGAAGCTGCCGGGCAAGGGTTAGTGGCAGGTGTTAATGCCGCTATGAAATGTTGCGGGAACGAAACATTCGAGATGAAACGCGATGAATCGTACATAGGCGTATTGATTGATGATCTTGTAACGAAAGGCGTTGATGAACCATATAGAATGTTTACGAGTAGAGCAGAATATAGAATTCTGCTGAGACAAGACGATGCCGATGCAAGATTGACAGAGCGAAGTCATCGGATAGGCTTGGCCACGACAGAACGCCTAAATCATTGGTTGAAAAAGAAAGAAAACATCGAAAAAATCGAAACATTTTGCCGAGAATTTAGTGTTAAGGCAAACTATATAAACACACATATTGAGGAATTAGGAACAACACCATTGGAACGGGGATGTAAGTTGATTGATCTTATTTCAAGACCACAAATCAATATGGAGAAAATCGCAGATTATATTCCGAAGTTCGCAGAAGTTCTAAACAGCATAACGGATAGGAGGGAAGAAATAATTGAGGCAGCCGAAATCAGACTAAAATATAATGGTTATATAAAACGTGAACGTGAAATAGCAGATAAAATGCAAAGATTGGAAAACATCCATATCCGTGGGCGTTTTGACTATGAATCAATACAATCATTATCCACTGAGGCACGTCAAAAACTAATAAAGATTAACCCAGAAACCTTAGCACAAGCAGGAAGAATTCCAGGTGTTTCGCCAAGCGACATCAATGTTTTATTGGTACTACTAGGCAGATAAGTTCCACGTGAAACGAAATATTAAAAATGCAACTAAATTGCTTATTTAAAACTATATAACTAAGGAAATAATATTGGCGATTAGGCAAAAACGGGAATGAAGATGGAGAGTGAAAAGGTAAAATTAGAAGAATATCTTAAAGGTATTGTCTTAAATCTGCCAGAATGCCCGGGATGTTATCAATATTTTGATGACAAGGGGACAATTATATACGTTGGAAAGGCAAAAAACTTGAAGAGAAGAGTATATTCCTATTTTTCCAAAGAACATGATAATGCAAAAACCTCTATTCTAGTAAGCAAAATACATGATATAAAATATATTGTTGTAAACACAGAAGAAGATGCGCTTTTATTGGAAAACAACCTAATTAAGCAGTGGACTCCACGCTATAATATATTACTGAAAGACGGAAAAACCTACCCAAGCATCGTTGTAACGAATGAATATCTACCTAGGATCTTTCAAACAAGAAAAATAAATAAAACAATCGGCACATATTTTGGTCCATATAGTCATATCCCAACCCTACAAGCATTACTGGAGCTGATAAAGAAATTGTATCCGTTAAGAAGGTGTAACATTGGAATCACCAAAGAAAGCATCGAAGAACAAAGACATAAAATTTGTCTTGAATACCATATAAAAAATTGTACGGGAGTGTGTATGGGGCTACAAGACAGAAAAGAATATATGAAAAATGTATCGGAGGCGATTGAAATCCTAAAAGGGAACACAACACAAGTACAGAAAGAGCTAATGAATGAAATGAAAGCTCTAGCATCGGAAATGAAATTTGAGGAAGCAGAAAAAATAAAGAAAAAATATTTGTTATTAGAAAACTATCGAAGCAAGAGTGAAGTGGTAAGCAATACACTACACAACATAGACGTGTTCAACATAGAAGATGCAGAAAAAGTCGCCTACATAAACTATCTGCACGTGACAAACGGATGCATAAACCAGGCATTTACATTTGAATATGCAAAAAAACTAGAAGAAACAAAAGAAGACCTGTTATTGGCAGGAATTATTGAAATGCGAACTCGATATAAGAGTGAAAGTAAAGAACTTATACTACCGTTCCCCGTGGAACTTAACATAGAAGGAATCACTTATACAACACCACAGAAGGGCGATAAGAAAAAATTGCTGGAACTGTCCAAATTAAATGTTATACAATACAAAAAAGACCGTATAACACAAATCGAAAAACTGAATCCTGAACAGAAATCTGTCCGACTAATGAAAGAACTGCAAGAGGCTTTAAATTTAGAAAACCTTCCTATACAAATAGAGTGTTTTGACAACTCAAACATCAGTGGAACAGATGCAGTAGCTGCGTGTATCGTCTTTAAGAAATGTAAACCTTCGAAGGACGATTATAGACGGTATATGATAAAGACGGTTGAAGGGCCAGATGATTATGCCAGCATGCAAGAAGTTGTAAGACGTAGATATACGCGTATGATAGAGGAGGACACTCCCCTACCCGATTTAATCATCACTGATGGTGGTAAAGGGCAAATGGAAGTCGTACGCAAAATAATAGAAGATGAGCTGAAACTGTCTATTCCTATTGCTGGATTGGCAAAAGACAACAAACATCGAACAAATGAATTACTATTCGGATTTCCAACAAAAACAATTGGCCTGAAAACAGATTCTTCCTTATTTCATCTCCTAACTCAAATACAAGATGAGGTGCATCGTTTTGCCATTAAATATCATCGAGAAAAAAGATCTAAACGTCAGATATCAAGTGAATTAGACAACATTAAAGGTGTAGGAAAGAAAACGAAAGAAATACTTCTAAGAGAACTGAAAAGTTCAAAAAGAATAAAAAACGCAGACATTGAAACTTTGAAAAAAACTATAGGAAAAAAGAAAGCCAATATCGTATATAATTACTATCACCTAAACACAAACGAGGCATCTAGTACAAACAAAGACTAGTAAACAAAGATTAATCTAACGCAAAAACAACAAACTTCACGAAAAAAAAGCAATTCATTCAAATTAAAGTATTATCTTTGTAGGGTTTTGTGAGCAAAAGAATAAAAATTAACACATCTGAATTCTTAAAGCCTGAGATTTAAAACAAAGAATATGAATAATAAGGATATTGTAATTGTAGGAAGCGCGATGATGGACATGACTGCCAAAAGCGCAAAATTGCCACTTCCTGGCGAAACCGTACTGGGTAATTTGTTTGTAATGGGCCCCGGCGGAAAAGGTGCCAATCAAGCTGTTGCTGCTCAAAGACTTGGCGGCAACGTTTGTTTCATCACAAAACTTGGAAAAGACACCAATGGAGAACTCATAAAAAAACGCTATGAAGAGGAAGGACTGGATACCAGCCATTTACTGTATTCAGACACACATTCCGGTGTCGCCCTAATTCTGGTAGACGAGAAAGGAGAAAATTGCATCACAGTGGCTCCAGGTGCCAACAACGATGTCAAGATAGAAGACATTGAAGCTATTGCACCTGTTATCCAGTCAGCACGTTATTTAGTCGTTCAATTGGAAATTCCTATCAAAGCCACAATTCGTGCCGTAGAAATCGCTGACAAAGCTGGTGTAAAAGTAATTTTCAACCCAGCTCCCGCTTGTGCAATACCCGATGAAATGTTTCCTCACATCTATCTGATTACCCCTAATGAAACGGAGATTGCAGCCATCACAGGGTGTCCCATTACTTCTGATCCAGAGGAATTGAAAGGGGCCGTAAAGATACTAAAAGACAAAGGTGTGGAAAACGTGATAGTCACATTAGGTTCACATGGATCATTGGTTTGCGAACAAGGAAAAGAACAGGTGTTAGTTCCGGTAAAAAAATGCAATGCGATAGATACCACAGGTGCCGGAGATACGTTTACTGGAGCATTATGCGTTGCTTTGGCCGAAGGAAAGTCACTTCTTGAAGCGGCCCAATTTGCTACTCGCGCCTGTAGTTTAGCCGTACAACGTATGGGAGCGATGGCAGGTATTCCATTCAGAAAAGAACTGGAATAAATCCCTCATATAGAATGTTATGAGAACAGTCATTCAAAGAGTAAGTCACGCAAGCGTGAGCATTGACGGAGAGACAAGAAGTCGGATCGGCGAAGGATTCTTACTGCTTTTAGGCATAGAAGAATCTGACACCCAGAATGATATTGACTGGCTGGCACATAAAATCGTTTCATTGAGAGTCTTTGATGATGATCAAGGAGTAATGAACCGTAACATTCTGGATGTGAATGGGGATATTATTGTGGTTAGTCAATTTACTTTAATGGCTAGTTATAAAAAAGGTAACAGGCCTAGTTGGCTTCGAGCTGCTGGCCACGAAACGGCCATTCCTCTATATCAAGCATTTTTAGAAAAACTGACAGAAGAACTTGGTAAACCCATAGGAACTGGCGTATTTGGTGCAGACATGAAGGTGGAACTCCTAAATAATGGTCCTGTAACGATTTGTATGGATACAAGAAACAAAGAATAAGTAATGGTTAAATAATAACTTCCGAGATTTTTATGTCTATATTTTTATTACAGTACTGGTCAATACGACCTGCGTACATACAAGATTTTCTGTTGTAATTTTGCATATGTTATACACTATAAAATATTGCGTAAACTT
>JAZLIY010000018.1:0-5656 GCA_045617645.1 Bacteroidaceae bacterium | reverse complement strand
CATCGATGTGCGAAATCGCACATTTTGGAAGGTTTTCGCGAAAGCTGAAAATTCCACATTCTCCTATCATTCAACAGTTTACATTTTTGGCACGATTTTTGTAGGGTAATATAGTATAGAACGTCAAAACTTAAAAAATCTTAAAATGACAAAAAAGGGCTTATTCCTGTTATTATTGCCACTTTTCGCCAAGGCGGAAACGAAAGATACGCTCCGGTTGGACCTGACGGATGCCATAGCACTGGCCGTGGAGCAATCACCTTCGGCCAAGAGTGCCCGCAACACCTTCCTGGCGGCCTATTGGAACTATCGATACTATTGTGCCAACTACCTGCCATCGGTCACGCTGACTTCTTCTCCATCGCTCAATTCCACCATCAACCAGATTACTCGTCCCGACGGAACTTCTGCTTTTGTCAAGCAGAACCAGCTGAACACGAACCTACAAATGAAGATCAACCAGAACATTCCCTGGACAGGGGGCAGTATCTTCGTTACGGGCAATCTGAACCGACTGGATGAACTGAGCAACAAGACAACCTCCTATAGCAGTCAGCCCCTGAGCATCGGATACCAACAGGACCTTTTCGGCTATAACTCACTGAAATGGGAACGGCGCATCGAACCTCTTCGTTATCAGCAGGCGCGCAAGGACTATGCCGAAGCAGTGGAACTGGTGTCGGCCTCTACCTGTTCCCGTTTTTTCAGTTATGTGGTGGCACAGACGAACTTGGAACTGGCCCGCAGGAACTTTGCCTCTGCCGACACACTCTACCACATAGCAGAGGGGCGTTACCAGATAGGAAACATCAACGAGAACGAGATGCTGCAACTGGAAATCAACCGGCTGAACGAGGAGGCGAACTGTCTGGATGCCGAGGTGGAACTGGAGGAAGAGAAGCAGAGAATCCGTTCCTTCCTGGGGCTGGAACAGGACATACCCCTTATACTGTTGCCGCCCGACAGCATTCCACATTTCCAGATTCCCATGGAACAAGCCACGGAACTGGCATTGGAGAACAGTCCGGATCCGGTATATTACCGACTCCTATTGCTGAACGGAGAAAGTTCGTTGGAGAATGCCAAAGCCAATTCGGGACTGAAAGCCGACCTGTACGTGCAGTTCGGTCTGTCGCAGACGGGAGACAAACTGAGTGCGAGCTACCGCAACCTGCTCCATCAGGAGTATGCCAGCGTGGGACTGAGCTTGCCCATCCTGGATTGGGGACGCCGGAAAGGACGTGTCCGGGTAGCGGAGAGCAACCTGGAACTGACGCGTACCCAGGTAGATCAGGGAATGCAGGATTTCCGTCAGAACATACAGAAGGCAGTCATGCAGTTCAACATGCAGGATCGCAAGGTGGCGCTGGCATCCAAGAAGATGCAACAGGCACAGCATCGCTACGAAGTGGCGCATCGGCTCTATGTCATGGGGCGCAATACGGTACTGGACCTCAATACGGCCATCAGCGAAAAGGATGCCTCGCGCCGTAGCTACATCAGTGCCCTCAGCACCTTCTGGAGTCTCTACTACACCATCCGCAGCATAACGGGATGGGATTTCGAGCACGACGAAGCGATAACAATGCATTATGACGAATGCATAGCACACAATTGAGTTTAAGATAAATAAATAATCATGACTTATGAATTGAATAGACTATGGACATTCAACTGAAAAAGAAAGCATGGTACATCAGGTACCGTTACTCACTTATCGGAGGCATCCTGTTTCTGGCCTTCGTAGTGTACCTCATCGTCTTGGTCATCCGTCCCACCCGGATGCAGATACTGGCCGAGGACTATAAGATAGCCACCGTCCTGGACACATGCTTTATGGAGTACCTGGACGTGGAGGGAGTGGTGCAACCCATCTCCACCATTCAGGTGAACACCCTGGAGAGCGGTACGGTGGCCCGTATCGTGGCAGAAGAGGGAGCTATGCTCTGCAAGGGGGACACCATCCTGGTATTGGAAAATGCCGAGTTGTTGCGCACCATCGAGGACGAGCAGAGCGAATGGATACGCAAACAGCACGGTTACCGCGAACAGGAGATAGAGATGGAGCAGAAGACCATCACTCTGGAACAGGAGGCTCTCGAGGCCCGCTACGAGATGCAGAGTCTGGACCGCAAGCTGGCTCTCAGCCGCGAGGAATTCCGCATGGGCATCAAGAGCCGTGCAGAACTGGATGTGGCAGAGGAGGAATATGCCTTCCACAAGCAGAAATCGGAGTTACAGATGAAGCGCCTCAATCACGACAGTATCGCCACCCGGCTCAAGCGTCAGATGTTGCAGGACGACATTCTGGATGCCGACAGGCGGAAGATACACAGCGAGAGCCGTCTGCACGACCTGGTTGTCACGGCTCCTCAGGACGGACAGCTCAGTTATGTGGGTGTCACACTGGGACAACGGGTGGCACAGGGCTCTGCCATAGGTGAAATCAAGGTACTCAGCGAGTACAAGGTACATACAGCCCTGAGCGAATACTATATCGACCGCATCACCACGGGGCTGCCTGCCAGCATACAGTACCAGGGAGAACGCTTCCCCCTGCGTATCACACGTGTAGTGCCCGAGGTCAAGGACCGTACGTTCGACACGGATCTGGTCTTTACGGCCAACCGCCCCTCCAACATCCGTCTGGGAAAGAGCTACACGGTACAGATTGAACTTGGACGGCCGGAACAGGCCATCATTATCCCTCGCGGCAATTTCTACCAGACTACGGGAGGCACGTGGATCTACCGGCTCAGTTCCGACGGCAAGTCTGCCACTCGTGTTCCCATCGAACTGGGAAGGCAGAACCCTGGGCAGTACGAGATACTCTCGGGCCTGACTCCCGGTGAAAGGGTCATAGTAAGCGGATACGACAAACTGGGCGACACCGAAATGCTGTTAATAAAAGAATAATTGGTAAATTTGCATCAGAAAACCTTATTTGTATGACTGGAACATTTATTACAATGAACATCCGGGTTGCCTGGCGCAACCTGATGAAGTACAAGGTACAGAACTTCATCTCGGCCCTCTGCCTGGCCGTAGGCATCATCTGCTTTACGATAGCTTCTTATTTTGCCGGGGAGATATTTTACTCCTACAACCTACGCAACAAGTACGTTTCAAAGATTGTCTTTATGAAAACAGAAGAAGACGAGAGGGCACACTCTACCAGTGCCGATGAAACGCGCACCATCATCAACCGGTTGCGTCAGCAAAAGCTGAACACGGTGAAGGAAATTCTCTACCACGACAGAATCGGCAATCTACCCGAGGAACATACGGTAAAGAGTCCCGAGGGAAAAGAGTACCAGATGCCCGCAGTCGTTTACGGCATCAACCCTGGCTACCTAAACGCCTTCCACTATCGTTCCGCCATCAACGGCAAACGCATCAAGAGGCTGAAACCGGGCGAACTGCTGATTACGGACGAGTTGTCGGAACAACTGTTCGGCAAGGGTTTCGATCCACGGGGTTACGAACTGATGACACCCATCGAAGGTACCACACACGTCATATCGGATGTCGTGAATACTCGCAGGCACATGACTCACAGGTACTGGACACACATGTCCGAACTGATGCTGGTGACAGACAACGACCCTGCCACGGAAGAACACTTTGACATGGAGGTCGAGCGGAACGAAGGCGCAACGAACCAGGAACTGAGGAAGGAACTGCTCAGCCTGTACCCCCAATACGAACTATTCATCGAGGCCGAAGCGGAAAAGAGCAGCACGATTTACATAACGAGTCTCCTACTTACCATCGGAGGGTGCGTACTGGTCATCGGCCTGTTGGGATTCCTGAAGATGGAACTCCAGATTTTCACGCTCCGCCAGCGCGAACTGGGCTTGCGACGCTGCGTAGGTGCCCAGGCAAGCCAGCTCTTCTGGCTGCTGGCCTCCGAGATAGCCATCGTCTTTGTCTTTACAGCCTTGCTCTCCTATGGCATCACGGCTACGTTGGCCCCCTATGCCCAGCCCATTATCAACAGGCCGGACCTCTTTCCCATAAACTTCGACATATCCACCATCTATGCCTATCAGGGATGGATTATCCTGGGCACGTTGCTCATCACGCTGTTCATCTCCTATCATTCCGTACGTCGTGTCTTGCATACGCCCTTGGGCATGACGGTGGGCAAAAGTATGAGCCGGAAAGGAACGGGACACACGCTGATGCTGGTCGTCCAGACCACCGTGTGCATGTTCTTCGTGGCACTCGTGTGTCTGGCATATTACAACATATACAAGATTCGCGATGGCCTCATCAGCACGAATGCCGTTGATATAGATAAGAGCAAGGACTGTATGGTCCTGGACGCTTCGGAACTGAACGCAGCATTCATCAACGAACTGTCGCGCCAGAAAGACATCCAGGAATACGGCCTGATGCAAAGGGTGAATTTCTACGAGGAGGAAAACTTCGACAGCACAGAAGTGCACAAATACGCTACGTTTATGAGTGACGGGAAGCCTGAAGGGTATTTTTATACGGTCGCACTGATTACGGAAGGCATATTGGAACAACTGGGTATGCAAGTGTCCCCAACATTTCCCAAGGAGGGCCTTGGCTTTTATAGCCATTTCAATCCGGTCTATACCCGTACCATCTATCCTGGCAAGGCCATCGGCAAGGAGGTCGTACTGCCCATAGACGGCAATACATACAAGTGCCTCGGCTACATAGGCCCTATGCCCCAGCTTCCCATAGGACAAATATATCAGCCCACTATGTTCATCGTCGTTCCACGGCAGAATACCACCAGACTGAGTGACTGCATGGGCGAAATGCCTCATTTCAACAACGAGCTTCCCACCGAACTGCTGATTTTTTCTCACAAACACCACTACAACAAAGTGCTGGACCAACTGACAAAGCTCAAGAAGGAGACGATACCGGAAAGATTGATACCCCTGAATGCAAAGAATGCATACAAAGAATGGTTCAGGAAACATCGTATGTATGACCTGGCCAAGCAGCTGAGTCTGCTGCTTGCCTGCGTCAGTCTGCTGTGCATCGTCCTTACGGTCTTCTCCTCCATCTCCATCGAGACAAAGGGACGGCAGAAAGAAGTGGCCATACGCAAGGTACATGGCGCACAGACCGAGCAGATACAATGGCTCTTCCTCCGCTACTACCTGTACGTCTTGCTTACCTGCGCCGTCATTGCCATCCCCTGTACAATATACGTCGAATTTCTGTTAAATTTACATTATATAGTAATAACTATGCTGTCTATTGTGTTCAGCATATTGGTCGTTAGCTTTGTCACCCTCTTCACCGTCTGGTTCAAGATCAGTCAAACCGCACATACCAATGCAGCCGATATAATAAAGAGAGAATAGACAAGATAAATATAAAGAAAGTCGAAAGAATTAGATTAAACAATTAAAATAAAAACAGTATGATTAAGATCAACGACATCAAGAAAGTATTCCGTACGGAAGAAGTGGAAACCTGGGCATTGCGTGAAGTGAACCTGGAAGTGAAGGAAGGCGAGTTCGTGGCCGTCATGGGCCCGTCCGGTTGTGGCAAATCCACCCTGTTGAACATCCTGGGCCTGCTGGACACGCCCTCGGAGGGTACGTATCTGTTGAGTGGCAGGGATGTAAGCACCCTGGGCGAGCGTGACCGGACGAACCTGCGC
>JAZLIY010000017.1:0-14302 GCA_045617645.1 Bacteroidaceae bacterium | reverse complement strand
CACTTACGGATAAGACTCCACTGAGAGATCTCTTCGAAAAGACTAATTTCAACGATGTCAAAGAACTCGATTATCCCCTCTTTGAGGGACTATTTGATTTAATTTAACTTCGTCCCGATTTTAACGGGACACTAATGATTTGAAATAATTTGTTGAATGTATTAGAATGCCTCACAAATTGATTCTTTTTTATGCTGTTTTGGCACTTGATAGTTAAATTGCATTAAAAATCCGCCAAAATGCAACCTATAAGTTGCACACTCCGATTATTCTTCATATATTTGCACCATCAAAAAAGAGAAAATTTATGAAATTCGTACGTACTATACAAGGATATAATCACCTATGGGCGGTTAGGGACGAAGATAAAGAGACGGATGAACTTTCGTTGCTATTCCGTCAATGGAGTAATTTCAACTACCTGCTTGACTTCTTCTTTGCTAACCTTGATGACCTTCAGGGCTTCTTCCATATAGAGACGGTCAGCGATGCCATTAAGGATACGATGGAAGACGCACAGGAACTAGAGCGGTTGATTCTTGACTTCCCTTATACAGAACAGCTTGACGGATTGTTCCACCCTTTGAGTTTGGCAGATAACAGAGCACATGAGTTGACTCGTGAAAAGGCAAGGAATTGGGACAGGAGTCAGCATCCGAGTTGGTTGCGTATTTATGCTATACGAATTGAACCGAATGTTTACATCGTTACAGGAGGTGCTATCAAGTTGACCGCTACTATGCAGGAGCGCGAACATACTCAAAAAGAACTCGACAAGTTGAATGCTTGCCGTGATTTCCTGAAGCAGAATGGCGTATTCGACCAGGATAGTTTTATTGATTTTTTCGAGGAGGATTAACTATGAAACAGAAGACTTTAGACTTCTTGGAGGCACACAAGAGTGAACAGCCTTCAACCTTTACCGAAGATGCAAAGTGGCGTCAAGAGAACGAAGTGTGGCTGAAATGGTCACGCGGAATTGCCTTGTCAATCGTTGACTATATGCAGGCAAATAGTCTCAGTCGTTCAGACATCGCCAACAAACTTGGTGTGTCACCTCAGTATGTCAGTCGCATTCTCTCTGGCAGTACAAATTTCTCATTCAAGAGTGTTGCCGAAATAGAAAGAAAACTCGGAATTTCTTGCATGGAGGCAGCAATGGTGTAAAGAATCTTGTTTCTTGAAATAAAACAAATCCAGAACGAGGATTATATATCGCTTACCGATATGGCACATAGCCAAATGCAAGAACATATTGTGTTCAGATGGATGAGCCTGAAGAGCACAATAGAGTATATTGGAGAGTGGGAAATGCTCTATAATCCCAATTTTAATTGTACCGAATTCGATACAATAAGAAATTCTGCGGGCAGTAACAATTTTGTTCTTTCTGTCAAAGCATGAGAAGATTGTTAAAATGATTATATTCACGTTGCGTATGGCTATGCTGTAGTGTGTGAATTTTGATTCTTCATTGTGTATTTTCCCTGCCGTGCTTCAAGCACGGTGGGGATTTTGGATTTCTTTGTTTCTTTGAATCTTTGAATCTTTGATTGAGCTGCGCTCGAACTTGCTCCCGCTCGGCAAAGATCATGCAAGCATGGCTCTGCTCTCGCTTACTTGCAACTTTCTTTGATTTCTTTGTTTACCCCTATCAGTCAAACAAAGTACATCTCTACAGGCATACGTGAAAACCCCATCTCCCATATCGGTTTTTCTGCTTGCCTATATCATTTTCCTTATATCTATGATATAAGAAGGAGTTAAGGGGATATTCGCCTAAACTTTTTCGGGATTTTACTTGCAAATCACCACCCTGTCGTTGTATCTTTGCATCCGGAATCAAATTAAAAAAACACTTATGAAAAAATTCCTTTTCCTGGTTCTTCTGCTGATGGCATGTCAGAGCAAGAACACCAACATAGAAACGCTGCGCGATGGGTTCCAGACTCCTCCTGCTACAGCACGCCCCGGTGTCTATTGGTACTTCATGGACGGCAACTTCTCCCGGGAGGGTGTCACCAAGGACTTGGAAGCCATGAAGAGGGCCGGTATCGGCTACGTCATTTTCCTGGAAGTGAATGTGGGTGTCCCCCGTGGAAACGTAGATTTCATGAGCGAGGAATGGATAGAGAACTTCAAGCACACGGTAAGCGAGTGTGAGCGGCTGGACATCCAGATGTCACTCGGAGTCGGTCCTGGTTGGCAAGGTAGTGGCGGTCCCTGGGTAAAGGGTGGACAATCCATGCGCCACCTGATGCACAGCACTACCATCGTGGACGGCGGCAAGGTGAACGTGAAACTGCCTGTCCCCGCGCCCAATCCGCCTTTCTTCGGTGACGCTTCCTTTACCCCCGAGATGCGGGCCGAATGGGAAAGTTACTACGAAGACGTGGCGGTACTGGCATTCCCCGAGGAGAAGGTGGGAGCCACCCTTACGGACATGCAGGAGAAGGGCTTGTATATCCGTCCGCCCTACGGTTCGCAAGTGGGCATCAAGTCTTACATAGACGCTCCTGTGACCAGCGGCAAGGCATCTCCCCTTGGCGTGAAGGCCGAGGAGGTTGTGGACATCACCCGTTTCATGGCTCCCGACGGCACCCTGCAATGGGATGCTCCCGAGGGGAAATGGAGGGTCGTGCGTTTCTGTATGCGCAACAACGGGGCCAATACGCGACCGGCTCCCCTGCCCGGCATCGGTATGGAGTGCGACAAGTTCAGCCGTCAGGCACTGGAGGATCACCTGAAGATGTTCACGGGCAAACTGATAGAAACGGTGGGAGAACGCCCCGCCACATTCGGAGGACTGAAGTTCCTGCACATGGACAGCTGGGAGATGGGAGCCCAGAACTGGACGGATGATTTCCGTCAGCAGTTCGAAAAGCGAAGAGGCTACGACCCCCTGCCCTTCTACCCCGTACTGGCAGGTATCGCCATAGAGGACTCCGTACGAAGTGAACGTTTCCTATGGGATCTCAGGAAGACCTGTCAGGAACTGACATTGGAGAACCACGTTTCCGTCATCAGGGAGTATGCCCATGAGCACGGTATGCAAATGTCGGTAGAATCCTACGACATGAATTTCGCGGGCGACTTGGAGGCGGCTGTACATACCGACCTGCCGATGGGCGAATTCTGGAGCCATCAATACGATTTCGGGCCTGTGCCTGGTTATTCCCTGATTGAGGGCAGTTCAGCTGCCCATGTCATCGGTCAGCCCGTGGTGGGAGCGGAATCCTTTACCGGCTACCGGGACGGATGGCGACAATATCCCGGAAACATGAAGGAAGAGACGGACTGGGCCCTGGCTGCCGGCATCAACCGTATGTTCTTCCACACGTTCCAGCACCAGGCATTACCCGACTCCTTGCGACCTGGCATGACGATGGGGCCGTTCGGTTGTCACTGGGACCGCAACCAGACATGGTGGAACATGGCAGATGCCTACCATGCCTACCTCACCCGTTGCCAGTTCATGCTGCAACAGGGACGTACCGTGGCAGATATCCTTTACCTGAACCCCGAGGGGAATCCCAGTGTGTTCCGCGTACCGAAATCCGTATTCATCAATCCTGGCGATTACATGGCAGACCGCAAGACGGCCTACAACTTCGATGGTTGTCCTCCCAGCATCTTAATGCAGGCAAGCGTCAAGGATGGCAAAATCCTGTTGCCGGGCGGAGCCACCTACCGCATTCTGGAATTGCCACAGTACGAGGCATACACTCCGGAATTGCTGAAGAAAATCTACGAGCTCATACGACAGGGGGCCACCGTTGTAGGCTTGCCGCCGAAGACGTCTCCCAGCCTGACAAACTACCCCAAATGCGACAAGCAGGTGGAGAAACTATGCCAGAAGATATGGGGTACGGAGAACGAGCAGGAGCGCAAGGTGGGCAAGGGGCGCATCATCCGCTGCAAAGGAGAAAAGGAGTTCCTCTACCAATCCTACGACCTTACAGCAGGCATCCTCTCCGGAATGGGTGTATTGCCAGACTTTGCCGAACCCACTCAGAACGTGCGCATGACACACCGCACGAAACCCGAAACTGAAATCTATTTCCTTGCCAACAGGAAGGAGGACACCTTCACCACCCAGTGTTCCTTCCGCGTCACGGGAATGAAACCCGAGATATGGAACCCCCTGACGGGAGAGATGAAGGCCATAAAGAAATTTACGGACAACGGCAGCACAACCTCCTTCGAACTGGATTTCGGACGCTTCGAGACGCACATAGTGGTCTTCACACGGGAAACAGGAGCTGGCTTGCCGGCCTACGAAGGACGCCCCGACTTACAGGAATGCCTGGTGCTTGACAAGCCCTGGACGCTGACCTTCGACCCGAAATGGGGAACGGACAAGCCCGTGGTGATGGAGCAGCTGACCGACTGGACGCAGATGGAGGACCCCGACATACGCTATTATTCCGGTACGGCAACCTACGAGACGACCTTCACGATGCCCGAGGTGAAGGACGGACGGCAGTATCTGCTGGACCTTGGTGTCGTAAACGTGATGGCTCACGTATGGGTAAACGGAACGGACAAGGGTATCCTGTGGACCGATCCCTGGTCGGTGGACGTGACGGACGTGCTGAAAGCGGGGGAGAACTCTCTGAAAATAGATGTCGTAAACCTGTGGCAGAACCGCCTGGTGGGCGACGAGATAGACCCCGAGCACAAGCGCACCTACACTACGTTCAAGCACGCCACCAAGGACGATGCCCTGTTACCCTCAGGACTCACAGGACCCGTACGCATCTGCCAACAATAGGAAGACTACAGATTGTTTCGGTTGCCACCAGCCTTTACTCGACCGGCAACTGGTGAATGGTCTCTACCATCGCACGGATATTCTCCTCGGGGGTAATGGGCGGAATAGCACATCCAGCCCCCAGGACCAGACGGGGATTTCCCTGATACCGATCGGCTATGATGAGCAGTTCCCGGCGCACGTCGGCTGGCGTACCTCGAGCTATCACGCCACTGGGATCTACGGTTCCGAACAGGGCTGTACTGGAAGCGAAATGGGTGTAGATATCCTCCAACGAAGTCTTGTAGTCGAGTTCCACGGCATCGAGCCCTAAGCGTGCCATAGCAGGCAGGATAAGGTTGGTCTTGCCACAGATATGCAGCAAATAGGGCATTCCGTGTCGATGAGCCTCCTCCAACAATGCCATCTCTCCCTTCATGGCAAACTGCTCGTACATCTGCGGAGAAATCATATCGGGACCGGCAGGACTATCGCCATTGGACACCATATCCACTCCGGCCTGACACATAAGACGGATGAGCTGGACACTCATACGAGTGGTGTAGTCGAGCAGACGCATGACACCAGCCTCGTCCATAACAAGATCCATCATAAAGTTTTCGGGGCCTCGCATACAACAGGCCAGAGAGAAAGGAGCCTGGTCGCAATTACCGCGCAGGAAGAGTTCGTGGCCGAAATGCTCGCGCAGAAGCCTCATCGTTTCCAACGAATGCAGGATGCGTGGATGACAGGAGATGTCCCGGTCCTCCAACTTATCCACATCATCCAGCGATGCCAACAAGGGACGGCACACACGTGCAGGACTGTCCTCTGGGAAATCTACAGGGCAACCGATGGCATCGGCAATAAGGGCCGTATCTACATCAAACAGGATGCCATCCACCCCGTACTTCTCGGCAAACCGTATATGGCACTCGGCTGCCACACGGGGGTCTTCGCGATATTCCCGCATGGTGTAACCAGCCTCTCGGGCTGCCAACATAAAATTGTGCAACATGACGGGACGTCTGTCGGGCATCTTGCCCAGCAACGCCGCACTGATTCGTTCGTATCCGTTCATAAACAATCTATTTTTAATTCATAATGCATAATTATTTAAGGGGGGAGAAAGTTATCTGGCGCTCGTAACGTTGTGGCTTTACCTGATAGCCGGGCAGGACATAGCGCGAGGTACAACCCAGGCCTGTGGTAGCATAATCCAGGTTGAGCGTAATGCCGTCCTGCGGTTGCAACTGGTACTGATAGACGGCCCGCGTAAGGTTGTCGGTACTGTAAGGCAGGGCATTGAAGTTGAACAATTGGTCCATGCGTATGCGCAAGCCGCAGCCGTTTCCGTCGGAAAGAGCCACCCAACGGTTGTCGCAGCGCAAGCCACAATCCTCGGGAAGTATATAGGGTTCAAACATCTCATCGACGGTGGAACGGTACACACCCACCATATAACCCGTCTTACGGTCGGGATAGTTCTCCTCGGGACCACGGCCGTACCAGTCAACCTGCTTCATCTGGCCGTTTAGTGTCATGGTCAGTCCTATACGGGGCAAAAGGTTGGGCATCTTGCCCATGGGGGACACGATATGATGCAAGTGCAGGGTACCGTCGCCCGTTATGCGATAGTTGTAGGTCTCCTCCATTCCTGTATAGGTAAGGCCGGAAATATAGGTGTCGAGACGCGAATAGGTCACCTCGCCGAACTGAGTGAAACAGCGTACGTCCAGATAAACCTGTCCATCTATCTCGCGAGCCGTACAGGAGAGGGGGATGCGACTGGTCCTGTCGAGCGAGTTGCCGTAATATTCGGCGGCTATACGACGGCCGTTCCAATCCATATAACGATGGTAATCGATATTGTAACTCCCCCACCCGTCCAATTCATTGGCAATAGGAGCACGCCACACATTCAGTTGCATGGGTTCCCGAAGGAGTTCTTTGCCCTGCTGCTGAATGGACATCAGGGAACCATCGGCAGAGAACGTATAGGAGAATCCCTGGCCAGACACACGTATGCTGTCGTCGGTCTGCTCCAGATGAGCTGCCTGGGAAGAGGCCGTCTCGGGTTCCTCTGCCGTAAGATGCCAAGGCAATTCCGCCTGGTCGTGGGCCACTTCGAAACCAGCCCTTGCCCATACCTCGTCCTCCTGCAGACGGGTACTGAACTGGATACGGTATTCGCAGCCGGGTTTCAACTGGGGCTTGGTGAAAGGCACCTTTACCACCTGGCGCGAGAGGGGTGCTACATCCAACGGCAGTTCGCCATGCTGGATAACCTGACCGTCCTCGTAGAGCATCCAGTACGTCTGGTAATGGTTGGCATTCAGGAAATGATTCCTGTTCCATACCTCGAAGGTGTGGTTGGCAGCATCTATCATGGAAATGGCGATGGGACGGGTAACGTACTTCATCTGTACGGCCTCGGGCTGCACGGTACGGTCGGGCCAGATGGTACCATAGGTACGGGCACCTATGCCGTAGCTGAAATACTTGTCGCCCTGCTGTTCATGTTCGAAATCGAGCCACAGGAGAGCCTGGGAGGGAGTACAGGCATCAGCATCCAGGACCTGCGAGAAGACACCCACGTTGTCCATCTTCGCGTCACAGATATATACGTCCGTTTCCGAATCATGTATCTGTTCGTTGCGACCAATGTTCAGCGGATAGGGTGCATTGATGATCCTGCCCCGGGCAGCACATTCCTTCTGCTGGCCGTCGATGCTGAGCGTCATCACACCCTTGCCACCATCGTACTGCGCCACCACATGGTGCCAGTGCTGTTCCCAGTCGGCAGGAAGCGGCGCCGACAATTCGTAGCGACAATTCCCCTGTCCCGGGTGCTCGATAGATTCATTCGTGTTGATGTAAAATTTCAGTTTCTCTTTTCCATCCTGCTGAACGCCAAACTGGTACGAGCCCTTTGTAATGAAGGAACCACAGGAGCTGACCAACGCCCTGGGAAAGACATCGAAGAGGATCGTCAGTGAATCACCCTGCACATCCAGCGCATGAGAGCGATAGACCTCCACCCACTGGTCGTGTCCGTTCAGATCGAGAACATGGTTGTGCTTGTCAGCTGGGTTCAACGTCGTTTTCTCCTCCACAAGCTTGGCACGACCCATAATGTTCACAGGGTTAGCATAGGGTGACTGATCGGTCAGCGAGCGAGCCGTTTCGGTGATACCCGTACTCACGAAATCCCACACGGCCCCTCCGATAGAACGAGGGTAGGAATAGACGACATTCCACATCTCGTCGAAGAAACCGCCTGCATTGCCGGCCACACTGATGTATTCATCCATAAAGGAGGGGCGCTCGTCCTTGTCCTGATGGTGTCCTATCTTCATTTCCAGCTCCAACGGCGTGGGATAGCGCGGACCTATGATGTCCTCGGCCGGATGACTGTAAGCATTTCCGCCATACATCCAGAAACGGGTCTTGTCCAATCGCTTGCCCTCGGCCACCACCTGACTGATGTTCTGGCCTTCGCCACTCTCGTTTCCGGCACTCCAGAAAAGGACGGCAGGCTGGTTGCGGTCGCGTAGTACCATACGCCGTACACGTTCTTGATACATGGCCGTATAGTGTTCGTCGTTGCTGACATATTCCGTAGCATGGGCCTCATCGCCCGTTTCGTCTATGATGTACAGACCGTATTTGGCTGCATATTCCATATAGCGGGGAACCGGGGGATAGTGGGAGGTGCGTACGGCATTGAACCCGTACTGCTTCAGTATCGTCATATCCTGCTCAACGGTGGAATCGGCTATGGCGTGACCGTTCTCAGGGTGCTGCATATGCGAGCATTCCGCACTCAGTTTCAACGGTTTGCCATTTAGGTAGAACACGTGGTCGCGCATCTCGCTTTCCTTGAATCCAACCGTCTGTCTGGCCACATCCAGCACGTTGCCCCGACTATCACACAATTGCATATCCAAGACATACGTATCGGGCGTTTCACTCGTCCATTTCAGCGGATTGTCTATGTGGTGTGCCATGGACAGCTCCATCGTCTTGGCATCGGCAGAGAATCCTCCAGCAGGACTCTCCATCTCTGCCACGAGCTTTCCCTGGGCATCTTTCAGCTGGGCTTTCACACGAAGTCCGTCTGTTTCCGTAGCTCCTTCATAGCGACGAACCGTTGTCTGCACATTCAGCTCGGAATCGCGGTACTGCTCATCCAAGTCTGTGGTGACATACCAGTCGAAAAGGCGTGTACGGGGAGTGGCATAGACGTACACATCGTCGAAGATACCGGCCAGACGCCAATAGTCCTGGTCTTCCAAGTAGTAACCGTCGCTGTACTTAATCACCAGCATGGCCAACGTATTGCGCCCTTTTTTCAGATAGGGTGTTATGTTGTATTCGGCGGGTTCGTGTGCCCCTTCGTTGTAGCCCACTTCCTGCCCGTTTACCCACAGGAACGAGGCAGACGCAACCTTTTCGAAGCGTAGAAATACTTCCTCACCTTTCCATTCTTGCGGTAAGGTGAACGTGGTGCGATAGGCTCCCGTGGGGTTGTACTCATGGGGTACGCGGGGCGGATCAGCCTTGAAGGGAGTGACAACATTGCGGAACAGTGGATCACCCCAACCACGCATCTCCCAGTTGGCAGGTACATCGATCATAGCCCACTTGCCGTCGGAAAACTTCTCCTGATAGAATTCCGTGGGGATACCCTCCGGCGTGTCGGCATAGTAGAATTTCCACTTCCCGTTCAGTAGTTTGCTATGCTGAGGGATATAATAGGCACGGCCCTCCTCCTGGTTCAGTTCGAAAACCTCGGTGTTCTCGATATAGTCGTACAGGTTGTGCATAAAATCGAGCTTGTTCTCTGCCTTTGCCTGAGCCGTACACAGCAACACGGCCACGGAAAACAGTCGATAAATAGGTTTTGCTTTCATATTTGTTTTGATTACGTATTACGTCTTATAATTATGCATTATGAATTACCCCACGATCATCATCAGGACGGATAGAATGGTAACGACCTGAATGAAACGCCGGAAACCTTTTTCGGGAAAACGCTTTACCACCCAGATGCCGATGAGGGCCCCTACTCCGATGGCCGGCAGCATGAGCAGGTTCAGCCGAAAGGTCTCCCAGGTAATATTGTTCCACACAAAAACCTGAAGAGGTATTTTCAACAGATTCACAACCAGGAAAAACCATGCATTGATGCCGATGTACTCCATCTTGCCCTTGCGCATGGATAGCAGATAGACCGACATCACAGGCCCTGCGGCATTCCCTATCATAGTGGTAAAACCGCCCAGCATTCCAAACAGGGCGCCATACCACCATCGGTGCATCCAACGGTTCTCGCGCCCACAGAACTCACTCCACAGCATCACCATCAGAGCCAGGGCCAAAGTCCACCCCATCAGTTGGCGAAACTGTCCGGTAGGCACCAATTTATCGACACATATGGCCACAAAGAAGCCCAAGATGGCCGTGGGCAACAAGCGCGCCACAATCCGCCAGTCGGCGATACGTTTGTAGTACGCCACGGCTATCACATCGGCCATACACAGCATGGGCAGTATCACGCCCGTGGACTCCTTGGCACCGAAGGCCATGGCCATGAAAGGTACTATCAGCAGCATGATACCCTGAATGCCAGTCTTGGACATACCGATACTGAGGGCTGTCAACAGTAGTACGAACCACTGCATGCCTGTCAGTTGTATAGCAGATAACCATTCCATCTTATGTGTTTCCTTGCCGTATCTGAATAGCCAAACACGCTATCAAGGCTACAAAGATACGATAAATTATGAATTATGCCTTATGAAATATGATTTTATTATACTATCTTTGACTTTCCATCGAAGATACTTCCGCTCGGCAATGAAAAAAAACTTGTTTTATTTGTCATTGCTCTCGCTTAATCGTATCTTTGTCCCCGTTTTTACAGACTCCAAAGATGAAATTGATGAGAAGAAGGATTTTGTTTACGTTTGTATGCCTCTGCGCCCTGAGCACTTATGCAACAGACAACAGGAGAGAACATATCGACGAGCCGGACACCTGTATCCACCTGGGAGAGGTGGTCGTAACGGGTATTACCGGCAACGCCCGACTCCGGGAGATTGCCGCCCCCATCAGCATCGTACAGTCCGAGAACCTGCGTATGTACCCTTCTGCCAACCTGATAGATGCCATCAGTCATCAGCCTGGCATGAACCAGATTACTACGGGTGCCAGTATCTCCAAGCCCGTCATCCGAGGCTTGGGATACAACCGTGTGCTGGTGGTGAACGACGGAGTACGACAAGAGGGACAACAATGGGGCGACGAACACGGCATCGAGGTGGACGGAAATACCGTTCACTCTCTGGAAATACTGAAAGGACCCGCCTCACTCATGTACGGTTCGGATGCCATGGCTGGTGCCATAGTCATGCACGATGCGCCAACAATGCCGGAGGGAGAAACAGCCGGCGAGATAGGTGCCGGATACCAGACCAACAACGGTCTGTACGATCTGACAACAGCCATGCGGGGCAACCAGAAAGGATTCGTATGGAACTGGCGCGCCAGTCACAAGTCGGCCCACGACTACAAAGCCCCCCTGGAGGGCTTCGTTCCCAACACACGCTTCTCCGAACAGGCCCTCAGTGGTATGGTCGGGCTGAACCGCTACTGGGGGTTCTCGCATTTAAAACTGGGTTACTACCATCTACGGCCAGGTATGATAGAGGCAGAACTCTTTGCCGACAAGGACGAGGATTTCTACAACGGCCACAGTTACCGCATTGCCCGTGAGAAGGAGAGCGAGGACGTCTTCCCCTACCAGAACGTGCGCCACTACAAGGCCGTGCTGGACAACTCCTTCAACCTGCCCGTAGGTACACTGAAAGCCATCGTGGGCTATCAGCAGAACCGTCGTCAGGAATACGAGGGAGAGGCACTTCCCATCGGGGAGGAAGCCCATCCCGAACTGGATTTCCGTCTGCATACCCTCACCTACGACACACGATATATCCTGCCCTATGGCGAATCGAACGGCAAGGTGAACGTAGGCGTAGCAGGTATGTATCAGAACTCCGAGGACCTAGGTCAGGAGAGCCTCATCCCAGCCTACCACCTGTTCGACATCGGTGCTTTTGCCACTGCCAGCCAGGACCTTTCCGACCAGTGGCACCTGAGCGGCGGACTGCGCTACGACAACCGTCACAGCCAGTGGACCCCCATCCTGGGCGGCGACAGGGAGAAACGTTCCTGGGGTGCCTTTTCCGGTAGTCTGGGAGCCATCTACAACGCCAGTCGCTACCTGGACATCAAGGTCAACGCCTCGCACGGGTTCCGCGCCCCCAACATGAGCGAACTGGGCAGCGACGGCGAGCACGAAGGAACCTTCCGCTACGAGGTGGGCAATGCCCAGCTGAAAGCCGAGAACAGCTGGCAGTTCGATGCCGGCATGGATTACGCATACGGCATCCTGTCCTTCTCCCTCTCCCTCTTTGCCAATCATATCAGCAACTACATCTTCCTGCAAAGGGAAGCCTCCACAGGACTGGACACCGACCGTTTCCGCTTCACTTCGGGGAATGCCGACATCATGGGCGGCGAGGCTCGCGTCATCCTGCACTTCCTCCACCACCTGCATTTCGAGAACACTTTCTCCTATGTCAACGGCCGACAGCCAGACAAGAGTCAGGAGGAGAAGTGGTTGCCCTATATGCCTGCACCCCGCTGGATTACCTCGCTCCACTACGATATTCCCGTGCGCAGTCCCTACCTACGCCACTTGTATGCCGAGGCGGAAACCGATGCCAACTTCCGTCAGGACCATTTTATGGCAGCTTATGGAACCGAGACAGCCACCCCGGCCTACACGCTCCTCAACCTGTCGGCAGGCACGGATCTCTGTGTCCGGGGCCGTAAGGTGTGTTCCGTCTATCTCACCGCCACCAACCTGCTCAACAAGTCGTACCAGTCGCACCTCAGTCGGCTGAAATATGCCTACACGCTACCGCTGACCGGTTACCAGGGCATTCACAACATGGGGCGTAACATCGGTATACGCATCCTGGTGCCCCTGGACATCACTCACGCCGAATAACACGTTCCCCTTATGAAACGCATCCTTTACCTCCTGTGCACCCTGGGCATCCTGACCACAGCCACCGCCCGCTCTTTCGAGCAGACTTTCTGCGACAGCACCCTGCGGCTCGACTATACCTTCTGCGGGAACAACCGCCAGCAGCAAATCTACCTGGACGGACTGAGTTCTACACCCGGCTGGTACGGCAGACACGTGAACCTGGACCGCCTGCTCCTGCAAGGCAACGGACAGATAACGATGACCGACACCCTGGGGCGCGACACCCTCTACCGCCACTCTTTCAGCACCCTGTTCCAGGAATGGCAGACTACCGAAGAGGCCACACGCCTCCAACGCTCCTTCGAGAATGTATTCCTTGTTCCCATGCCCAGACAAAGTGTGGACATCACCGTTTCCCTCTCCGATACCCATAACCAGGTACTCTCCTCGTTCACCCATCGCGTAAGCCCCACCGACAGTCTTATCCGCCGTCCGCAGACACACAGTCCGTGGGAATACCTGCAACAGGGGGGCGACAGCCGGGACTGCATCGATGTCACCTTCGTGCCCGAGGGATATACCAGTGGCGAGATGAACCAGTTCCGGCACGATTGCCAGGAGTCCATCCAGTCCCTCCTCAGCCATGAGCCCTTTGCCTCCCAGCGTCTCAAGTTCAATTTCGTAGCTGTGGACACCCCATCGCCTGAGAACGGAGCCAGCATCCCCTATCAGGGCATTTGGCGCAACACCCTCCTGGGTTGCCATTTCCATACCTTTTACAGCCATCGTTACTTGACGACACCCTATGTGAAACGCCTGCACGACATACTCAGCGGCGTACCCTACGAACAGGTTATCATCCTGGTGAATACCGATAACTACGGCGGCGGTGGCATCTACAACAGTTACGTTACCAGCAGCGCCCGCAACCCCAAAAGCCGCCCTGTTCTCGTCCACGAGTTTGGACATCATTTCGGGGGCCTCGGCGACGAATACTACTACGACGACCAGTACGAGACAAACTACCCCTCGGACACCGAGCCATGGGAGCCCAACCTCACTACTCTCGTCGATTTCCGCAGCAAATGGCGCGATATGCTGACCGACGGCACACCCATTCCCACCCCGGTCGACGGTACCGAACCCTTTACCCATGTGGGCGTGTACGAAGGAGGCGGTTACCAGAGCCACGACATCTATCGTCCCAGCCAGGACTGCCGTATGAGAACCAACACGGTCCCTCGCTTCTGCCCCGTTTGCACACGCGCCCTCGACCGCATGATTCAATATTATACAATCGAGTAGGAGGAAAACGAAGTAGTTTTCTTCCTACTTTCGTTTTCCGACCTCTCACACCACCGTACGTGCCGTTCGGCATACGGCGGTTCTTTAATTACGATGCTATTAGTATAGAAAGAATATGTTTGCAGAAATTTTGGGTATGTCAACATTTCGCTCGTCTTCATCTTATCAACATTTCTTGCATA
>JAZLIY010000016.1:0-22130 GCA_045617645.1 Bacteroidaceae bacterium | reverse complement strand
TTGCGATGGAATGGGGGATTTTTGTACTTTGCACTAGAATTTGGCTTGCAATATCACTGATACGACAATTTGTCGGGTTAGCTTATCGTCATTGTCATCAATTTTATGAGTTCCTCCAAGGGGGTCGCAAAACGCGACGGTGGTTTATCCTCTTCCTCAACAAAAACAAACGCCATGTTGTCATGATTGTCATTGTCATGATTGTCATTAACGTTTCGGCGGATATAGGTGCAAAATAAATAATATATATTTATATATATTATTATTTTGAGGTGAAAAAAGTGTATTTTCCTTAATGACAATGATGACAATGACCAGATGACAATGAGCCATTAACGATTAACGATTAACGATTAACGATTGATGATTTTATGTATAAAATAAAATTGAAAAAAATTGCTCAAACTATTGCATATTCAAAATAAATGTCGTACCTTTGCACTTGGTTTAAGAAATCGAGCATCAGCGATTCAAGAGGTGTCCGGAGCCTCGTCGAATGGCCAAATTTGTTGCCTCGTGATGTAGCAATTGTTGCATCGTGAGAGAAAAAAAGTATGAAAACACCCCTTTGACTTGGTTGTTTGGGGGAAAATCAGTACCTTTGTTCTGAAATTAAAATCAAAAATTATGAATGTATTGAAAACGTGCGTGATGGCCTTGATTGGCACATTTATGATGTCTTTTAGCTGCCAGGGTGTCAAGGTCGAGAAGTGGCGTGTGGCAGAACTGTCTTTCTGCTCGGACAAGGATTATGCTCAGGGCGGTGGCGAGGACGTGATCCTGGATGTGGAGTTCGTACACAAGGCTACGGGCAAGAAGCTGGTGCGCCCAGCCTTCTGGGACGGTGCCAACGAATTCCGGGTGCGCTTTGCCCCTACGGAAACGGGCAAGTGGAACTGGCATTCGGTATGTGCTCAGGATCCTTCGCTGAACGGGCAGACGGGTACGCTCCGCTGCGTGAAGTACAAGGGCGACCTGGACATCTATCGCCACGGCTTCGTGACGGCTGACACGGGCAAGAAATACATGACATACGCTGACGGCACTCCGTTCTTCTACCTGGGCGACACCCACTGGGGAATGTACACCGAGGAAATCGATGAACCAGGCCCTCATGCGGGCAACACGGGTGCCACCTCGCACTTCAAATACATCGTGGACAGGCGCGTGGAACAGGGATTTACGGTTTATCAGAGCGAGCCGATAGGGTCGAAGTTCGACATGGCCGACGGTCACATCGACGATAGCGACATAGAGGGTTTCCGTGAGGCCGACCGTTACTATCAGTACATTGCCGATGCAGGGTTGGTTCACGCGAACGCAGAGTTCTTCTTCTCCTCGCAGATGAACATGGATTTCGTGAAGGATGATGCTGCCGTGCTCAGGCGGCTGTCGCGCTACTGGGTGGCTCGCTTCGGTGCCTATCCGGTGATGTGGACGCTGGCACAGGAGGTGGACAACGACTTCTACCGTGAGAGAGGCGACCAGTGGAAGTACGACAGGAAGACGAACCCATGGGTGTTAGTGGCCGAGTACCTGCATGGCTGCGACTGCTACGCGCACCCCTTGTCGGCGCATCAGGAGAATGCCGGCTTCACCACGGTTACGGGTTACGGTACGTGTCCCGGCTTCGAGCACGAGTGGGGTACTGAGTCGGCTTTCCTCTCCGACGAGGTGGCAGAGCGCACGGGGCATAACTGGTGGGCTGCCCAGTACCCCCCATCGCTGACCAAGACACCCGATGACCATCAGCTGCGCGACTACTGGCAATCTCCCCGTCCTGCCGTGGAATACGAGGGCCGTTACTGCTACCTGTGGACGAAGGACTTCGGCGAGCGTGCCCAGGGTTGGATTGTCTTCCTGGCGGGATTCTGCGGCTACGGATACGGTGCCGTGGACATGTGGCTCTACAAGAGTACCTATGATATAGACAGCACATCGGATGACGGCAAGGAGAAGATAACGCCCGAGGACAAGGCCGTTCACTGGTGCGATGCCCTGGAGTTCGAGAGTGCCCGTCAGATGGCTTACCTGAAGGACTTCCTGACCTCCTTCGAGTGGTGGACGCTGACCCCGGTATTCGAGGACGACAAGGAGTTCATCCCCGAGGAAGATGCGGCTTTCACCTATGCCTACACACCGAAGGGCAAGCACGTCCTGTACCTCTTTGGCGAGAATACCGCGACGGGAACGATAGCTGAACTGCCGGCAAACAAGGCCGTTTCCCTGACCTGGATGAACCCGCGCACCGGGGAATATGGCGAACCTCAGTCAGCCAGCACCACTGCCGAAGGCACCCTTGTCTTGCCACATAAACCGGACACCAACGACTGGGTACTGATTGCTCAGGTAGAGTAGGGTACGCACGATATGTGTACCCCTGAGGGGGGTATGCACAATCTGCACATCCCTCTTGGATCTCCACAATCGGGAGAACCTTTTTCTCCCCATCCACGGAAAATATGAAGGGCACTGCCTCACGGTAGCGCCCTCACGGTTGTTGTTTGGAAAAAGTCTAATTGAAATATGGTCTTGTGATTGATTTAGGCCTCTGCGGGAGTTTCGGTTGTTTCACCCTCAGTAGCCTCTGCATTTGCGGCGGCCTCAGCCTCAGCCTTAGCAGCAGCCTCAGCAGCCTTCTTTTCAGCTACCTTCTTAGCGATCTCTTCGTTGGCTTTCTTCTCTGCGCTCAAGCGAACTGCATCAGCAGCCTTCTTGTCAGCAGCCTTCTTAGCCTCAAATGCCTCCAGGCCCTTCTGCTTGTCGGCCTTCCATGCGGCAAATTTTGCCTCACAGGTGGCTTCGTCAAAAGCACCCTTCTTCACACCACCGCGCAGGTGCTTCATCATGTACACACCTTCGCCTGACAGAATGTTACGAACCGTGTCGGTGGGCTGTGCGCCACACTCTACCCAATAGAGGGCACGGTCGAATTTCAAATCTACAGTGGCAGGATTGGTGTTCGGATTGTACGTACCAATCTTTTCTGTAAACTTACCATCACGTGGAGCTCTTACATCAGCGATTACGATGCTGTAAAAAGCGTAGTCTTTACGACCGTGACGCTGCAATCTAATTCTTGTTGCCATAATTTAATTAAACTTTAATAAATAGGTTTGAAATGTGCCGTCAACTCGTAACGGCGGCGCAAAGATAGTGAAAAGTTTACATACAGGCACTCATTGTGTTCTTTTTTTTCTCATTTTCACCCTTTTTTGACCGCCTCAAGCCTTTTTTGCATTCATACTGGCCTTTATCATGTAGATAATGAGTATGCAATACATGCCAAGCGACAGGAGTTCGCTCAGGTAGTTCTGCCACCAGCCGTCGTACTCGAAGTTGACACCGCCGAACCTGAGAGCTGCGCTCACGACGCCCATCAGGGCACCTCCGGCAATGAATCCGCTGGCCAGGAGTGTACCTCTCTCGCCACGTGCGTTGTTGAGGGATGCATCGGTGCTGCGCGTGGTGACGAACCAGTTGATGGCTCCGCCCACCAGCAGGGGCAGGTTGAGTTCCAGGGGAATGAACATACCCAGGGCGAAGGCCAGGGCAGAGATGCCACAGGCATTCAGCACTACGGCGATGACGGCACCTATGCCGTACAGCAGCCAGGGGGCTCCGCTACCGCTCATCAGCGGCTCTATGACGGCTGCCATGGCGTTGGCCTGTGGAGCTGCCAGCGTGCCGTCGGTGAAGCCGTAGGTCTTGTTCAGAATCATGATGACGCCTGCCACGGTGGCTGCGCTCACCAGGGTGCCCAGGAACTTCCAGCTTTCCTGCTTGCGCGGCGTACTGCCCAGCCAATAGCCTATCTTCAGATCCGTTACGAAACCGCCGGCCATGCTGAGTGCCGTGCATACTACACCTCCCATGATGAGGGCGGCTATCATGCCGCTGGTGCCCTTCAATCCCACACCCACCATGATGACGGATGCCAGGATGAGCGTCATGAGCGTCATACCGCTGACGGGGTTACTGCCCACGATGGCTATGGCATTGGCGGCCACGGTGGTGAAGAGGAACGTGATGATGGTGACCAACAGGATGGCTACGATGCTGAATGTCCACACGCCACCCATCACGTCGAACTGGAAGAACAGGAATGTGATGACGAGCGTGAGCAATGCGCCCAAACCCACCCATTTCATCGGAATATCCAACTGGGTGCGCTCGGTTTCCACGGCAATCTCTTTCTTGCCACCCATCTCCTTGGCGGCCAACTGTACGGCACCCGTGATGAGTTTCCAGCTCTTGATGATGCCGATGATGCCGGCCATGGCGATGCCGCCGATACCGATGCTCTTGGCATACTTGAACAGTTGCTCTGCGCTGGCTGCCGTGGCGGTAAGGCCTTCGGAAATCTCCAGGTTCGGGAAGAACAGGGCGATGCCGGGCACTATGATCCACCAGATGAGCATACTGCCGCAGCAAATGATGAAGGCGTATTTCAATCCCACGATATAGCCCATACCCAGTACGGCTGCTCCGGTATTGCATTTCAGCACCAGCTTGGTCTTCTCGGCCACCGTATCGCCCCACAGGATGGCGCGACTGGTGAAGTTCTCGTTCCAAAGGCCGAACGTGGCCACGATGAAATCGTAGATTCCACCGATGAGACCGGCAAATAGGAGCGGTTTGGCTTGGTCGCCGCCCCTGGAACCGCTCACCAGTACCTGCGTGCTGGCGGTGGCTTCGGGGAACGGATACTTGCCGTGCATCTCCTTGACGAAATACTTACGGAAGGGTATCAGGAACAGGATGCCAAGGATGCCTCCGAGAAGGCTTGCAAAAAACACCTCGATGAAGTTTACCGTCATCTCTGGGTACTTGGCTTGCAGGATATAGAGGGCTGGCAGAGTGAAGATGGCTCCAGCCACCACTACGCCGCTGCATGCCCCGATGCTCTGGATGATGACGTTCTCGCCCAGGGCCTTGTTCCTGCGTGTGGCGTTGCTCACGCCCACGGCTATGATGGTGATGGGAATGGCTGCCTCGAACACCTGACCGACTTTCAGGCCCAGATAAGCGGCTGCTGCGCTGAAGATAACAGCCATCAGTATGCCCCAGCATACCGACCAGGTCGTCACTTCGCGCGGATGGCTGGCCGTAGGCATCAGGGGTTCGTACTCTTCGCCTTCCTTCAGTTCACGGAACGCGTTCTCGGGTAATGTGTCTTTATATTCGTTTTCGCTCATACTATATAATAATATAAGGTGTTATCGTAAATCGGTAGCCGTAACAGCATCCATGTCGCCATAATCCATGTTCTCGCCGCCCATACCCCAGATGAAGGTATAGTTGCTTGTACCTGCTCCGGCATGAATAGACCATTCCGGGGAGATAACTGCCTGTTCGTTGTGCAACCAGATGGGGCGTGTCTCCTGTGGCTCGCCCATGAAATGGCAAACAGCTTGGTTTTCGGGAACCTCGAAATAGAAATAAGCCTCCATGCGGCGGGAATGTGTGTGCGCAGGCATTGTATTCCAGACGCTACCGCTCTTCAGCTCAGTCATTCCCATCTGCAACTGGCATGTCTTACAGGTTTTCTGGACGATGAGCCGATTTATGACACGATCGTTGCTTTCGGCGGCAGAACCGGCCTTCAACACATCTGCATCTGCCAAAGTAATCTTTTTTGTTGGGTAGGAGGTATGAGCCACGGTACTGTTGAAGTAGAAATGTGCCGGATGAGCTGCATCCTCGGATGAGAAATACACCTCATGCTCACCGCTACCGACATAGAGGGCTTCCTTGTTCTTCAGTTCATATTTCTTGTTGTCCACCCTAACCGTTCCCGTTCCACCAACGTTGATTATGCCTATTTCGCGACGATGCAGGAAATTAGGTGCTTTCAGATAGTCGATGGTTTCCAGTTGCAATTCCTTATCCGTGGGCAGAGCACCACCGACAATCATACGGTCGTGGATGCTGTAAACAATGTTGATCTGACCTGGTGTGAATACCTTTTCTATCGCAAATTCCTTGCGAAGTCGAGACGTGTCATAGGTTTTCACGTCCATCGGATGAGTTGCATAACGCAGCTCATAGTTTGTGTGTTCTTGTGCCATAATGATACTTGATGCAAGACAGAGGCTTGCTAAAATGATACTTTTTTTCATGACTGTTATTTTTCGTTTTTCTTTATTCTACGGTAATTGATGAACACCAGATTGCCCGCTAAGCCCAAGGCTGTTACGATGCCTGCCTCGCGCAAAGAGTGGAATAGGTGGTAGGTGAACCAGCAGAGCAAACTGGAGGCAAAGTCGAGGGCGGCTCCGGCAGAGAAACCCTCTGGAATACGTACCGATGCGTCCTCGGGGTGCATGGAAGCCACCGAATTGGCTGCCATGGTAAATGCCTCGGCTATGTCGGTTACGAAGTAAAGTCCGCAGAGCAATGCTACCAATCCCACGATGAAGGTCTTCACCACATTCCCCTTGGTAATGGGCAGAACAACGGGGAACAGGTAGAAAAGTCCGGCCAGCGAAGCCAGCGGCAGGAACTTGTTTCCGGGCAACACGACGGAGAGGAACAGAACCGTTGGAATCAGGAGCAACGAAACGACCAAGGTCGTGGGATGTCCGATGACCAGGGCAGGACTCATGCCGATGTGCAGCTTGGTCTTCTCGCCGAACTTCTGTGCGATCATGCGCTTTGTGGCATCGGAAATGGGAATCAACCCGTCGATGAACAAGCGTGTGATGCGTGGAATCAGCTCCATTACGGCACCCATCTTCACACCCAGCGTCAGGGTGGCTTGCACGTCGTAATTGGCCAGCAAGGCAATGGAACAACCCACGATTACACCGATGAAGAGGGGCTCGCCCAGTATTCCGAACTTACGCTTCATTCCCTCGGCATCCAGGTCAAGCTTGTGGAATCCAGGAATCCAGTCGAGAACCTTGTTTACCACAACGGCAAAGGGAACGAAGCTCTGACAGAAAGGTTGGGGTATAGAGATGCCGTCCATCTTCTCGTAATACTGTTGGAAGCCGTCGGCCGTCATGTCGGCCATCACAAGCGTGATGATGTAGCATACGATGGCAGCTCCGAATCCCAGCCACAAGCAGTCGCAGGCGAGATAGACAATGGCGCCGATAAAGGCAAAGTGCCAGTAGTTCCACAGGTCGATGTTGATGGTACGTGTGGTGCGCGTGAGCAGCATGACTACGTTCACGGCCAGGCAAACAGGAATGATGAAGGCACCTACGGCTGTGTTGTAGGCAACAGAGGCGGCGGCCGGCCATCCCATGTCGAAGATGCTGAGTTGCAAGCCGTAATTCTGCACGACCTTTTCCAGGGCAGGGCCTAAACTGCTGGTAAGCAATCCGGTGACTACGGACAAACCTACGAATCCCACGCCTACATAGAGGCCGCTAAGCAAAGCTTTCCCTGGCTTGATACGCAGGAAAAGACCCAGAAGCGTGAAGATGATGGGCATCATGACCGATGCACCCAAACCGATAATATAACTGAATACGTTACCCATACGTCCTGCTATTAGGGTTGTTTGCCTATGTAAGCCAAGATGCCTCCGTCAACGTACAGCACATGGCCATTGACGAAGTTGCTGGCATCGGAAGCCAGGAAAACGGCCGGCCCTTCCAGGTCTTCTGTCGTTCCCCAGCGCTCGGCTGGCGTCTTGGCCACGATGAACGAATCGAAGGGGTGACGACTGCCGTCGGGTTGCTTCTCTCGCAAGGGTGCTGTCTGCGGAGTGGCTATGTAGCCGGGGCCTATGGCGTTACACTGGATATTATACTTGCCGTATTCCGAGGCGATGTTGCGTGTCAGCATCTTCAAACCGCCTTTGGCAGAAGCATAGGCGGAAACGGTTTCGCGACCCAGTTCGCTCATCATGGAGCAGATGTTGATGATCTTGCCGTGTCCCTTATCTATCATGTCGGGCAATACGGCCTTGCTCACGATGAACGGAGCCGTCAGGTCGATGTCTATGACTTGCCTGTATTCCTCCACTTTCATCTCATGCATAGGAATACGCTTGATAATGCCTGCGTTATTTACGAGAATGTCGATGGAACCCAGTTTGGATTTGATGTCTTGAACCATTGCCTGTACGGATTGTTCGTCCGTAACATCGCAAATGTAACCGAGTGCCTTGATGCCAAGTACCTCGTAATCCTGCATTGCCTGGTCGAGATGTTGCTGACTGCGGCAGTTGAACGCGATTGATGCACCTGCTTGGGCGTATGCCTTGGCTATGGCAAAGCCGATTCCGTAGGAACCGCCCGTGATGAGTGCAACCTTGCCTTGTAAAGAGAAATTAACCATACATTAAATTATTTAATGATAAAAGGGTACATTCTCCCTTCTTGTCCCTGGAGAGTGTACCCTTGTGAGATTAAGCATTGTAAACTCTGAATAGGTTCCAGAGTAAATGTGTCTTATTTGATGATGTCTAATTCGCGGAAGACTTTCTTCAACTTCTCTACGGATTCGTCAACCTGAGCATGTGTGTGGGTTGCCATCAATGCGTAGCGAACCAAGGTGTCCTGGGGAGCACAAGCGGGTGGAATGACGGGGTTGATGAATACGCCCTCGTCGAATGCCTTGGCAACAGCCAGGAATGTCTTGTTTACATCTCGTACATACAGGGGGATGATGGGGCTTTCGGTTTCGCCGATCTCGAATCCTTCTTCACGGAAGCGCTTCAATGCATAGTTCGTGACGTCCCACAGGGCTTCCAGGCGCTGGGGCTCGTTCTGAATGATGTGCAGGGCTTCCAGGGCGCAAGCTGTGGCTGCGGGTGTGGAGCTGGCGCTGAAAATATACGTGCGAGCTGTGTGGCGCAACCAGTTGATGATGCTGGCGTCGGCTGCAATGAAACCGCCGATGGAAGCCAAGCTCTTGGAGAAGGTACCCATGATGAGGTCAACATCCTTGGTCAATCCGAAATGGTCGCAGACACCACGTCCCTGACGGCCGAAGACACCCAATCCGTGAGCTTCATCGACCATGATGGTGGCGTTGTATTTCTTCTTCAATTCTACGATTTCAGGCAATTTGCAGAGGTCGCCTTCCATACTGAACACACCGTCGATAACAATCAGTTTGACACGGTCGGGGTCGCATTTCTGCAACTGCTTCTCCAGATCTTCCATGTCGTTGTGCTTGTACTTGAACTGGGTGGCGAAACTCAGTCTTCGGCCGTCCACGATACTGGCATGGTCGCGGTCATCGCAGATTACGTAATCGTTGCGGTCAACCAACTGACTGATAACACCGCTGTTTACGGTAAAGCCGGTGGCGAAGCATAGGGCACCGTCCTTGCCGACAAACTCGGCTAACTCTTTCTCCAACTGTACGTGCAAGTCGAGGGTTCCGTTCAGGAAGCGGCTACCTGCGCAACCGCTACCATACTTCTGCATGGCGGCAACACCTGCATCGATAACACGTTGATCACCAGTAAGTCCAGTGTAAGCATTCGAACCAAACATCAGCACGCGATGGCCGCCCATCATCACTTCCGTGCCTTGCTTGCCTTCGATTTCCCTAAAATAGGGATAGATGCCCTTTTCCATAAACTCCTGTGGCAGGGTGTACTTGGCGCATCTGTCTTGTAATAATCCCATATTTTTTAAATTATTTTGTTTTCTGGTTCTTTAAAACTCGGCAAATTTACAGAAAAATTTCAAAAGTCCATCTTTTTAAAATAAAAAAACACAAGATTACATTTGTTTTTCGGCTATTATATTTGAAGTTGAGGGAAATTTCATACTTTTGCAACACAAAATGGACGAAAAAAGAAACGTTTGGTTCATCGTTAACCCAATTTCCGGTACAACCGACAAAAAGAACATTGTCGAAATGATACCGAAATACATGGATGCTGAAAAGTTTTCATGTGAAATCTTCTATACCAGTCATAAAGGACATGCTGCTGAAATTTCTGCCAAAGCCATAGAACAGAACGTTGATGTGGTGGTGGCTGTGGGCGGCGACGGAACGGTGAACGAAGTGGCTAAGAGCTTGGTACATACGAATACTGCTCTGGGCGTCATTCCTTGCGGAAGCGGTAACGGCTTGGCTCGTCATCTTTTCATTCCCATGAATCCCGAAAAAGCCTTGAAGGTGATTTCGGAATTTGATATCAGAAGCTTGGATTACGGTTTGATAAACGGAACGCCTTTTTTCTGTACTTGTGGCGTAGGTTTCGATGCATTCGTATCCAGCAAGTTTGCCAACAGCGGCAGGCGTGGCTTGCTTTCCTATATCGAGAATACGTTGCGTGAAGGCTTGAAATACAAGCCCGATACGTATGAAATAGAGATTGAAGGCGAGAAGCAAACGCATAAGGCTTTCCTGATAGCTTGTGCCAATGCAAGTCAATACGGCAACAATGTGTACATTGCACCGGAAGCCAGCATGAGTGACGGTTTGATGGATGTCACGATAATGGAACCCTTTACCATGTTGGAGGCACCACAAATAGCCATTCAGCTATTCAACAAGAACATAACCCAGAATAGCAGAATAAAAACATTCAAGTGCAGACAGATGGTGATTCATCGATCTGCACCTGGTGTTATACATTTTGACGGTGATCCAAAGGACGAAGGAGCCGACATCGTAGTTGAATTGGTACCACAGGATATCAAGATTGTTGTCAACAACAAGGAACAAGAACTGCTGCCGCCACTTCTTCGTGTCTTCTCGGATGTTTATAATGGCATGAACGACGAGTTCAACAATCTGCGTCAAGACCTATTGCAGAGGCAGGAGAAATTCCGTACGATAAACAAGGATTTGCTGAAGCGCCTGAAACCGCAAAAATAAGCCATTTTATCGGTGACTTCTGCCACCACCATGATTGCTGCCTCCACGATTTCCGCCATTGAAACCACCGCTACGAGTGCTTCCTCCGCCGAAACTGTTACCACGAGTGCTTCCTCCGCTGAAACTGCTGCTGCGATTACTGTTTCCTCTGCTGAATCCATTGGAACTGCCTGATTGTTGACGGCTGTTGCCCATGGAATTGCTTCTGGTGGAGGAACCCGCGCGAGGCGTGCCGCTGATTGAATTGCGTCCGCCACGGGTGCTTTCTTTCTGTGAGAACTCTCGGCTACCGGAAACGTTACCCTCTCTTGAAGAACGAGAAGAGCGATTTCCCACGTTGTTTTCGCGACCTCCACGAGAACGGTAAGCGCCTTCTATGGTAGAACGGGTGCTGCTGCCGTCGAAAGAGTTGCCGTGCAAACGTTCTCCGCCCCTTTCTCTTTGAGCGCCTCTCATGTTGGCATTCTGAGAATTACGTTGCATTTCATGGCGACCTTCACCATTGCTGCGGAAGTTCATTCCACGACCTTGTACGTAGTTTGAACGTACACCATTGCGACCGGCTTGATGACGAATGGCTCCCATGTCACGCCCTCTCATGCCTTCGTTCCAGACAGGACGACGATTGCCATAGAATCCATCGTGATAATGGAAATGTCCGTGGCCTCCGTGGTAGCTGATATAGACAGCCGGGTGTCCGAAGAAAAAGTGATGACGGTCGTAGATCGTATAAATAGGGTAGAACCATCTGCCGCCCAACCACATTACGGGGCGCAGGAAATAATCGGCTGCACAGAACATACTCCACTGCCAATCGTACAGAATATGACGGAAATCCGTACATCTGTAATCGAGGTAGGCTCCCTGAATATCATCGGCTGTGGTCAGGCTCAACAGATAATCCAGATTGATTTCGTATGCATCGTTGTACTGCTGATCGTTCAGGTTCAGCTCGTAAGCCATCTTATCTGTTAGGTACAACGCTTCCTGACGTGCTGTTTCGTAATCCATTGCATGAATGGAGAGAACAGAGCAAAAACAAACCAAAATGTAAGCAAAACTTCTTTTCATAAGGCTGAATTTTTAAATTTTCTGATGCAAAGATACGATGGCTTGCGATATTTGCAAAATGAAAATCCCTAAACTAAATGGGGAAAACCCTATAATTTGCATTGGAAGGTGAATATCCCCTTGAATTCTTCGGGTAGAGTAACAGGTGATTTGAACAATCCGAACACGCTGCTGCCGCTACCGCTCATACAGGAATATGTGGCTCCTATTTCATATAGCATATTCTTGACATTCAATATGTTCTCGTGATTCGGAAATACACTTTCCTCGAAGTCATTTGTCAACAGTTCTTTCCATGCTTCTACGGGTTTCTGCACGATTTCCGTTACGTTGTACGTTGGTTTACATGGAGTAATCAGCGAATAGGCTTCCTTGGTAGAGACAAAATCGTCGGGCTTTATTAAAACCAGATACCAACCTTGTAAATTCAACGCTATGGGGTGGAACTCATTGCCTATACCTTCGGCATACACAGGTTTGTTCTGGATGAAGAATGCACAGTCGGCTCCGAGCGTTGAAACATGGCTTTCCATCGTTTCTTCCGACATTCCTAACTGAAAAAGTTCGTTCAGGGCTTTCATCATAAAAGCTGCATCGCTGCTACCACCCCCCAATCCGGCACCGCTCGGTATGTTCTTTCTTAGCTCAATTTTTATTTTTGGTATAGAATAGCCTTTTTCCCGAAGTAGATATAAGACTTTCATAACCAAATTGTCATTTATGTTCCCTTCGAGTTGTAATCCAGCAATGGACAAACTATCTGTTTCGGCTTCTTCAATGGATAATTCATCGCATAATGGAATGGGGTAAAAAATGGTTTCCAGGTTGTGGTACCCATCGCTGCGACGTGCAACTACATTTAGCCCAAGGTTTATTTTACAATTTGGATAGACAATCATGTTTTTTATGCTTTATTTTGCACAAAAGTATGACAAAATATCGAAAATATAGGGAAGAACTCCATAAAAATGGAGGTTGATGTTAAAAAATGCATTTAATAAACCGAATGGGAGACATAGAATTCTTCTTTTTGAAATTTTTTATCTAAATTTGCGTGAATTTAAGAAAACAATGGGGCAAACAATCGAACATACGGGCGTTGTGGAAAGCGTGGAAGACGGACACATTTTTGTCCGACTCCTGCAACCATCGGCTTGCGGTGATTGTTCGGTCGCTCATTTATGCAAGAATGGTGAAAAGTCCGAGAAACTCATTGACGTGAACGATGCCACTTGCAAGGATGTGAAAGTCGGTGACAAGGTCGTGATCTCAGGTTCTGTCGAACAACGTTTTTCTGCTATACTTTGGGCTTATGTCTTGCCAACCGTCCTTTTGTTTGCAACACTCATCCTTACCCAATATTTAATAGGTAGCGATTTGATTTCGGCCATCTCATCGCTTGCCGTTCTGGTTCCTTATTATATTTTGTTGTATGTGATGAGGAAGCGTTTTTCTAGGAAATTTTCATTTAAAATTTTAAATATCAAAAACTGACGTATGAATGTTATTTTGATTGCAGTAATTGTGTTGGGCTTGATAGGATTGGTTTCGGCCTTGGTCCTGTTCATTGCCTCCCATAAGTTTGCTGTGCATGAAGACCCCCGTATCGGTCAAGTTGCAGAGGTCTTGCCTCAGGCGAATTGTGGCGGTTGTGGCTATCCTGGTTGCAGTGGTTTCGCTGCTGCCTGTGTGAAAGCAGCCGATGCTGGAAGCCTTGACGGTAAACTCTGTCCCGTAGGCGGGCAGGTCGTGATGGAGCAAGTCGCCAAAATTGTCGGCTTGGAAGTGAAGGCAGCCTCTCCGCAGGTGGCGGTCGTTCGTTGCAATGGTACTTGTGAGAACCGCCCCAGCATTGCTGAGTACAACGGTGCGAGAAGTTGCCGTGTGCAAGCCATGACCGGTATGGGAGAAACGGCTTGTGCCTATGGTTGCCTGGGTTGTGGCGACTGTGTAGGAAAATGTCTGTTCGACGCCATTCACATGAATCCTGAAACAGGACTTCCTGAAGTGGATGAAGACAAGTGTACCGCATGTGGCGCCTGTGCCAAGGCTTGTCCTCGACAAATCATCGAGATCCGTCCGAAGGGACCTAAGGGTCGTCGCATGGTGGTTCTCTGCAACAACAAGGACAAGGGTGCTGTTGCCAACAAGGCCTGCAAGTCGGCTTGTATCGGATGTGGATTGTGTGTAAAGACGTGTGATAAGTTTGAAGCCATCACGTTGGAAAACAACCTTGCCTGGATAGATCCCGAGAAATGCAAGTTGTGCCGTAAGTGCGAGGAGGCATGTCCCAAGGGTGCCATTCATGCTTTTAATTTCCCGCCAAGGAAACCCAAGGCAGAAGAGGTGGCTCCAACAGAGAATAAAGAAACAGTTACGACAGAAGCTCAGCAATAAATTAACGCAAATATGAAGACTTTTAATATAGGCGGTGTACATCCTGAAGAAAGCAAGTTGTCGGCAAAAAGTCCCATTCGTGTGGCTGGTTTGCCTAAACAGGCCATTTTCAGTATGTTTCAGCACATTGGTGCTCCCGCTAAACCTGTTGTAAAAAAAGGAGATGAAGTAAAGGTTGGCACGTTGTTGGCTGAAGCCGGTGGATTTGTTAGTGCCCCCGTTTACAGTAGTGTTAGCGGAAAGGTGGCCAAGATAGACAATGTCCTGGATGCCTCTGGGACACGTCGTGCTGCCATTTACGTTGACGTGGAAGGCGATGAATGGGAAGAAACCATCGACAGGACGCCCGATGTAGTACGCTTGTCAGAGCGCCCAGATCTGGATGGAAAGGCGATCATTGACAAGATAAAGAATGCCGGAATCGTTGGAATGGGTGGCGCAACCTTTCCCACACACGTGAAATTGTGTCCGCCTCCAGGGAAAACGGCCGAATGTGTCATTGTCAATGCTGTAGAATGTGAGCCCTACTTGACAGCCGACCATCGTCTGATGCTGGAGCATCCAGTAGAAATCCTTGTCGGTGTTGAACTCATCATGAAAGCCGTGAACGTGGACAAGGCTTACATAGGCATTGAGAAGAACAAACCGGATGCCATAGCTTTGTTGACGGAAAAAGCCAAAGACTTCCCGCAGATAGAAGTCGTACCCCTGAATGTGAAATATCCTCAGGGCGGCGAGAAACAATTGATTGATGCCGTTATCGGCCGACAAGTTCCTGCTCCTCCCGCATTGCCAATAGACACGGGGGCCATCGTGCAGAACGTAGGTACTTGTTTCGCAATCTATGAAGCCGTCATGAAGAACAAACCGCTGATAGACAGAATCATCACGGTAACAGGTAAAAGCGTAAAGGAGCCCTCCAACCTTTTGGCTCGTCTGGGTACACCCTTCCAACAGCTGATTGATGAATGTGGTGGTGTTCCGGAGGATACCGGAAAGGTTATTGGTGGCGGTCCTATGATGGGTAAGGCCCTTTATTCACTCGATGTTCCTATGACAAAGGGGTCGAGTGGCCTTCTTTTCATGACCAAGAAAGAGTCGCTCCGAAATGAAGCCGAGGTCTGTATCCGTTGCGCCAAATGTGTTAGTGCCTGTCCGATGGGATTGGAACCTTATCTCCTTTCCAAGGCTGCGGCTCATTCAGATTGGGAACTGCTGGAGAAAAACGACATCACCAGTTGCATTGAGTGCGGTTGCTGTCAGTTTACCTGTCCCAGCCATCGGCCATTGCTGGACATGATACGTGTCGGTAAGGCAAATGTTATGGCTATCATACGTAGTCGCTCTGTTAAATAAAAGAATCATATAATAAAGAGGAATAGAAAAATGAATAAATTTGTCATATCCCTTTCGCCACATGTTCACGGAGGCGACTCCGTACAGAAGAACATGTATGGTGTGTGCATCGCACTTGTTCCTGCACTCCTGGCATCACTTTATTTCTTCGGCTTGGGAGCAGCCATCGTTCTTGCAACGTCCGTTGTCTCCTGCGTCTTTTTTGAATGGGCTATTGCCAAGTTTCTGCTGAAAAGCGACCGTCTGACAATCTGTGACGGAAGCGCCATCCTGACAGGCCTTCTGTTGGGCTTCAATTTGCCGAGCAACTTGCCAATATGGAATATCATCATTGGTGCCTTGTTTGCTATCGGAGTCGGCAAGATGACTTTCGGAGGTCTTGGACAGAACCCATTCAATCCTGCTTTGCTTGGTCGCGTCTTCCTGCTGGTTTCTTTTCCGGCACAGATGACGACATGGCCGGTAAGCGGACAGCTGACAAAATACTTGGACGCAGAAACCGCAGCCACCCCCCTCAGCGTCATGAACAGGGCCATTGTAGAACACAAGGCGTCTGTCCTGTATGAACTTCCAGACAGTTTTGACATGCTGGTTGGGCAAACCGGTGGCTGTCTGGGTGAGGTAAGTGCCATTTGCCTCCTCATAGGTTTGGCTTATATGTTATGGAAAAAGATCATCACATGGCATATTCCCGTCAGTATTTTGGCCACGGTATTCATTTTCAGTATGATTCTGAAGATGTCCGACCCGATGTATGCGAATCCAATGGCTGTACTTTTGAGTGGTGGCTTGATGCTGGGCGCTTGTTTCATGGCCACGGATTATGTGACAAGCCCCATGACAAAAGACGGTCAGGTTATTTATGGTGTATGCATAGGTGTTCTAACGGTTATCATTCGTAACTGGGGCGCTTACCCAGAAGGTATGAGCTTTGCCATCCTCATTATGAATGCCTTTACCCCTCTGATTAATACATATTGCAAACCTAAACGATTTGGGGAGGAAACAAAGAAATGAAAAAGCTGGAATCTACATGGTATAATATGGTAGGCGTACTTACGATTATAGCCGTAATTGCAGGTGCTGCCCTGGCCTATGTGAATGAAGCCACGAAAGAGCCGATTGCCCAAATCAAGGCTAAGACCTTGTCCGATGGCATTCTGGCTGTGTTGAATGCAGAGAAATTGGATTCTCTGAAAACTGATACGTTAGAGAACGGTTCCATTGTCTTCAAGACCGATTGTGGCTATGCAGTCAAGACAACCGATGCCAATGCGTTCGGTGGAAATCTGACGGTACTTGTCGGGTTCGACAATTCGGGTGCGATAAAGGGTTACCGCATTCTGGAAAGCAACGAGACACCTGGATTGGGAGCCAAGGCTGCTTTCTGGTTCCAGGAAGGACAGAAGGGCAACGTAATCGGCAAGAACCCAGGCACAAACAACCTGACGGTAAGCAAGGACGGTGGAGAGATTGACGCCATTACGGCATCCACCATCACAAGTAGGGCATTCCTTCGTTGTCTGAACTCTGCGTATTCAGCTGTTGGCGGATCAGACGAAGACGTACAGAGTGGTGCTTCTAAACCGATAGGTAATTCTTTTAATTAGTCTTAATCATTTAAGAGCAAATAAATATGAAATATATAAAAGTTCTTTTAAATGGCATTATAAAGGAGAACCCCACTTTTGTACTCCTTTTGGGAATGTGTCCTACGTTGGGAACGACCAGCAGCGCGTTGAATGGTATGTCCATGGGATTAGCCACGACAGCCGTTCTCATCTTCTCCAACTTCTTCATCTCTATGATTAAGAACCTGATTCCGGACATGGTGCGCATTCCTTCGTTCATCGTTGTCATCGCTTCGCTTGTCACGATTCTGCAAATGTGTCTTCAGGCATATTTCCCTGATGTGTATGCTTCGTTGGGACTTTTCATTCCCCTGATAGTGGTCAATTGCATCATATTAGGGCGTGCAGAAGCCTTTGCTGCCAAGAACAACCCTCTGGCCTCTATCTTCGACGGCATCGGTATGGGACTTGGTTTTACCATCGGATTGACCCTCTTGGGAGCCGTTCGTGAATTGCTGGGGACAGGTAAAATCTTCAATGCCACCATTTTCCCGGAGAATTATGGTGCATTGGCCTTTGTTCTTGCTCCAGGCGCATTTATCGTGCTGGGTTATCTCATTGCTATTATCAACAAACTTAAAAAGGCATAATTACTATGGCATACATTCTTATTTTTATCACGGCAATATTCGTAAACAATATTGTTCTCTCACAGTTCTTGGGAATTTGTCCTTTCCTGGGTGTCAGCAAAAAGATAGAAACAGCCATTGGCATGGGTGCTGCCGTTGCTTTCGTCCTCACGATAGCCACGATTGTCACCTATCTCATCCAAGTGTACATCCTGAATGCTTTCGGCCTTGAATATCTCCAGACGATTGCCTTTATCTTGGTCATTGCCGCTCTTGTGCAGATGGTAGAGATCATCCTCAAGAAGACAAGCCCAGCCTTGTATCAGGCATTGGGCGTATTCCTGCCTCTTATTACTACGAACTGCTGCATCCTGGGTGTGGCCATATTGGTTGCCAACGGCACATACGATGCTGCCGGTATGGAGCCAAGCCTCATCAATGGCGTATGGTTTGCCTTGTGTACGGCTCTGGGCTTTGCACTTGCTCTGGTCATCTTTGCCGGCATCCGCGAACACTTGTCTTTGATGGACATTCCCAAAGGTATGCAAGGTATGCCCATCGCGCTTGTTACGGCCGGTCTTCTAGCCATGGCATTCATGGGTTTTAGCGGTGTGAACAATGGATTGGCAAAAATCATCGGACTCTGATAACTAATTACAACATATAAAATGAAAATATTACTGACAGGTGGTGCTGGTTACATCGGTAGTCACACCATAATAGAATTGGATAAAGCAGGTTATAGCGTTTTCGTTGTAGATAACCTTTACAATTCAAGCCCCAAGGCCCTGCAACGTGTATCAGAAATTATAGGTAAGGATATTCCATTCTACAAAGTGGACATCCGCGATTATGACGGTATGTTCAAGGTCTTTGAAACAGAAAAGCCCGATGCAGTCATTCATTTTGCCGGCCTCAAAGCCGTTGGCGAAAGCGTAAACAAACCGTTGGAATACTACGAAAACAACATGAACGGAACGTTTGTCCTGCTGGATGTTATGCGTAAGAACGGTTGCAAGAACATCATCTTCTCCTCTTCTGCCACGGTTTATGGCGATCCCGCTATCATCCCCATTACAGAGGAGTGCCCCAAAGGTCATTGCACCAATCCCTACGGACAGACAAAGTCCATGCTGGAGGAAGTGATGATAGACGTGCAGAAGGCAGATCCCGAATGGAACGTTGTGCTCTTGCGCTATTTCAATCCCATCGGTGCCCATCAGAGTGGCCGTATAGGCGAGAATCCAAACGGTATTCCCAACAACCTGATGCCTTACATTACTCAGGTGGCAGTAGGCAAACGTCCGGAATTGGGCGTCTTCGGCAATGACTACGACACCCACGATGGCACAGGCGTTCGCGACTATATTCATGTTTGCGACCTTGCAGCCGGTCATGTCTGTGCATTGAAAGCCATCCAGAAAGGGTGTGGCCTGGGTATCTATAATTTAGGTACCGGTCACGGGTATAGTGTTCTGGATGTGGTAAATGCTTTCGAGAAAGCCAATGGCGTTCCCGTTAAGTATTCCATCAAGCCCAGGCGCCCAGGCGACATAGCCACTTGCTATTGTAATCCAGAAAAGGCCAAGAAGGAACTTGGCTGGGAAGCCCGTTACGGCATCGAGGACATGTGTCGCGACAGCTGGAACTGGCAGAAGAACAACCCCAACGGATACGAAGAATAAGGCGTCCGATCTTTGTCCACGCCTACGGATATTTTGTTTCCTCGCGATGTAGCATTTGTTGCATCCCGAGGAATTTTTTTTTCTCTCGGTGGGTAATCTTTCGATTTAGGGATTTTCCTTCTTGATTATAGGATTTATCCTTTTTTTGTACAATATAATCCTTTGTATCTTTGCAACGAGAAACACAAACGTAATACAAAGTAGATTATCAATGAAAAAGACGATTTCATGCATAGTGTTGTTTTTGATGGCGCAGACGAAGATCCTTGCACAGCAGAGATTCGTGGATTATTCTTCAGATATCATTTGCTTTGCTCCATCTGCTACGGCACTTGTAAAGACCATATTCGAGAAAGACAGGAAGGGCTTCCTTCAACTTGGATTTAGTTCTGTTACGGGAATAGCCTTGAATTATGGTCTCAACGTCTGTGTAAGGAAGAACCGTCCTGTTATGCCATTAAATCCGGGATGGACGGACAATCATGCTTTGCCCAGCACCCATACGATGGCAGCATTCGATGGCGCCACATTCCTCATGCGAAGGTATGGATGGAAGTGGGGAGTGCCCGCTTATGTCGTCTCTACGTATGTAGCTTGGGGGCGTGCTTATACAAAGAATCATGACATCTGGGATGTTCTTGCCGGTGCAGCCATCGGAGCTGGTTCCGCACTTATCTATACACGTCCTTTTGTCCGAAACCTTGACTTGACAATAGCCCCTGTTGCCCTTGGAGACAATGGAGCGGGGCTTTATGTCTCACTTGATCTCTGAGTGTTTGATTATCTGCACCCAACAACCCCCTCTTATAACAAATCACAAATAACAATAAGGAAAATAGTGTACTCACCCCCATGGATGTGCAATCTTGTTTACTTAGAGAAGTAAGATTTATTTCTATATATATAATGTATATTAAAACTCCTTAGAAATTTTCGGTAAAATCCAGAAGCCCCAGCACACACTTTTTCTTATTGTGATTTGTGATTTGTGATAATGGAGTAATTGGGTAATGAGTGCCTCCTCCGTCTTATCCTTTTTTCAGTCATAAGTTAAGGCCGATGCTGATCATAACTTAAGACCAACCCTTGCCATAAGTTATGCCTCGAAAAAGGACAGGAAAATACTTCGCCCCAACCTTGTCCGTGCTTATGCGTTTTTTTCTCGGTAGGGAAATTTTTTCCTCAAATCTTTTTGTAGGTAAAGAATTTGTCCGTATTTTTGCATTGTCATTTGGAACTTTCCGCCCAAAAAGTGGGATGCCAGCCATTTGACCAAGAGAGCGTTCCGCGCTTTCATCCTTTGTAACGAAATCTGGTAAATTTCAATCTCAGAAGGATGGAAGAATACAGGATACGCCTCCATTGTGCTTCGTATGCATGCGGTGAACCTACGCCGTGTAGCTCGAGCATAACGGCGTAGGTGTATTTAGATTCTTTTCATTTCTGAGTCGGTTTTACCAGAGCCTGTTACAAGATGATTAAGGACAAATCCCTACGCTCCTCTTGTACCGGTAATGAATCGTCTGTTGGGGGATGGGGCGAAAAAGAGAATTAATATGATAATAAAAAGAACGTATCAAGATTCCAAATGGGAGTTTATGAATTATCTAATCGCATTGCTGTTATTTTTTGCGGTTAATTCATTGCACGCACAGTCTCTTACGCAAGAAGGTATCCCACTCATTACTGACGCAAGCCAACTTAGCAGTAATGCAAGCGACAAAACCGATGGGCAACACCTCGAATATTTGATTGATGGAGATGCTTATACTTTTTGGCATAGCGACTGGCGTGGTCAGATTCCAGACTTATATCACTATATTCAGGTGGACCTGCAAGAGGAATTCTCTGGCGTTGCAGCAGTGTGGGTTATTCGCCGTGACACGCCCAAAGATCATGTTGACGAATTTCTTGTACAAGGTAGCGTGGATGGTGTCACCTACACCGACATTGCACAAGTAGCGATTCCTTCAAATGGCGCATGTACCTCGGCTAAGTCTGAGTTTTTTACGGTGACAACTCCTGTGAAGCACCTGCGTTTCACATGCACCCACAAAACGCCAAGTCAAGGAAATTATTGGTGGCATACGGCTGAGTTTCAAGTCTATGCCGTCAATGAGGATTTAAAGTTACTGATTTCTCTAGATGATCTTCTACTGAAGTACGATGCCTATCTGTGGGGCGACGAAATCTTCAACATGGGTACTGGGTACGGTCAGTACTCTAATACAGATGCTGAGACCTTGTTCATGGGGAACCTGAAGAAAGCAGATGACATTTGTGCCGGTACTATTCCCTTACCATCAGAAGAGGAAGTGAAAAACCTCATCCAAACAACCGAGGATGCCTATGAAGCAATTATCAGCAGCGAGGTACTCTTCCAGCTTCCTGCCGACGGCTACTATCGCATTGTCGGCCACATGCCTTACTATGAGGACACCAATACAGGCGAGAAGGATGCCGACGGCAACGACATTATCGGGCGCAACCGACAAACCCTGTGGGGAGGGTGTGTGGATGCTAACCTAAAACTGTTGCCAAACGATACATGAAGAAAGGTATGTCCCTGACTCCCTTCACTTGTGCTCGGAAGCATTTAATCTTCGAGTTCAGCGATTCTG
>JAZLIY010000015.1:0-38445 GCA_045617645.1 Bacteroidaceae bacterium | reverse complement strand
CCTGTTTTTATTTTGAGCTACGCAAGTAAATTGGCTGCGGATTTAAGGATACATTTGAATATGCTTATAGTCCGTCATGGCTTGGGCGCACCTTGGGGTGCGCTGGAGCCATGACGGACTATAAGCATTGGGTTGGGCAGGGATATGCACCTTTCAAGTCACTCCGCAAGCACCGCGCGGACAGAGTAGCCGAGGCAGCGGTCGTCGTAGTCCACGCTCTGGATGCCCGAATTGAAGTCCAGGCTGTACGCGTCGTTGCTGCCATTAGGCGTGGAAGACCAGTAGTCCCCGCGGCGGCCCCGGCCGAGGACATTGCCGTTGATGCAGAAGCCGGCAGCAGGAAGGAACACGCTGTTAGATTTATAAGGATCTGCCTTGCCTGTGAACTTGCGACCGCTCACACCATCGACAGTTGTCCACTCTGTATAACACTTATTACAGAGTGCCTGAAGTTCTGCTTGAGTTGGCATGCGCCATTCGCTGCCCCAGAGCTTGATGGCGGTATCTTTGTTGCCAGTGGGAGCATAGCTGCCGCTCTTGTATGCTCCACTTGGATCCTTGTCAATGCTACTACCTCAGCAGTAATAGCCGCCGTAATCAGTTACCGATGTTGCGCCTACGTTATACTCAGCGAACTTAGGACCGTTCTTCCAGAGCTGTACCCAGTTAACATCGCAATCAGGACCTGTTGCATAGGCTTTGCCTGTGGTAGTCACTGACCCGTTAGTCGGTTCGCTTGTTGGTTCCTGTGCGAGTTCTTCTTCGCTCTGGCATGATACTGCCATGAATGCTATGGCGAGTGCCATGAATGCAAGTAATGTCTTATTCATTGTCTTTTAATTTGGTTGTTTCTTTATGGTTCTTTTTGAGTTTGCCTAAAAATTCTGTTCGTCGATAACATTCCCTTCCAGGTCAACAGCACGCCAGTGGGTGATGTTGCGGGCTTCGCTTGAGATGCAGACTCCGCACTTTGTGACGGTTCTCCCTTCTGCCTCGTATGGTATGGCATAGCCCTTGTCGTCAATCTGTGCGAGGGCGTTCTCTACGCTGTCATCCACTTTCAGTTCAAGGACAAAGATATCCGTCTTGGTCTTTATGACTACATCGGCACGGCCGAGGATGCTCTTGACCTCGGTATCGACAATTGAGATGAGCAGGGAGAATGCCATGTAGAGCAGCAGTTGATAGAATGATTCGCGGCCCTCCTTGTCTTCCCACTGTTCCTTGGTTATGACGTCGTATGGTATTTTGGCAATGTAGGAACGGAGGGCGGTAAGGGCATCAGACAGGTTACCGTCGAAGACTGCTCTTGCAATGTTTCTCACCACATTGTTGTTATCTGCTACCGTACGCTTCAGTATAATCGGCATCAAGCAGTCAATCAATCCCTTGCGCACTTCGTTGTTAGGAATCTTCAGTTCATACTCCTGTACCATTGGATTGTATGATGCAATGGTGAGATAGCCACTCTGGTAAAGCAGCGGCATCGGTGTCTCGGCATCCTCGCATGGGATGCTGAACTCGTTCTCACTCACTGCGACACCGTCGTAGTCCAGGGCACAGGTAATCGGGAAATGCCTGAGGTGCTCCAATAATGAGCTGGATGTTCCTGACTCGAACCAGTAATGGCCAGTATCATTGTCATCAAGTGCTCTTAACAGGCTGAATGGCGCATATACATCCTTGCTGTTCTTTGAGAAGTGATAGCCATCGTAGTTCTTCTTCAGCAATGCATAGGCTTCGTCGGTCGTGATGCCGAGGTTTTCTGCATACTCCTCAACACAAGGGCGAAGCGTTACGGCTAATTCCTCCTGAGTGATGCCGCAGATACCAGAATATTCATCAAGCAGCGATATCTGCTTCAGGTTGTTCAGTTCCGAGAAGATGCTCAGCTGCGAGAACTTCGTCACACCGGTGATGAATACGAAGCGGAGATACTCTCCTTCGTCCTTCAGCACCTGATAGAACTCACGCAGCATGGAGCGCATTTCATCAAGTTTTTCCGGCTGCCCCATCAATCTCATGATTGGTGAGTCGTATTCGTCAAGGAGAACTACGACTTTCTCGCCTGTCTGCTTCGCAGCATTGCGAATCAATGTGCGGAATCTTGCGCCTGGAGAACCATCCGTCTCCTTGCGACCGTATATTTCCTCATAATCACGCAGAAAACCTTCAAGATTACTCCTGGCATCGGGGATTGTGCAGTTCTTCAGTCCGCTCATGATGAAGTGCAGCACAGGATATGTCTTCCACTCCTTCTCCAGTTCCATCACCTTCAGACCCCTTCGACCTTGCTCAGGACAGGCCTCGAACAGTTCCTTCTGCCCTTTGAAATAAGCCTTGAAGGTATTGCAAAGCAGAGACTTGCCGAATCGGCGAGGACGAGCCAGGAATACATACTCATACTCGTTGGCAAGATTGTACATCATGTCTGTCTTGTCAACATACAACTTTCCTTGTTCCCTTATCTTCTGGAACTGGTCTGTATCTACCGGGTATCTGAATCTGCTCATTTTTATCCGTTGCAAGTGTGTCTCTGGCTAACCGTTAGCCGACATTTGTTAGCAAAGATACAAAATTCTTTTCAATTCCCAGTCATTCCCGTGATATTTTGTGGGAATTTTAACAACTCATGGCAAAATAATGCGGGATATTGACTGTGTTTCACTTCTTGCATTGAAAAAACAAGCTCTACTCCCTCATTGGCAATTCTTTTCGGACACACCAACAGATTTCTACGGGCTCACCAATAGATTTCTACAGGCATACGAGCACAGCTGGTTGCCTACATAAATTTCGCTGGTTGCCTATATGCTTGACCTTATATCTCCGATAAACGAGAGAGTTTTGGCAATTATCGCCTAAACCCTCTCGTACTTCCACTTGAATACGCCCGATGGTTATTCTATCGACCTTCTATGTTACTACGGGCAGACAGGCCGAACAGATTGACCAGAACAACGGTTGCCGTTGCCTACATAAACGTTGCATGAGTTGAAACTCACGAACCACGCGCTGCCTGGGTACGACCCGCCAAGCGATGCCGACCAATAGTAGCCACTCGGCACGACATTATCATGCAAGCTGTCATGGCAATACCCGGCCGCAGGCAAGAAAATAAAGCAACCATTCGTCTTACTGGTCACCTTATATCCTTTTAAGCCATTTCGGGTCGTCCACGTCCAGATACATTTTTCTCTCAGTTCTGTCAGTTCCGCGTCCGTGGGCATACGCCAATCACCACCCCACTTCACCCGTGCAACATCATCCGAAAGTTCCAGTACGTTCTTGTTGTCTATCGTACCATAACTGGAGCTTGCACAATATTTGGTTGACGTGTCGAAACTGCCTTTGCAATATTTATACGTATTCCAATTGTAGGTGCTTTTTGTTTCCGTTTCGCCCCAGGCGTAGTAGTCGCCATACTCTTCGGGTGAGGAAGCTCCTACGTTACAAGTTGCCCACTTAACACTCAAGCCCAAATCCACATATTCATGCTTACATGTTTTCTGATTCACAGAAGGTTCATCATCAGAATCACAGGTCGAGACACAGTCCTGTTCTGCATAAGGAACCATTACCGACACCTCCCCTTTTGTGTGAAAGATAAAGCCCCGTGCATTGGCTCCTACAGACAGGAGCCAGAATATTACCGTCAGCAATGCCCCCTGTATCTTTTGTCTTCTCTCCATCGTTTTGATATTTTAATGTAGGGTGTTGTGTTGTTTGTTTTAAAGATTGTCATGAAAATGCCATATAGACAGAGACCTGTGAAGCGGTCGTTACGACTGCAAAATTAATGATTTTATTTCAAAAAATCTACACTATTAAACATTTTCCAACAAAATTGATTTTTTTGAAAAATCTGCCATCCTGCCATAAATGGATTATAAAGTATTCAAGCACAGATACATATCACTATGGCAGGTTGATTACAACCTGCCATAATCTGCCATAATTATCAAACCAACATTCAACACCAAACTGCATCGTTATCACATCATTCATACATTTACCAGCCACAAGAATGACTGGCTACCAATGCCGGAGAACCATGACATCCCTACAATCAATACATTATAAATAAATACTGTTCCTATCCCAAACTTCTTTACTTGCCCAGAACAAACATAATCGCCAATGGCGTTTGTACAATCGCCGTAGGCGTTTATATAATTACCGATGGCGATTATACAATCGGCATTGCCGTTTGTAATTTTAATAACGACTTGTGCTTTTTTACATCGTTTATGGTCAATCATTTCACAAGGGAGAAAAAAACTGAACAGAGGCTATTTGCATGGCAGGTTATGGCAGGTTATGGCAGGTTGGGAAACATCTGCCATAGCTATACGGCAAAGATTATCAGAAGTTTACCAACAATTTATGGCAGATGGCAGGTTTTTGACAAAACAACGTTTCCATATAAGCAAACCCTCGTTACGCATAAAAATAATAAGGTAAATCGCGAGGAAACAAAATGTCCATCGATATAGACAAAAAAACACACTGCACCAGAGCCTTGTTTCAAATGTTCAGTTGACCATATTGGGTATTATATCTGTCTTATCGGCAAAAAAATCGTTAAAAAAGATAAAATGTGACGCCTGAAGCATCGCCATCTAAACATTTTTTTGTAATTTTAGCCCAAATTTATGTATAAATACGGAAAAAGCGGCTTCATAGACACGAAAATTATATAGAAAAATTATTCATCATTAAATAACAAACTAATGACAAACCAACTTTTATTTATTGGCAATTTAGGAACTGGCGAAATCATCATTATCGCTTTAGTCGTTTTACTTCTGTTCGGAGGAAAAAAGATTCCCGAACTGATGAAAGGCCTTGGCAAAGGTGTGAAGAGTTTCAAGGATGGCATGAACGACATTGAGAAAGAACTCAACAGCGAACCGGAACCTAAGAAGAATGAGAATTAAAAAAAACAGAACAACAACTACTAAAAAAAAATTAACAACATGAAAGAAATGTCAAGAAGGTCCTTCCTGAAAGCAGGAACGGCAGCTACAGCAGCTCTCGCCATGCATCCAACAGACACGCTGGCAAAGAAAGCAAACAAGAAAAATGCACAGAAAAAAGTTTTGAAGGTATTGGCCGTAGGCGTTGGCGGACGTGGTCATTCCGACATCAACGGTGTCTGCAAGAATGGCGACAAACTGTACGAAGACGTTGAAATCATCGGTATTGCCGATACTGACTGGAAGTATGCCAAGGGCGTACTGGATGAGTACAAGGGATACTACCCCAACGTGAAGCTGTATCACGACTACAAGACCATGTATGCCGAGTTGCTGGATCAGGCTGATGCCGTTATTTGCGCTACTGCCGACCATACTCATGCTATCATCTGCGCCGAAGCTCTGGCTGCTGGCAAGCATGTATATTGCGAGAAGCCTCTGACACGTACCGTTTACGAAGCTCGTCTGTTGACGAAGCTGGCTGCCAAGGCTGGTGTGGCTACTCAGATGGGTAACCAAGGTTCCAGCAGCGAAGGTACAGCAACGGCTTGCGCTTGGTTGTGGAACGGTGAAATCGGTGAAGTAACCCGCGTTGAGGCCTTCACAGACCGTCCTATCTGGCCTCAGGGTCTGGAACATCCCGCAGAAGTTGTTGACGTTCCCGACACACTGAACTGGAAAGCCTTCATCGGTCCGGCTCCTATGCGCGACTACAACCCCATCTATACTCCTTGGAACTTCCGCGGATGGTGGGATTTCGGTACGGGTGCCCTCGGTGATATGGCTTGCCACATCCTGCATACCGTATTCAAGAGCCTGGATCTGAAATATCCTGTCCGCATCCAGGGTAGCTCTACTCCCTTGATGGCTGAATCTTGCCCCAATGCCCAGGTAGTAAAATATGTATTCCCCGCACGCGACAACCGTCCGAAGGTTGCAATGCCCGAAGTAGAGGTTACATGGTACGATGGTGGCCTGATGCCCGAACGTCCTGCTGGTCTGCCCGCTGGCAAAGACCTGAACATCGACGGTGGTTGCGCCATCTTCTACGGTACAAAGGACACCATGATCGTTGGTTGCTATGGACATGGTCCTTACCTGTTGAGCGGTCGCAAGCCGAAGATTGACAACATGCCTCGTTTCGTAGGCGACCACATGCACCAGCGTGACTGGGTTCGTGCTTGTCTGGAGGATCCCGCAACACGCGTCAAGAGCAATTCTGACTTCAGCGAAGCAGGTCCTTTCAACGAAATGGTTGCCATGGGTGTTTGCGCTATCCGTCTGCAGGGCCTGAACCAGATCCTGGAATGGGACGGCGAGAACATGAAGTTCACCAACATTCCCGAAGGCGCTACCGTACGCTCTATGATCAAGGACGGTTTCTCCATCAAGGATGGCCATCCAACATTCAACAAGACCTATACGGAACCCGTGGACGCACGCAAGTTTGCTGCTGAACTGGTGAAGCCCGTATATCAGAATGGATACGTACTGCCCGAGTTACCTCAAGATTAACAAGAAAGTAAGAATATGAAAATCAAGAATATCTTAGCTGCTACCGCCATGGTAGCAGCTATTTCTGCAAACGCAGAACAGCAATACATCATCGTACAGAATCCGGAAGTAGATCTTTCTACTCTGAAAATGGATAAGGACGGTTTCTATGTATTGTTCGATGGTACAAGCCTGAACGGATGGAGAGGCTACTGCAAGGATCATGTTCCCAGCAAATGGAGCATCCAGGATGGGAGTATCCATTTAAATGCAAAGAGCGAAGGCGAAGGAGGGGATATCATCTTCGCTCACCAGTTCAAGAACTTCGAGTTCGAAGTAGAATGGAAGATTTCTGAAGGTGGAAACTCTGGTATCTTCTATCTGGGTAAGGAGACTGCTACCCTGAACACAGATGCACCAAAGACCGAAGAATTCCAATCACCAGACGGCTCTGTAAAAATTAAGCAAACCGTGAACAATGCCGGCAAGCTCGACTATCAGCCTATCTACATTTCCTGTCCTGAATGTCAGGTACTGGACAACGAGCGTCACCCGGATGCCAAACTGGGAGCTACTTTGGGTATCCGCCAATCTACTTCCCTTTACGACATGATTATTGCCAAGCCACAGAACGCCAACCCTGCCGGAGAATGGAACAAGGTGAAGATTACCGTGAAAGACGGTAAAGTAACCCATTACCAGAATGGTGTTAAAGTGGTGTCCTACAAATTATGGGGCAAAGAATGGATTGACCTGTTGCAAAGCAGTAAGTTCAGCGAGAAGCAGTGGCCTTTAGCATTCCAGCTGCTGAAGAACTGTGGTGGCGAAGGTCACATGGGTTATTTCGGTTTTCAGGATCACGGAGACGAGGTTTGGTACCGCAATGTCCGCGTGAAAGTTTTGAAATAAGATGATTTGTTTATTTGATTGAAAGAAAATAAAATAAAACAAAGAAGATGCAAAAGATTTTTTCAATTGTTTGTCTGTTTGCCTTGGCTCTATCAATGCCTTTGACTGTTGCTGCCAAGAAGCAGATGGGATTTCAGATGTACAGCGTACGCGACCTGATTGGTGACGCAAGCAAATATGCCCAAAATCACGAAAAAGTATTAAACGATTTAGCCAAAATGGGATATACCTCCATTGAGGCTGCCAACTATGGTGACGGCAAGCTATATGGTGTAACACCCGAACAGTTCAAGGCTGATATCGAAGCTGCTGGTTTGAAGGTATTCTCCAGCCATACGACACGCAACCTGAACGATGAGGAACTGAAAAGCAAAGATTTCAGCGAAGCCCTGAAATGGTGGGACCAGTGTATCGATGCACACAAGAGAGCCGGAATGAAATACATCGTAATTCCATGGTGCTCTGAAACAAAGACATTGGCTGAGCTGAAGACCATCTGCCAATATATGAACGAAGTTGGCAAGCGCGTGGACGCAGCTGGCATGAAATTGGGTTACCACAACCACAGTCACGAGTTCCAGAAAATTGAAAACAAGGAAGTGATGTTGGATTACATGATCCAGAACACCGATCCCCGTTACGTTTTCTTCGAGATGGATGTTTACTGGGCTGTTCGCGGTCAAGTTAGTCCTGTTGAGTATTTCAACAAGTACCCTGGTCGCTTCACCCTTCTCCACATCAAGGACCACACGGAAATTGGTCAGAGCGGTATGGTTGGATTTGATGCCATCTTCAAGAACTTTGACAAGTCCGGTACCAAGGGGTGGATTGTGGAACTGGAGCATGGTAGCTCATCCGATATTATGGCAGGTATGAAGATGAGTGCCGACTACCTGAAGAAAGCTAAATTTGTAAAGAATTCATACGAATAAAACGTAAGTAACAACCACCAGAAACCACAATCTGTTCCACAAAAAAAAGAGAACAAATTGTGGTTTCTTTTCGAAAGAAAATTTCAAAATGGCAGAAAACGAGGAAAAAGAAGAGTTGGAACAGGAGGCTATGTCCTTTTGGGATCATTTGGAAGCATTGCGATGGGCTATTTTCCGCACACTCATCGTCATGGTACTGATTATGTGCGTGACATTCTGGGCATTACCCCGCATCTTTGATGATTTTATCCTAGCACCCACAAGCAACGATTTCTTTGTGTACAGATGGCTACAGGAAATCAGCCAAGGCATGATAAAGTTCAATCCGGATTTCCAGGTGCAGATCATAAACATCAATGTGGCATCACAATTCATGACGCACATTACCACTGCCCTGTCCCTATCAGCTGTGATTTCTTTTCCTTATATTATATATGAGATATGGAGATTCATCGAACCTGCCTTGTTCGAGAATGAAATACGACACATCCGTCCTGCTTTCATTGGCGGAACGTTCATGTTCTTCCTGGGATGTGCAGTAGGATACTTTCTGGTCTTTCCCTTCACATTCAGGTTTCTGATGGAATATGAACTCAGTCCTTCCATACAGAACCAAATCAACCTGTCGTCCTATATAGGCAATTTTTCCATGCTCATCCTGGTTATGGGCATCGTGTTCGAAATGCCATTGTTGGCATGGTTGCTGTCACAACTGGGAATCCTACACAAGAGTTTCCTACGAGAATACAGAAAACATGCGGTGGTCATCTTGCTGATTTCAGCGGCTATCATCACGCCAAGCGGTGACCCATTCACCCTGATGTTGGTTTTCGTACCGCTCTTCTTATTGTATCAACTTTCCATTATCGTAGTGAAAGAATAAAAAAAATGCGTGCCAAGGAAACTTTGGCACGCATTTTGTTAGGACAAAAATCAGTAAGACGATTAAAGGTATAAAATGACAGCAAAATTCTCACCGGACATGACATTCGTGCTCAGTTTCTGCAAGGAAGAAGCAGAACGTTTGCACAACAGCATAGTAACACCAGCTCATCTTCTGCTGGGATTACTAAGACAGAAAAAGAACAAGGCACAAGAACTGCTCCAGGAACTTGATGCCGACCTGCCACAGCTGAAGGCTGATTCTGAGAAGGTTGCAAGAAACAATCAGAACTACGAAGATGCCGTTGGTATAGGAATCGCATACAATCAAGATGCCAGTCGAATTCTAAGACTGTGTATGTTGGAGGCAAAACTGATGAAATCAGATGTCGTGGATACAGAGCATTTGTTGCTGGCCATCTTGAAGGCAAGCAACAACGAAGCCAGCTATTTACTGGAAAAACTGAACATAAGCTATGACAAAATGTCACAAATGCTGAAATCCAACCTGGATGTGAAAGCTGGCTACGAATACAGCGAAGATGAAGCTGACGGGGATGAGGAAAAAGGAAACGATGCCGGCTCACAGACTTCTAACACCAGCAACACAACAACAGAAAAAGAAACCATCAGAAAGAAAAACGATGGAAAAACACCTGTCCTGGACAATTTCGGAACCGATCTGACAAAAGCAGCAGAAGAGGGGCTGTTGGATCCCGTTATCGGTAGAAATCAGGAAGTAGAGCGTGTGGCTCAAATCCTGTGCAGAAGGAAAAAGAACAATCCAATCCTCATCGGAAAGCCGGGAGTCGGGAAAAGTGCCATCGTAGAAGCATTGGCTCAACGCATCGTACAACGCCATGTCTCGCGTATTCTGTGGAATAAGCGCATCATCATGCTTGACATGGCCAATGTGGTGGCCGGCACCAAATACCGTGGACAATTCGAGGAGAGAATACGGGCCATCATACAAGAATTACAAAAGAATCCGGACATCATCATCTTTATCGACGAAATACATAACATCGTGGGAGCCGGTAATGCTGCGGGGGCCATGGATGCAGCAAATATGATGAAACCGGCATTGGCAAGAGGAGAAATCCATTGCATCGGTGCCACAACGACCGATGAATACCGCAAGAGCATAGAAAAAGACGGTGCACTGGAAAGACGTTTCCAAAAGGTTCTGGTGGAACCCACAAACATAGAAGAAACGATACAGATACTGGAAAATCTGAAAGCAAGATATGAAGAACATCATCATGTGACCTATACTCACAAAGCACTGGAAGCATGCGTCCGATTGACGGAACGCTTCATTACTGACAGATCACTACCCGACAAGGCCATTGATGCCCTGGACGAAGCTGGTAGCCGTATGCACATACAGGATGTCAAGTACCCCAACGATATACTGGCACTTGAAAACCGTATTCAGGATCTGCAAAACCAGAAGTTAGAAGCAGCCAAACAACAAAACTTTGAACTGGCGGCAGACCTTCGCGACAAAATGAAACAGGAGGAGGAAAACCTGAAGACAGCCAAGGAGAAGTGGGAAAAAGAAAGCCAACCAGAGGCTGACCAAATAGACGAAAAAGCCATAGCCGAGGTGGTAAGCATGATGTCAGGGGTTCCTGTACACAAAATAGGCCAGGAAGAAAACGAACGACTGCGCAACCTGAACCAGATACTACAAAAGAAAGTTATTGGTCAGAACAACGCCATCGAAACCGTAGTGAAAGCCATACAAAGAGGACGGGTAGGATTGAAAGATCCCAACAAGCCCACAGGTATCTTCCTGTTCGTCGGTCCAACAGGTGTGGGAAAGACCTATCTGACAAAGTGTCTGGCAGAAGAACTATTTGGAAGTGCCGACAACATCATACGGGTGGACATGAGCGAATACATGGAGAAGCATACTGTAAGCCGTATGGTGGGAGCTCCTCCCGGATACGTGGGATATGAAGAAGGAGGACAGTTGACAGAAAAAGTACGCAGAAAGCCCTACTCCATCGTTTTGCTGGACGAAATAGAAAAGGCACACCAGGACGTGTTCAACATCTTGTTGCAGATGATGGATGAAGGTCGTATGACCGATGGCAACGGCGCAACCGTAGATTTCAAGAATACAGTCATCGTAATGACCAGCAACTGTGGAACCCGACAGATAAAGGATTTCGGACATGGCATAGGATTCAGCCATGAAGGATCTGCGGAACAAAACAAGAAACAGGCCAGAAGCATAATAGAAAAAGCCATACAGAAACAATTCGCTCCTGAATTTCTGAACAGAATAGACAATGTGGTTTATTTTGATCAGCTGAACGAAGAAGCCATCCAACGCATTGTGGAAATAGAACTGAAACCACTTGCTTATCGAGTACACTCGATGGGATATGAACTGGAAGTGGAGGATAGTGCACGTCAGCTATTAGGCAAAAAAGGTTACGATGTGCAGTATGGTGCACGTCCTCTGAAGAGGGCTATTCAGGAATTGGTAGAGGATCCATTATGTGAAGTTATCATGGAGGGAGTTCAGCAAGGAGCCGTCCTTGTGGCAACAACCAATGATGCTGAAAAGATAGAAATTAAGGTTAAATAAAAAGAAAAAAAATATGAAAAGTGGAAACATCGGGGTTACGACAGAGAACATCTTCCCCGTTATCAAAAAATTTCTCTATAGCGATCACGAGATATTTATCCGCGAAATCGTAAGCAATGCCGTAGATGCCACCCAGAAACTGAAAACATTGTCAGGAAAGGGAGATTTCCAAGGTGAAATGGGTGAACTGAAGGTTACCGTAAGTGTGGACAAGGAAGCCAAGACGATCACCGTGAGCGACCGTGGTATCGGTATGACAGCCGAAGAGATTGAAAAATACATCAACCAGATTGCCTTCAGTGGAGCCAACGACTTCCTGGACAAATATAAGGACGATGCAAATGCTATTATCGGTCACTTCGGATTGGGCTTCTACAGCAGTTTCATGGTAAGCAAACAGGTAGATATCATAACAAAGAGTTACCAGGATGCTCCTGCCATGAAATGGAGCTGCGACGGAAGTCCTTCCTTTACCCTAGAAGAAACAGAAAAAGCCGACCGTGGTACAGATATCGTCATGCACATAGACGATGATTGTACAGAATTCCTGGAAAAAGACAAGATAGAGGGACTCCTACGCAAATATTGCCATTTCCTGCCCGTACCCGTTGCCTTTGGCAAAAAAACAGAATGGAAAGACGGCAAGCAGGTTGATACCGAGGAGGATAACATCATAAACAGCGTAGAACCATTGTGGACGAAAAAGCCTTCGGAACTGAAGGACGAGGATTACAAAGAATTCTATCGCCACCTTTTCCCAATGAGCGATGAGCCCCTCTTCTGGATTCACCTAAACGTTGATTATCCGTTCAACCTGACGGGAATCCTCTATTTCCCCAAAATCAAGAACAATCTGGACATTCAACGCAATAAAATTCAACTGTACTGCAACCAAGTATTTGTGACGGATGCCGTGGAAGGTATTGTACCGGAGTTCCTGACTCTGCTACATGGTGTCATCGACAGTCCTGACATTCCACTGAACGTAAGTCGTAGCTATTTGCAGAGTGATGCCAACGTAAAGAAAATTAGTTCCTATATTACAAAGAAGGTCAGCGACCGTCTGGCTGGAATCTTCAAGAATGAACGTCCCGATTTTGAAAAGAAATGGGATGACATCAAGATTTTCATCCACTATGGAATGCTTTCCGAGGAAGATTTCTACGACAAGGCAAAGCAGTTCTTCCTGTTCAAGGACACCGAAGGTAAGTTCTTCACCATGGAGGAATACAACACACTCATCAAGGATAACCAGACGAACAAGGACGGGCAGCTTATCTACCTATACGCCAACGATATGGATGCTCAATACACCTATATACAGGCAGCCAAAGACAAGGGGTACAGCGTATTGCTTATGAACGGTCAACTGGATACGCCCTTAGTGGGAATACTGGAGCGCAAACTGGAAAAAAGCACTTTTACCCGTGTGGATGGTGATGTCATCGACCGGCTCATACAAAAGGAGGAAACAAAACGTGAATTGCTGGAAGCAGAACGTTGCGACAAACTGTCGAGCATATTCAACAGCCAGATGCCACGTACCGACAAGCTCGATTTCCATGTAGAAGCACAAGCCCTGGGTGAAGATCAACTTCCTGTAATGATAACTCAAAGCGAGTACATGCGAAGAATGAAGGAAATGTCGCGCCTTCAAGCAGGAATGGCTTTCTATGGTGAAATGCCCGATATGTTTACGTTGGTACTGAACACAGATTCGGCTCTTATCAAAGAAGTATTGGCCGATAGCGAAGAGAAGACACAAGCCGACCTGAAACCTATCGAGAGTGAAATAAAAGGTCTTTCCGCACGTCAGGCAGTTCTTCGTCAGGAGCAAGACAAGAAGAAACCCGAAGAGATTACTCAGGAAGAAAAAGACGATCTGCGTAAATGTGGAGAAGACATTCAGGCAGAAAACAAGAAGAAAAACGACATTCTGGCTGCATACGCCAAGGATAACGACCGCGTACATCAACTCATCGACCTGGCTTTGCTCCAAAATGGAATGCTGAAAGGTGAAGCTCTTACAAAGTTCGTCAAGAGAAGCGTTGAGATGATAAAATAAACGTAAAATAACGTAAAATAAACACATGAACCACGGATTCGTCAAAGTAGCCAGTGCTGTACCTCAGGTACAAGTGGCAAACTGCCAGTACAACGCCGAGCAGATAGAATCGCTCCTAATCCAAGCAGAGGGAAAGGGGGTTGAGATCATCTGTTTCCCGGAACTATGCATCACGTCCTACTCTTGCTCGGATTTATTCCAGCAAAAGTTACTTCTTGATGAAGCAGAAATGGCACTCATCAATCTGATGAATTTTTCACGTTCGCTGAACATCATCTGTATTGTTGGCTTGCCGGTACCTTATATGGGCTCCTTGCTCAATTGTGCTGCCGTGTTACAACATGGACGAATCCTGGGACTTGTACCCAAGGCCTTCCACTCCAATACGGGAGAAAATTCCGAGAAACGCTGGTTTACATGCTATCAGGGACAAGCGCCAGGAAGCGTGTGGATATGCGGAAAACAAGTGCCGTTGGCTGCGGTCACACTTTTCCACACCCCCACCTGCACTTTCGGTATAGAAATGGGAGAAGAAGCCAATGCACCCATTCCTCCTTCGGCCCATTTGGCCATGCAGGGTGCCGACATTATCTTCAACCTATCAGCCGATGACAGTTTGGTTGGCAAATACACCCTACGTATTCAACAGTTATCATACTTGAGTCGTAAAAACATTGTTGGCTATGTGTATAGTTCATGCGGATATGGAGAAAGCACACAGGATGTGGTGTACGAAGGAAATGCCTGGATATTCGAACATGGAGAATTACTTGCGTCTTCTCCGCGACATACGACAGAACCACAACTGTTGGTTTCGGAAATAGACGTGGAAATGCTTCGTGCCGAGCGCAGACGTACAAACCTATTTGCCGATTGTGCAGCCCTTCAGCCACAATTGCCCGTGATGCATGTGGAATCAGACGCGCAGGATGCTCATGAGCTATGTCTGACCAGAACCATTGACGCTCATCCGTTCTTGCCTGCCAACTGCAACCCAGCTGAACGTTGTAGTGAAATATTCAATATTCAGGCACAGGGATTGATGCATCGTATAGAGCATACTCACGCACGTACAGCCATCGTGGGCATAAGCGGTGGCTTGGACAGTACGCTGGCCCTACTGGTGTGTGTACGCACCTTCGACATGATGGGACGGAACAGAAGCGATGTCATAGGCATTACCATGCCGGGATTCGGCACGACCGGCCGTACTTACACAAATGCATTGAATCTGATGCAACGTTTGGGTATTACGGTGCGAGAGATTAGTATCCGCAAGGCATGTGAACAACATTTTCAAGACATAGGACATGATGAACAAGTACATGATGCCACATACGAGAATGCACAAGCCAGGGAACGCACACAAATCCTGATGGACATTGCCAATCAGGAAAACGGACTTGTCGTGGGTACCGGTGACTTGAGTGAACTGGCATTAGGGTGGGCCACCTACAATGGCGATCACATGAGTATGTATGGAGTAAATGCAAGCTTGCCAAAGACACTTGTCAGGGAAGTTGTGACATGGGTGGCCAAGACCATGGAAGATGAAATGACACGCGCCACACTCCTGGACATTGTGGACACCCCCATAAGCCCAGAGCTCATTCCTGCCGATGAAAACGGAAACATCAAACAAAAAACCGAAGATTTGGTAGGTCCATACGAGCTTCACGATTTCTTCCTTTATTATCTCCTGAGTCGTGGTTTCCGACCAACAAAGGTCTATTTTCTGGCATGCAAAGCATTCGATGGAATCTTTTCAGAAGACATAATAAGAAAGTGGATTCAAGTCTTTTATAAGCGATTCTTCCAGCAACAGTTCAAGCGTTCATGTTCGCCAGATGGCCCCAAGGTCGGCAGTTGTTCACTAAGCCCACGTGGCGATTTCCGAATGCCGAGTGACGCCATATCAGAGTCTTGGCTCAAAGAACTGGAGCAAGGTATATAGATGCAATTAACGACAAACACGAATACAATATAAAAGGATAAATGAAAAAACTGCTCATCTCGTTCTTGTTACTTGCAAGCACAACTATATGTCTGGCACAAATAGTTTTCCGGTTCACGGACAACGGTATGGTGTCCATGACACGCAACGGGCAATTGCAGATAAAAGAATCCCCGGTAGGATTGATGCAATTGAACGGAGAAATGAAAGCTCCTCTTTCCTCAAAAATGAAGGACAACAAACTTACGCTCGACTACGAAGGAAAAAACCAAGTTGTACTGGATGTAAAATACCGCGAGAACGGAAGTTTGCGCCTCTCCGTTGAAAAAATATCGACCAAGGCAGAAGCGTTCGTTTTCGGGCCTTACGAATGCCCTGACGTAGTGGAAATAGGCAATATGGTGGGTGCTGCATGGCATGCTGATGGCTCTGTCGTGTGTATCCAAGGCCTCAATCCCAAAACCTGCGAGAACTTTTTCGTCAACGACTGTATTAACAAAACGGGCTATCAGATTCCGGAAAAATCCGTTGTGGGAAATAATGGTGGAAAAACAGTCCTTTCTTGCAGTTGTATGAACTTCACAAAACCTCGTTTGGTGAAGATGGTGAATGGGAGTGGTTTCCAAAATGTGACCATAGACGCCATAAAAGGCCCTGATGCCAGCATAACAGGTGCGGCCATCTGCTTGCTCAGCAACGAAAACGGGAAAGAACTGCTACAGGAAATAGGCAAGCTGGAAATAGAGGAAGGGTTGCCCCACCCCACTATCAATGGAGAATGGGCAAAGACCTCCCCACATGCCAAGGACCTTTACCTGGTATTCTCCTCTGGCGATTCAGATGCCCAGATACGTATGGCAGAGAAGGCTGGCGTTCATTGGATTTATTTTTCCGATCCGTTCCAGTCATGGGGACATTTCGACATCAACAAGAAGCTCTATCCGGGTGGCAAGGAAGAGTTCTGCAAAATAATAGAAAAAGCCCATTCGCATGGAGTAAATGCAGGTTTCCACACGTTGAGCAATTTCATTCACACCCACGACCCATACGTTTCTCCTATACCTCACAAAGAACTATTAGCCTTCGACCCGACAAAACTGACACAGAAAATATCGGCAGAGGATAGTGTCATCTACATTGCAGATGCATTAAATTACAACAGAAAGATGAGCTTGAGCAGCATCAGGATTGGTGACGAGATCGTACGTTTCAATGCTTTCGATTCCGAAAAGAAGTGCTTTACCGGTTGTACCAGAGGAGCTTTCGGCACAAAGGCCGTGGCTCATGGTGCCGGCAGCGAGGTGACCCACCTTATCGACCATCCCTATGCGACTCTCTTCCCTAACATCCATTTGCAGGACGAAATGGCGGACAGGGTCGGACAACTGATCCAGGACAGCAAGGTCAGACGAATCAGTTTCGACGGCATGGAAGGATGTTACTATACCGGTCACGGAGAATATGCCGCCAACCAGTACGTAAATCGTGTATTCCAGAAAACAGGCAATGAACTAATCTGCGATGCATCCAACAGTTCCAACTATCGCTGGCATGCCCACAGTTACTTCAACTGGGGAGAACCATGGTACGATACCGACAGAAAAGGTGGCATGTACAACTATCGCGTCCATAATCAATACAAGTTCCAAAGCAACCTGCTGCCCGGTATGCTCGGATGGTATAACATTGCCAATCACAGCGGTCGTTTCGAGGCAACGATGCCCGAAATACTGGAATTTGTCCTGTCGCGCAATGTTGCTTTTGATGCCGGTTCCTGTATCATGGTCGGCGTACCGGAAAGTGATAAGATGAACCAATATCTCGACATGATAAAAATGTGGGAAGAGTTCCGCTTCCAAGCCGACATTCCCGATGAAGTACGAGACAAGATGAAAGACCAAGACAGCAACTGGCATCTGGAAAAGGACGGCGACAAGTGGATCCTGTCCGAATTGCGTATCACAGAACATGATCTGGCGTTCAACGATCATTCCGTTAAGACGGAATCCAGGAGCACCGGTTATGGGGAAGCGAACGAAATAGTTGCCAATTCTCACCAAAGTACCATTGTTATCGACCGTTCATCACCAAGCAAGGAGATTCCCTTTATCAATGAGCCATTCCACGGACGTATTCGCGTGGGAGATACTACGGCAAAGGGCGAGTTGCACAATCTGGGAATTGGTGGCGGATGGTTCGGCGGTGAATTTCTGCACTTCAAGGTGGATGCCAAATCAGGCGACTACCTGGAATACAATGGAGGAACGACATTACGGCATTACGATGCCGACTACAACCTGCTTGAAACCATCGAGGGCAAGGGAAATCCGGCTAACCTGCAAGGCCAGAATCTCTCCGGATTCACGTTCTACTACGATATTACCAACGATGAATATCCCGGTGGCATGTGTGTCGTAGCAAAACACATCCGTACCGTACAGAAATTCGAGATCAGCAGAAAGGCACAGTAGTAAACGCTAAAAAAAACCAAATATCTTCTCCCTCTCGCCCAACCAGAGACGAGGGGGAGTTTTTGTTATCAGAGGTTACTTTGATCGTCGCGGAAGCAGAATGTCGGAAAGACCAAAATTATCCAGGAACCGACTACAATCCACATGCCCGTTAATGCCACATACCTTGCCTTCGCAAGTATATTGCCACAACAGGATGGTTGGATTGTCCGAGAGTGTGGGCGGTTCTTCTTCGTTGTAACGGGCAATCATGAATGGATAATCTTTGAAACACCCTGCCAGATATTGATTATAGAAATTCACGCCCGTATAAATGATTGGTTTCACGCCAACAACATATTCCATTTGCTGCAGGAACATACGTAGATGGTTTTGGAATGTGGACAACGACTGTTTCCCACACTTTTCCACATCCACAATAGGAATAAGGTCTAATTTCCTCATATCCACATTGTCCGTAAAATTCTTCATCTGTGTGAAAACACTCGTTTCAGGACTAAAAAAATGGTAAACACCAACGGGTATGCCCATTTTTCTGGCACCTACGATATTCTTCCACAAAAAATCATCGACCAAGGTGTTGGATTCCGTAGCCTTGACATAAACGAATTTTACCTGATCATCTGTAGATGCCATGCGCCAGTTTATCAATCCCTGATAATGAGAAACATCAATACCGCCACCATGTACAGCGTATGTATGCGAAGGCAGCGCCATCATGCCAGGTTGTAGAATACGTGGCTGCACCCTGTCTGGCATAGCCGGTTGAGGTAAGTCATCCGGTTGGGGCAAAGCAAGAATATCCTTATCATCCTCATGAGCAGACAGACATTCACCGCCACAGAGACAGAAAAGGGGAAAAATCCAAAAGAATGTTAGCGTGTTGAGTTTCAAAATACGACTATACTTCCGGGTTCATACCCAAAAATACGGATTTGAAATTCTTACCCTTGACACTAGGGAACTGACTACGTGGATCAATGTCGGTACGAGTACGCAAATGATCCACCACCTTAACGTAGCTGTCCTGTATGCTGGAAGCTTTGACACGGGCACAGAATTCAGTATCCAGATACTGGAACTTTTGCGTATTGGGAATGGGCAACACACGACGGAAGAGGAGGGACGTGTCGTACCAACCTACGTTAACGACAGTCAGCATATCCTGCACACGGGCTTTGTCCTCGTTCCTGCGAGCAACAGGATCCTGAGCAGAAGCACCTATTGCCTTGAATTCATCCAGGTTCTGTGCCGTAGTCTTGATGATAATAAAATAGGCACGACCGTGAACTTTATAGCGTTTGGGGTACACGACATCACTCTCTGCATAGTTACGAATATCATCGGCCAGGAATACATCTAAGTCAACATCAGGAATAGAGGCCAGGAAATCCAATGCTTCGTTGACACTTGTTGCCAGTATCTCAGAATCAAAAAAACGAATATAAAGATTCATTGAAAAAATCTAAAAAAATATAAACTCCAAAAAGTGGTGCAAAGGTAGTTAAAATAATGCATAATTCATAATTCACAATGCAGAATTTTCTATATCTACAAGCAAAAGTATTTTTGCACGCTTTTTTATTCACCCGGCATGTGCGTTGGCTCCACTTCGAAGCCTAGTTCACCCACAGCCTCTATTACCTGCTCCATCGTCACATCCCCTTGAACCATTGCCTCACCGGTGGAAAGCACGACGTCGACATTGACAGCTCCTGGAAGTTTTGTGAGCACCTGCAAAACATTATTCCTACAATGGTTACAAGTCATTCCATTCACCTTGAAACGAAGTTCTCCGGCGACTTCTTCGACGATGTGTGTATGGTTATGGGGATGAACATAATGATGCCACAAGGCATACGTAAGAAGGAGAAAGAGTACAATCGTACACCCTATGCTGAACCACGAGGTTTGTTCCGAATGACAGCAGGAATCCGAAAGCATCTTGGGCAGGAACCACGAGGAAGGAAACAGACAATCAATGCCTACGCCGAAAAGAACAGCTCCTACAACGATGGAAGTAAGGTACGTTATCAGGGTTTTGCGCCCCAGCACTTTGTTTATGACAAGGATTGAGGCAACATTACACGCAGGTCCGGCCATCAGCAGCACAAGGGCAGCACCAGGCGTCAACCCCTTCATCATCAATGCCACTGCTATGGGAATACTGCCTGTGGCACAAATATACATCGGCACGGCTATACACAGTACCAGCAATATGCTCAACAGGGTATTGTCGCGAAAGACAGCAAAAAAGCTATCAGGCACCAATACGGTGATAAGGCCTGCCACGAGCAACCCCACAACAAGCCACTTGCCAATGTCTTCCATCATCTCAACAAACGCATAACGAAGTGCTTCCCTTATCTTTCCCATCACCCCCGTATCATCAGCAACGCCCTGTTCATAGGCACGTGACTTTATTTTCACCTTGTCTCCTCTGTTGGCTATGTTCACCATCTGCCCGCCGAACACAGCAGTAAAAAGGGCCGCAATGGGTCGAACAACGGCAAAGGGAAATCCCATAAGGGAATAGGTGGCTATGATGGAATCGACTCCTGTCTGCGGAGTGGCAATCAGAAACGATACGGTTGCACCTTTGGAAGCTCCCTCTCTATGGAGAGACATGGCCGTAGGTATTACGCCACAGGAGCACAAAGGTAAAGGTACGCCAAACAAAGCCGCATACAAAACCGACCGGAAACTGCCATCTGCCAGGTAGCGGCCATATAACTGTCCAGGAATGAAGGCATGCATCAAGCCTGCCAACAAAAAGCCAAGCAGTAAATAGGGAGACATTTCATTCACCAGTTGAAAGACCTCCTTCAATATGTTGAAAATTTCCTCTGTCATAACGAAAAAAATGATTCTCTGTCCTGATTTTTATGCAAAAGTACACAAAAGCCATTGCAACCGAGTTGCAAATTTCGGTCGAAGATACTCTCGCTCGGAAAAATTCAAACAAGTTTGATTTTTCGCTCACTTATTCGTATCTTTGCAAATATGAAACACGAAGAAGCGGAAAAATTCCTACAGGAGCATGGTATAAAACCTACTGCGGTACGCATACTGGTGTGGAGTCGTGTGGCAGCGACCAGAAGCACGTTTACCCTGAAAAACGTGGAGGATTGGCTGCCGGAAATGGACAAGAGCAGTATCTTCCGCACCCTGCGACTGTTCTCGGAACAACACCTACTGCACGAAACAAATGATGGATCGGGACAATGCAAATACTGCCTGTGCCGATGTGCCAATGAACAGCACAGGGGTCACGTACACTTTACCTGCGTGAAGTGCGGACGCACCTATTGCTTCGACTCGACAACGATTCCGGAAGTGCCTATTCCCGAGGGGTTCCAGATGGAAGAGGCGGAATACGTGATCAAGGGTGTTTGCGATCAATGCCGTCAAGGCAGATAGAAATCCTTTGTCAACTGCTGATAGGCATCGGTGCGCTGATTATCGCGTGTATGCAATACCAGAGTTTCTCTTTCGGCGGAACGGGAGGAATCGCCGGAAAAGGAGAGAAGGGTGCGCTTGGGTGCTTTGCCATCGACCGTAGAAACATCGCAACGGCGGATAAGGAACAGTTCCGACAACAAGCACAAACCTATGAAATCCGATGCAGAAGCGTAAGGGAGAACAACAGAGAAAGTTCCGTCTGATGTCAATATTTTTTTAACGCATTGTATCAAGTTTCCAAAACTGAGGGATGCCGTATTTCGCGCCAACAGACGTGATGCATCGGGCGGTAAGACGGATTCCGTATAGAAGGGAGGATTGCAAACGATACAATCAAACGAGCACTCTGGAAGATAGGTGTTAACATCCTGATGAAGAACCTTTATTCGTGATGAAAAAGGACTTTTTTCCACGTTTTGTATAGATTGTCTTACGGCTTCTTCATCTATCTCTATGCCGGTGACTTGTGCCGTAGGAACTTTTTGCGCAGCCATTAGGGCAATAAGTCCACTCCCCGACCCTATGTCAAGAATTCTGCGACATCCTGTCATATCCGTCCATGCTCCAAGCAAGACACCATCGGTACCCACCTTCATGGCACAACGATCGTGCCAGACACAGAATTGCCGGAATCTGAAATACGCCTGACTCATGTAAATAGAATAACCCAGAGCAAAGGTACGATATTTAATGCATAATTCATAATGCATGAAGCATAATTTTCTCTTTTCGTCAAGACAAGCACACACAATACAACGGGAAATTTCGTATTTAATGCACAATCTATCGTTTTGCCGACAAACCCCCGCGTTCGAAAATATGCCTATTTATCACAATTTATACATTATGAATTATGAATTTTGCTTTAATTTGACTATCTTTGCGCCCGTTTTAGAATTAAGAAGAAATCACACTACATTTTATGTTTGACAACAACAATACAAAGACATCCGTTTCATTTGTCACGCAGATCGATGGCAACGGAGAACAAATGAGGGCAGAAAACGAAGGACTCATGGGAGTCCTGGCCATGCGCGATAATCTGTTCTTCCCTGCAACCATCAATCCGGTTATCGTAGGCAGGAAGACATCGTTAAAAGTCATACGGGAAGCCGAAAAGCACGACAACCTGATAGCCGTATTCGCACAAAAAGATCCGAGCACGGAGTTTCCCGGACAGGACGATTTATACCCCTTTGGCATAACAGCCAAGGTCATCCATCAGATGCGTATGCCCGACGGCACGTACAATGTGCTCCTACAGGGCATGAACAGGGTTCACCTGGAATCCATGGTTCCGGAAACATTGTACGACCATCCCCAAGCCTATGTGAAGGCCGTTCTGGAATTTCCGATTGGCAAAAAGGAAAAACTGGAATACGAAACCATGCTGGAGATCATTCGCCAGCGCACCACCGACTTGGCGAACATAACGGATTCGCCCAACGAGGAAACAATGAAGTTCCTGAAGAAGCTGGCCAATTCCCCGTTCTTCGTCAACATCCTGTGCAACAGTTTACCAGTGGAAGTTTCCACAAAACATGATTTGCTGAAGGCCGAAAGCGACGAATTGCGTGCGGCCGAACTGTTGCGACTGCTGAATGCGTTGCTGAAACTGGCACAGCTGAAGAGGAACATCGAGCAGAAGACACATGCAGACATCGACCAGCAGCAGAAGGAATATTTCCTGAACCAGGAAATCAAGAACCTGCAAGCAGAGCTGGGACACAACGACGAGAGTTCCAACAAGTTCAACGACCTGACGGTCATGAGGGACGCCGGCAAGGATAAGGAATGGTCGAAACAGGTCGATGAAATCTTCATCAAGGAACTGGGTCGCCTGGAACGCATCAATCCCCAAAGCCCCGACTACAATGTCCAGCTGAACTACCTGCAAACCATCCTGCAACTGCCCTGGGACTTCTGCACGAAGGACAACATGAACCTGACCAACGCAGAAAAGGTACTGAACCGCGACCACTATGGCATGGAGAAGGTGAAGGAGAGAATTCTGGAGCACCTGGCCGTACTGAAGCTCAGGGGCGACCAGAAAAGCCCCATCATCTGTCTCTACGGCCCTCCAGGTGTGGGCAAGACCAGTTTGGGCAAGAGCATAGCAGCGGCACTCAAGCGCAAATACGTTCGGGTAAGCCTGGGCGGCTTGCACGACGAGAGCGAGATTCGCGGTCACCGCAGGACATACATCGGTGCCATGCCGGGACGCATCATCAAGAACATCATCCGGGCGGGCAGCAGCAACCCCGTCTTCATCCTGGACGAGATAGACAAGATAACACAGGCAACCCACAACGGCGACCCCTCGTCGGCCTTGCTGGAAGTATTGGATCCCGAGCAGAACAAGACGTTCCACGATAACTATCTGGACATCGACTACGACCTGAGCCGTGTGATGTTCATTGCCACGGCCAACGACATCAACACCATACCACGTCCCCTGCTCGACCGCATGGAACTGATCGAGGTCGGCGGTTACCTGACGGAGGAAAAGATAGAGATTGCCAAGCGCCACCTGGTTCCGAAGGAGAAAGAGAACAACGGAATGACGAATCAGAAGGAGCTGAAGCTGAACAAGGCGGCCATCGAGTTCCTCATCGAGCACTACACCCGCGAGAGTGGTGTCCGTGGCTTGGAGAAGCAGATCAACAAGATCTTCCGCAAGCAGGCACTGGCATTGGCCAAGGACGAAGCCATCCTGTCGCAGACGTTGACGCCGGAAGATGTGAAGAAGGCGCTGGGCAAGCCCCTTTTCAACCGGGACAAATACCAGGGCAACGACTTTGCGGGCGTCGTAACCGGCTTGGCATGGACAAGCGTCGGAGGCGAAATCCTGTTCATCGAAACGAGCCTCAGCAAAGGCAAGGGCGGAAAGCTGACCTTGACGGGTAACCTGGGCGACGTGATGAAGGAGAGTGCCATGCTGGCGCTGGAATACATCAAGGCTCATGCAGAGGCGCTGGAAATCGACACGCGGATTTTCGAGAACTACAACATACACATTCACGTTCCGGAAGGTGCCGTGCCCAAGGATGGCCCCAGTGCGGGTGTCACCATGGCCACCAGTATCGCATCGGCTCTTACGCAAAGGAAAGTCAGGAAGAACCTGGCCATGACGGGCGAGATAACGCTCCGTGGAAAAGTGCTGCCCGTGGGTGGCATAAAGGAAAAGATCCTGGCAGCAAAACGCGCCGGCATCACCGACATCATGCTGTGCAAGGACAACACCAAGGACATCGAGGAAATCCCGGAAATCTACGTCAAGGGGTTGACTTTCCACTATGTGGAAACCGTTCTGGACGTATGGAACTTTGCCTTGCTCGACGAGAAAGTAAAGGATTGCATCACCTTCTCCTTTGAAGAAAAGAAAGAGAACGAATGACGTTTGAATTACTCCATACCGACCAGAAGACAAACGCCCGGGCAGGCCTTATCACCACGGATCACGGGCAGATAGAGACACCCATCTTCATGCCCGTGGGAACGGTTGGCAGCGTCAAAGGATTGACCGTCAGGGATCTGCACGCGGAAGTGGGTGCACAGATCATCCTGGGCAACACCTACCATCTGTACCTTCGTCCGGGCACTTCGATACTGGAAAAGGCGGGAGGGTTGCACAAGTTCAACGGATGGGACGGCCCCATACTGACGGACAGCGGCGGTTTCCAGGTCTTTTCCTTGTCCGGCATCAGGAAACTGACCGAGGAGGGATGCACGTTCCAAAGCCACATCGACGGTTCCCGGCACATCTTTACGCCCGAGGGGGTGATGGACATCGAACGCAGTATCGGTGCCGACATCATCATGGCCCTGGATGAATGTACTCCGGGCACGAGCGACTACACATACGCCAAGAAGAGCATGGAACTGACGCATCGCTGGCTGAGCCGGTGCGTACAGAGATTCCGGGAGACGGAACCACTCTACGGATACAGCCAGAGCCTGTTCCCCATCGTACAGGGATGCACCTATAAGGATCTGCGCCGACAAAGTGCCGAATACATCACCAGCATGGAAGCCGACGGAAACGCCATCGGCGGCTTGGCCGTGGGCGAACCGTCGGAAGTGATGTATGAAATGATAGAGACGGTCAACGAGATCCTGCCTGCCGACAAGCCACGCTACCTGATGGGTGTCGGCACGCCCGAGAACATACTGGAGGCCATAGAGCGCGGTGTGGACATGTTCGACTGCGTAATGCCCACGCGTAACGGGCGCAACGCCATGCTCTTCACCAGCGAAGGCACGCTGAACATGCGCAACAAGAAATGGGAAGACGACTTCTCCCCCATCGACCCGAACGGAACGGCCACCGTGGACACGTACTACAGCAAGGCCTATCTGCACCACCTGTACAAGGCACAGGAATTGCTGGCGCTGGAAATAGGCAGCATCCACAACCTGGCGTTCTACCTGTGGCTGGTAAAGGAGGCGCGCAAGCACATCCTGGCCGGAGATTACAGCACATGGAAAGCCCTGATGGTTCCCCGTTTAAGCCAGAGATTATAGAGAAGAGACGATGAAGTTGAAAATACCATTTCTAAAAAGGATAGACACCTACTTGATAGGAAAGTTCCTGGGCACCTACTTCTTTGCCTTGCTGATGATTATTTGCGTGGCCGTGGTTTTCGACTTCAACGAGAACGTGGACAAGTTCACCACGAACCACGCCCCCTGGTCGGCCATCATCTTCCAGTATTATGCCAACTTCGTACCCTATTACAGCAACTTGTTCAGCGCGCTGTTCGTCTTCATCAGCGTCATCTTCTTTACCACGAAACTTGCGGACAACAGCGAGATCATAGCCATGCAGAGTACGGGCATGAGCTTCGGCCGGTTGATGAGGCCCTATCTGATAAGCGCCGCCCTCATAGCCGCCCTGTCGTTCTACCTGGGAGCCGAGGTCATACCCAGGGGCAGCACCAAGCGACTGAACTTCGAGAACATGTATAAGCGCTCGGCCAGCAAGAGGAATCCAACGTATGCCGACAACGTGCAATTGCAGGTGGATACGGGTGTCATAGCCTTTATGGAGCATTTCGACGGCATCAACAAGCAGGGGCACCATTTCGCCCTGGACAAGTTCGAGAAGAAGAAACTCGTCTCGCACCTGACGGCCAACCGCGCCCAGTACGACACGCTGAGCGACGTACGCTACCAGTGGCACCTGACCAACGTCACGATACGCAACCTGAAGGGAATGAAGGAGGAGATAACACACGAAGCCACCGTCGATTCTGTCATCATGATGGAACCCCAGGACTTCCTGTTCACGCGCAACCAGCAGGAGACAATGACCAACCGCGAACTGAAGGAATACATCGACAAGCAGAAGATCAGGGGCAGCGCCAACCTGAAGGTCTTCGAGGTGGAGTACTACAAGCGCTTCGCCTCACCCTTTGCAGCCTTCATCCTGGCCACCATCGGCATGGCACTATCCTGCAAGAAGCGAAAGGGAGGAATGGGCATTGCCCTGGGCACCGGATTGGCGCTCAGTGCCACCTACATCCTGCTGCAAAGTATTTCCGCCACGTTCAGCATCAACGCGGGCCTTCACCCTGCCATAGCGGCATGGATACCCAACATCCTGTTTGCCTTCGTGGCTTGGTACCTGTGCAAGAAAGCACCCAGATAACCCATTACAAATACACAAGATTTCAATAGATGGATTTCTACGATTTAGATTTGAACGACTTAGTGCTTGATGCACTCGACGATATGAATTTTACGGATACGACACCTATTCAGGAACATTCCATTCCGCCTATCCTGGAGGGCAGGGACCTGATAGGAGTCGCCCAGACAGGCACCGGCAAGACGGCGGCCTATCTATTGCCCATTCTGAGTAAACTACAGGACGGAGGCTATAAGAAGAACAAGATAAACTGTGTCATCATGTCGCCCACGCGCGAACTGGCACAGCAGATTGACCAGGCGATGCAGGGCTTTTCCTATTACCTGGACGACATAAGCAGCGTGGCCGTGTACGGCGGAAACGACGGCGTACGCTACGAGCAGGAGCTGAAAGGCATGCAGAGGGGTGCCGACGTTGTCATAGCCACCCCCGGCCGGCTCATCAGCCACCTTAGCCTGGGGAACATCGATCTGAGCGAAGTGTCCTTCTTCGTACTGGACGAGGCAGACAGGATGCTGGACATGGGCTTCAGCGAGGACATTATGCAGATAGAGAAGTACCTGCCCAAGGAGAGACAAACCATTATGTTCAGCGCCACGATGCCCGGGAAGATCCAGGAACTGGCACGCACCATCCTGAGAAATCCTGTTGAAGTGAAGCTGGCGGTAAGCAGGCCGGCCGACAAGATCCAGCAAACGGCATGCATCTGCCACGAGGCACAGAAAATGGGCATCATAAAGCATCTGTTCAGCGAAAACAAGCCGGAACGCGTCATCATCTTCACCAGTTCCAAGGTCAAGACGAAAGATCTGGCCATAAGCCTGAAACGTGCCGGATACAATGCACAGGCAATGCACAGCGACCTGGAGCAGAGCGAGCGCGACGAGGCGATGTACAAGTTCCGCAGCGGAATAGTGGACATACTAGTGGCCACGGACATCGTGGCACGAGGCATCGACATCGACGACATACAGATGGTCATAAATTTCGACGTTCCGCACGATGAAGAGGATTACGTGCACCGGATCGGGCGCACGGCGCGTGCAGGAAAGGGAGGCAAGGCCATCACCCTGGTAAGCGAGAAAGACCAGTTAGGATTCCGCAAGATTGAGAGGTTCCTGAAAAAGGAGGTCGAGAAGATGCCCGTACCCCAGGAATTGGGCGAGGCACCTGCCTATTCATCGGGTAACAAGAAACAGGGGAAACCGTCCGGACGGGGAAAATCCGGCTCCAGGAACGGTGGCCGGGGAAAAGGCCATCAGCAACGGACGGGAAAGAACGGAAAGCCGGAGAACGTAGAGAAAGCCGAAATGGCCCAAGGCGAAGCAGCCGTTGCACCCCAGAAGCCGGAAGAGGCAGGCAAATCCGCCAACAAGCACAAGCGGAGAAGGAAATACCACCACAAGAAGAACGCATCCGACAAGCCGGCCACGGGACAAGCAGAGAACAAAGAGAATTGAAACATAGGGAACAAACGACGAAAACACACAACATAAATGACAACGAACGAGAACACCGAAGTATCAGAGAAGAAAAGCCTGAACTTCATAGAGCAGAAGGTCGAGAAAGACCTGTCGGAAGGTAAGAACGCCCACAGAGTACAAACCCGTTTCCCACCAGAGCCCAACGGCTATCTGCACATCGGCCACGCCAAGGCCATCGCCCTGGACTTCGGCATAGCCAAGAAATACGGCGGCACCTGCAACCTGCGCTTCGATGACACCAACCCCACCAAGGAGGACACGGAATACATCGAGAGCATCGAGCAGGACATCAAATGGCTGGGTTTCCAATGGGACAACGTCTATTATGCCAGCGACTATTTCCAGGAACTCTGGGACTTTGCCGTATGGCTCATCAAGCAGGGACGCGCCTACATCGACGAGCAGAGTGCCGAAGTCATCGCCCAGCAGAAGGGAACCACCACCAAGCCCGGTACCAACAGCCCCTTCCGCGACCGCCCTATCGAGGAGAACCTGCGCCTGTTCGAATTCATGAACAGCGGAGAGGCCGTGCCCGGCACCCTCGTACTGCGCGCCAAGATAGACATGGCTCACCCCAACATGCTGTTCCGCGACCCGCTGATGTACCGCGTAATGAACATACCCCATATCCGCACGGGCAACAAATGGAACGCCTACCCCATGTACGACTTCACGCACGGGCAGAGCGACTACCTGGAGGGTGTCACCCACAGCCTCTGTACGCTGGAGTTCGTGGAACACCGTCCCCTCTACGACCTGTTCGTGAACTGGATAAAGGAATACAAGGGAGAGACGGAGGACATCGAGGACAACCGTCCCCGCCAGACGGAGTTCAACAAGCTGAACCTCAGCTACACGCTTATGAGCAAGCGCAACCTGCTGGCACTCGTCAAGGAGGGCTTGGTAAGTGGCTGGGACGACCCCCGTATGCCCACCATCTGCGGCTACAGACGCCGTGGCTACAGCCCCGAGAGCATCGTGAAGTTCATCGACAAGATCGGCTATACCACCTACGATGCGCTGAACGAGATAGCCCTGATGGAGAGTGCCGTTCGCGAAGACCTGAACAGCCGCGCCATCCGCGTAAGCGCCGTCCTGGATCCCGTGAAGGTCATCATCACCAACTACCCCGAGGACAAGACGGAAATGCTGACGGCCATCAACAACCCCGAGAACGAAGCCGACGGCACCCACACCATAGCCTTCACACGCGAGATATGGATCGAGCGCGACGACTTCATGGAAGAGGCTGAGAAGAAGTTCATGCGCATGGCACCGGGCAAGGAAGTACGACTGAAGAACGCCTACATCGTGGAATGCACCGGTTGCAAGAAGAACGAGCAGGGCGAGATAGAGGAAATCTACTGCACCTACGACCCCGAGAGCCGAAGCGGAATGCCGGGGGCCGACCGCAAGATTAAGGGGAAGACCCTGCACTGGGTCAGCTGCCAGCACGCGCTGAAGGCCGAGGTACGTCTGTACGACCGCCTGTGGAAGGTCGAGAACCCACGCGACGAAATGGCCGCCATACGCGAGGCGCAGGATTGCGATGCCGTAACGGCCATGAAGCAGATGATAAACCCCGACAGCCTCCATGTCCTCAAGAACTGCTACGTCGAGGAATACCTCAGCACCATGAAGCCCCTCGCCTATCTGCAGTTCCAGCGAATCGGCTATTTCAACGTGGACACCGACAGCACCCCCGACCATCTGATCTTCAACAAGACAGTCGGACTGAAGGACACCTGGTCAAAGACAAAATAATAAGCAAGCAGAGAATATGTTCGAGGACGACAAGCAATATTTCGAGCAACCCGAATTCAAGCGGGCGTTGCGCCAATACGAAGAAGGAATGCAGGAAACGGGTTCCGTGTACATGGATGCCGACGACCTGACGGATATTGCCGAATACTATATGGTACACGGACGCAGGGAGGAGGCCGACAGGGCCATCGAACTGGCCGTAAGCCTGCACCCCGACAGCATCGACCCACAGGTGTTCCTCTCCAGGCAGGAAATGTTCCAGAACAACCTGGAGGAGGCACATCGCATCTGCGACGCCATCATCGACCAGCAGGACCGCGAAGTGCAGTTCCTGAACGCCGAACTGATGATACGCGAACAAGAGGCGGAGAAGGCCGTAAGCTACCTGCGCGAAATCAGCGAGGACATCACCGACGAGAGGGATTACTTCCTGTACGACTGCGCCTGCATATTCCTGGATTACTCGCTGTGGGAGGAAGCCAGGGTATTTGCATCAATACTCGAACAGGATTACCCCGATTTCCAGAAGCTCAAGGAGTTAAAGGCCGACATATTTGCCAATATGGGCGAATACGAAAGTGCCATTCCCATCCTGCAGGACATCATCGACGACTCGCCCTACAACGTGTATGCATGGAACCTGCTGGCGGAATCCCAGCTGACTGCCGAACAGTTCAACGAGGCAATGGATTCCGTGGAATACGTGTTTGCCATCGACCCCGAAAACCAAAGGGCAAAGATAACCAAGGCGAACTGCTTCTTCCACCTCAACGTCCCCGAAAGGGCACACGAGCTGTACCGTGAATACCTGGCAGAGAACCCCAAGGACGACGTCATCTATTTCCTGGATTCCGTCTGCCTGTCGGCCATGGAACGGTACCAGGAAGCCTCCGACTCGCTCAGGAAAGCCAACGAGGCGGGCGAAGGGTACTCCCAGGAACAGTTCCACATCTACCTACAGCAGATGTATGTGGAAAGCAAGCTGAAGCACTACGACCTGGCAATGGAGGCATTGGACAAGGCCAACGCCATGTGCATCGACGACGCCGGCTTCGAATACTACCTGCTCAGGGGGCAGGTATGCCTGGAGAACGGCAAGGGCAAGGAAGCCGAAGAGGCCTTCGCACAGGCAATGCGCGAGAGCAAGGACCCAGCCAACACGAAGGCGATGATAGGAATCGCCTACGAGGAATGCGCCAGGTTCGAAGAGGCAGCCACCATCCTACAGGACGTCGTAAACGCATCGGACGAGGACATCGTCAGCACGGCCATCCCCTACCTCGCCTACAGCTACTACAAGTCGGGCAGGATACAGAACTACCTGAGCACCCTGAAGCGTGCCGTACAGATGAACCGCGAGACAACCCAGTTCCTCTTCGGCCAGCAGTTCCCGGACGCGCTCCCCGAGGACTATTACCTGTACGCCTACAAGAACGTATACGGAGCCTACCCCGAAGAATAAGAAAGGGAGGAGGATTCAATCCATCAGAGTGTTACGGTATGTGCCAACTTGTCTATGTTGAGGCTTCGGGCCGAGGCATCGACAATCTCCTTGTAGATGCCGCCCTCCTTGTACAGCGAATCGGGATTACCCGACTGCTCTACCCTACCGTCACGCAGGGCGTAGATAACGTCCGAATCGATGATCTGCGAAATGGAATGCGAGATGATGACAACGGTACGGTCTTTCTTTATCGCATCGATGGAGGCCTTTATCTGCTCTGTGGCGATGGCATCGAGAGAGGCGGTGGGCTCGTCGAGGAAGATGATGGGCGGATTCTTCAGGAACATACGGGCAATGGCTATGCGTTGCTGTTGTCCGCCGGAAAGGGCCGTAGCCTTGGTATCGAAGCCCTTGGGTAACTTCATGATCTGATCATAGATATACGCCTTGCGGGCAGCGTCCTGTATCTCCTCGAAGGTGGCATCGGGCTTTCCGTAGGCGATGTTCTCGCGTATCGTGCCGTCGAAGATATGATTCTTCTGCAGGACAAGGCCGATGTTATCGCGCAGGAAATGAGTATCGTAGTCCTTCAGGGGCACACCATCGAGGGTAATGGAACCGCAGTCGGGTTCGTAGAATTTATCCAGCAGGTTGACAATGGTGGATTTACCGGCTCCGGACAATCCCACGAAGGCCGTTATCCGGTTGCTCTCGATCTTCATGTTGATGTTGTGGAGCGCCTTGGTGCCGTTGGGATAGGTGAAGTCAACGTCCCGTATCTCGAAGTTGCCGCAGACCTTTTCCGGCTTGTAGGTACCGCTGGCTTCTATCTCGGGATCAGCCTCCAGGATATCGAAGAACCCCTCGGCATAGATCAGGGCATCGTTCAGCTGGTCGAAGATGCGCTGCAGCTGCGTGATGGGTGCCGTGACATTGGAGAAGAGCATGACATGGTACATAATCTTACCGATGGTCATACCGGGATAACCGCTGAGAACGAGATAAGCCGTCAGGATGATGATGAGTACAACGCCTATCTGACGCACGAAGCTTTTCAATCCGTCGAAATAGAACGAGGTCTTGCGAACAAGCATCTGGTTGTCCGTGAACTTCGTCTGCAGCTCCCATTGCTTTCCGCTCTCTATCTGCTCGCGGTTGAAGGACTTTATGACATTGATGCTCTCGATGATGCTCATGATGCCCTGGCTCTTCATCTCGCGGAAGCTGCGCATGTTGCGTCTCCATCCCTGCAGGCGCTTTGCCTGGCGTACCGTGATATAAATATAGATAGGTACGATGAAAAGAGCCGTGAGTCCAACCCAGAAATTGGCCGTGAACATGAGGATGAGAGCAAGCACGGCACTGGTGAACAGGGGCAACAGGTCGATGAAGAAGTTCTGGACCGTGGAGGAGAGGCTGCTGACACCCTGGTCGATACGTGTCTGCAACTTACCCGTCTCGTTGTCGTTCTGGGAAAAGAACGCCATACGGTAGGTCAGGATACGGTCCACGACCGCCTGTGCCAGGTCCTTGGAAACAAAGATGCGCATCCGCTCGCCGAAATACTGCTGGGCATAGGTAATGCCGGCCGACAGGACTTCCTTGCTGAGCAGGATGATGCTGATGGTCGTGAGGATACGAGCTGCACGGCTCCAGTCGAAGTCGTCGATTCCCACCAGCGCATTTATGGCATCCACCGTACGGTCGAGCACGATGGCATTGACCTGGGCGATAAGAGAACCGATAAGGGTCAGTATCAGCGTAAGGATCACCAACTTGCGGTATGGCCGTACATACGGTGATATTTTCTTGAGTAGATGAAACAGATTCATAGGGAAGAAAGATTACCAGATATTAACTCGTTGATTCTTGGGGATAAACAGGGGGTTGTTCTTCATCCATCCGCCACATGCGTACTGATAGAAATCGGTACCTGGAGCCATACTGTCGTTCATGTTTTCCAACCGGATACCCATGCCTGCATTCTGATTCGTACAGGCGACATTCATTAGTGCCATCGTAATTCCAACGAATAAAAATCTAACTTTCATAATTATATTTAATATTGTTCTGTCTATTCTTTTGCCTCTCCTATCATATTCACTTCGGGATGCAAGGCTACCCCGAACTGAGCAAGGACGTCTGCACACACCCGGTTGCACAACCCAAGTATTTCGGCTCCGGTGGCTCCGCCCAGATTGACCAGTATCAATGCCTGGCGGTCGTGAACGGCTGCACGTCCCAAAGAGCGACCTTTCCACCCCGACTTCTCTATCAGCCATCCGGCAGGAATCTTCTCGTGGGATTCATCGACATGGTAATGTGGCATTTCGGGATAGATGGCGGCAAGACGCTCATACTCGCTGCGTGGTACGACGGGGTTCATAAAGAAACTGCCTGCATTGCCCAGTACATTCGGATCGGGCAGCTTACTCCGGCGTATGTCGATAATGATTTCGCGCAACGCCTGTGGCGTCAGGTCTTCGATACGGCAACCACGCGCCTCCATTGCCGAACGGATACCACCATACTCTATCCTGGGTTCGAATTTACGCATCAGGCGAAAGGTAACATACGTCACGGCATACTTTCCACGGAGTTCGTTCTTGAAGATACTCTGGCGATAAGCGTACCGGCATTCGTCGGAACGGAACGTGGCAACCTGTGCCGTCGGCAAAGAAACGCACTCCACCTGTTCGATAAAATCCTTTACCTCCAATCCGTAAGCTCCGATGTTCTGCACGGCTGCCGCACCCACCTCGCCGGGAATCAGGGACAGGTTCTCCAATCCATACCAACCCTGCGCTACGGAACAGGCAACGAAATCGTCCCACAGAACTCCGGCTCCGACCCTGACGTGAACCTCGTCCTGCCCTACGGACAACGCTTGGATGCCCGAAATGCGAGAGTGCAGGATGTATCCCCGAAAGTCGGAAAGGAAAAGCAGATTACTGCCGGAACCGATATGCATGAGCGGATGGGCGTCGAGGGATTGTCTGTTGTTGGTCAGGAAATCCATCAATTCGTCGGCTGAATCATACTCCACAAAACGACGGGTGCTGGCATCTATGCCAAATGTATTGTGTCCAAGAAGGGAAAAATCGTTCTGAATAATCATATCCAAGTAGGGTCGTTAATTCTCGTAAGCCGTCAGTTTCCAACAGCCGTTCTGCTTGCCAAAGACGAAGACCTCCTGCATCTCGTGGGAAATGCCACGTTTCTGCAAGATCATCTGATTGGGATCGTTGTACGGTTGTCCGTAGCGGATATTGGAAATCACGCCACCTGGCACGTCTGAACAAAACGAATGCCATTGGCTGGCGTCTATGGTTCCGTCCATCACCGAGTCGTCTTCGGGATCCAGGATGGAGATACGCAACGTACGTGCAATGCTTTCCTGCTGGGTGATGGAATCGGAACTGAAACTGGAATAGAAATGCAGGAAGTCGGACATACCCGTTTCCAGGAAAGCGACATCCTCCATCATCGTCAGTTTCCAGCACCCCTCATTGCGAACGAAGGAATACACCTTTATCGTCTGGTTGTCCAGATCCACCCGCTCGACCTGGACGCTGTCGGCATTCATCTCCTTGACGCTCTCTATCTGATCGTACCGACCGTAAAGCACCGTATAATATTCATTGTCGAGAAAGGCAAATTCGTCTTTCCAGTTGTTGCCGTCATGCAACTGCAACGTATCGCCGTTGGCGTCCACATACAGAAGTGGGTTTTCCACACGTTGCCGCTGCAAGTTCCTGCTTCGCATGAAGACGTAGATGAAATCATCGAAATTCCGGTCGAAACGGGCAGATTCTTCTGCCACCTCGATTTCTTTCTCCATCAGGCTCAGCGTATCTTCCATAACGGGTTCTGCCCAGATGGTGTCGATATCCAACTCGTCTGCACGATTCTCCTTGTGAGGCTTACAAGAATCCATTGCAAGCAGCAAGGCAAAAGACGCAATATAGCAACACCACTTTGGCATAAAAGGGAAAAAATCAAAACTTCATACAAAAGTACTGCATTTTTTTATATTATCACAACATACGGGCATAAATCTCGCACTATCAACCTAAAAATTTTACCATTTACTCTGCAAATTTACCGTCCCATACTATCTCCATTCGTCCAATGCACGTGTTTGACCGATTGGCTCGACAAAAAATTATAGATGAATAAACAGAATTTCAAAGGGAGCAGGCCCGAAATAAGGGCAGAAAACGCGCCAAGGGGCGCGAGTTGGATTGCCAGCACAGAAAAAAAAAAAAAAAAATTTTGGAGCCGTGCCCTTCGCGCTGCTCAGGTCTGGCTCCCCCATCGTAACATTCTATCTCTTTTTCCACCTTTCATTTTGTGGTATGAAATAAAATTCGTACTTTTGCAGAAAATCAAGAATTGTTTGCATATGGAGAATCTGGAAAAACTTGGAATTATCGGTTACAAAAGAGTTAAGACAACTTCAGGCAAAGTGTCTGAACGTAGTTCGTCTGCATCTTATTTCAAGGTAAAACCTGGTTCTAACACAGCACCACGTCTCAATACGAGAATCGTAAAAATGCCTGAAGGATTGCTATGAACTATATCGATAAACAAATTGAAGGTAACGTAAGCAATATCACAACTAATGTGGTTGTGTTCGCGGGTGATGAACTCGAAAAGCTAACCCAAGAAACTCCACGTTTTTACTCAGAGAAAGCTCTTTGGGATACCGGTGCAGAGATGACTGTTGTTTCTGATAAATTGGTAAAGACACTTGGATTGAAACCCTATAGCAAAGGCGTTTTGACGGGAATCGGTGGAGAGAACAATGTTGACACGTACCGCATTCATGTTGTCCTTCCCAATGGTTTTCTTGTTTGTGATGTAGAAGCTTACTGTAGTGACATTGAAGATGACATACTCATCGGTATGGACATTATCAAGCTTACAGATTTTATTGTTACAAATCTCGAAGGTAAGACTCACTTTATCATGCGTGCTCCTTCTGAGGGAGTTGCACTATAATTTCTAATTAATTAAACATTAAATACTCAACTTTCGCAAGTTGAAACCCCGAAAGGGCGACATAACACAGGATAGGGCGTGAGCCCTATTTATCAATAGGTTATAAACCCCAAAAGTCCTGTAGGGACGACAGAATTCCATATAGCATGGGGATATGAAAATATGCCGCCACCTACGGGGCTCTGAGGGAGAGAAACGATCTTTCTCACAGGGCTCACGCCCTGCGCTATTATATGTCCCCCTTTCAGGGTTTTATAACTTGAGAAAGTTGAATACTTTGACCTGTTGGTCGAAGATACTTCCGCTCGGAAATAATCAAAATAATTTGTTATTCTCCTCGCTTAATCGTATCTTTGCAGTCGTAAAGTTTCTAAAACGAATAGAATTATGGCAAGACCAATAAAAGAAACCCCTACGCTCTACGGTGCAGATGCACGGCGTTTTGAGCAGCTGATAGCCAATCCTAAGCCACTCAGCAAGGAAGTCTGCGAGCGCATGATTCGTAATTACGAGGCCATCAAAGCTATCGCAACATTTCCGTTGTAACACTAATGGAACTATCAGAACTGAAATACATAAGGCTTTTGAGTACTTCACAATGCTTGACGCATTGGATTCTACCCGGCAGATGTTCTTTGATTTGAAATTATTCAAAAATTCATTAAAATTAAATAATATAAGCAAATAACATAGTAAAAACCCTACGTTGGCAACTATTCGGTACTTTCGCAGAAATATTCAGAATATGAACACACTATATATCCATGGCAAGCAAACTGCACCCCACAGAATAGGGGGGGGGTAATTTGCTGTGTTTCAATAAGATAAACAAATTTCGTCATATTGATTTTATTTGTTTTGCACAGGGCTTGCTGGGAAGCATATCCCTGTGTTTTAAAAGGAATGTCTTTTTTTTCATATACATAATTATGGAAATGTCACAGGGCTTGCTGCGAAGCATATCCCTGTGTTTTCTTTTGTGCATCCTTTTCCCCTGCTGCCAGAAGATAGACTTCGGATCGCTGGAGCGCGATAGCCGCGCCCTGGCCGACAGCACGGAATACGATACCCTGGACATCACCATCACCCCTGCCCGGTGGGGCGAGCCCGTAACCTGCGACTCCCTCGTCTTTACGACCGACACCCCCGATTCGGGCGGCGGCATGGTCTTCGATACCACCATCGTGGACACCATCCATATCGACTTGTAAACCATGGGCATCACATATCCTCATATTGACAAAGACCTCAGCGAGATAATCGAGGAACTGAGAGCAATGGGCGTAGAGGCCGAGCCTCTTGCTCCCGTACCGTTTTTCTCGGCAGGGGTTCCCTGTGGGAATCCAAGT
>JAZLIY010000014.1:0-7845 GCA_045617645.1 Bacteroidaceae bacterium | reverse complement strand
ACGTCTGCAAGGACTTAAAGCCGATGCAACCTACACGATTGCGGGGAAAGAAGGAACCTTCACTGGAGATTACCTGATGGATGTCGGCATCCAGTGGCCCGTTGATGGAAGCTGCCGCAGTCAAATCATCAGAATAGACATTAAGCAATAAACGCACATACCCAGGTTTACCCTTGGCACAAACGCGATATGAAGGTTCCCATAGTCCACCGGACGGAAATAGGGAGTCATCACCTCTGTTGTAAACCTCATCTTTATCGGATTGTCATTCGGTGTCAGCAAGAATAACCGGACCATATCGTCCGATTCCATATATTTCAGTTACCATACATCTTCGGGCTTTTCGGGATTGTCATAGACCTCCTTGGGACAGAGCTCCATATAATCGAGATGAATACATCTATTTTCATCATTCAATACGGTTTTCATCCGCAGGTAATAGGATTTGTTGGGCTCCATATACTGACGGGTCAGGATGCGTCGCATGTTTTCTACTCGGGTCCGGCTGTTCAGGGTCACGTCTCCGCTGGCCGTTACGCTCTTTGCCCCCTTCATGAAACCGTTGTTGCGCATTCTCTTGTCTATCTCGGCGTTATAGTCCTCGTCCTCCGTGTCCAGTTCCCATCCTGTGCCATAGGTCTCCCCGTTGATTCTCATATCCATGGGAATACCGGTCACGGCCAGTTTCTTGGGATTCGTTCCGAAGTAAATCTGCGTAATGTCTCTATAGTAGTTCGCCAGATATCCATAGCGGATTTCGTACATACCGCTACGCGGAACAGCCGGCAACCGGAAGATGATGTCTCCGTTTCCCCAGATCAGCACTTCGTCGCAGTACAGATGGGCCGCCTTCACGCCGTATGCGTTCCAATATTCGAAGTAGCTGTCGTCGCTTAATGTCAGTTCTTTGCAATATTCATAGATATTGGAGGGCGGGATGGTGGCGTACTGCTCATTGCTATAGGCGACAGAACCGATAAGCTGCTTCTTGCGAACGTCGTTGGTCATCAGTTCCGGCAACAGCGTCATGAAGTCAAAGCGTATGCGTTCCTTGTGCAGGTTGTCGCGCACCTCGTCGTTAAAGGAAAGTGGCTTGTCCAGAGGGTAGATGTTGGCATTCTGTATGTCGCTGGTTATGGCCATCGGATGATCCCTCATCACCAGGCACCCCGTCTTGTCGGCATCGCAGGACAGCTCGTGCCCCGTCCCCCTGCGGCTATTGTCCAGCTTGGGGAAGCGGTTCAGATAGACACCGTTGCTCTCGGCACTCTCGAATATTTTCAGCAGTCGGCGTTGTCCCATGGGTGCCTGGTAGTCCGTAACGGGATTTCCCAGCACGCCGGGTTTGTTCAGATTGTATCCTATCTCGTTCTCGTGAATGGTGAGCAGGTTGGCAGGTATCCTGCTGGGCAGGATGTGGTAGGTCGTCCATTGGTAGAGCAGGTTCCTGGGATCCGTATAGTTCTCGTCGGTAGTGAAAACATCTTCGTCGGAGTACTGGTGCTCATCCTGGATCCATTGCACCAGTTTCTTCAGCAAGTCGGGCGCCTTGGGGTCTATGCCGTAGGACTGCCACAGGGAGTCGGGTTCCAGGAAGAACGTAAAGCCAATCAGCTTGTGCTTGGGCGGTTGAGTACTTTTGTAGAGGGGTATTGCATTTTCCTTATACATTTTCTCGTAAACCTCGTCGCGTACCTGCTTCAGCGTGTCTATCAGCCCGCAAGCCTGGATGGCACGGGCCATCACCAGGTAACCCTCCTTCTGATTGAGGATGATATCCATCATGTAGTCACCCGCTGAAGTGGCAGACGGACAGATGACATCCTCGACCTGGTGGATGATGCCGTTGCTGACCGGGATATTCTGGTTTACGGGATGCAGCCGACAGGTGCGGTTGAAATAGATATCGTTGTTTTCGTAGCGGACCGTCATCTTCCGGTCATTCATGCAGGCCATACCGAACTCCCCCCCGTTCTCCACGGGGAAATCGCCTATTTCGTATGTCCGTCCGTAGTCGCCGGCATCTATGATGCAACTCTTCACGATGAGCTGTCGTACGGAATCCAGTTTCACGCTGTCGGTGAAGGCATCAAAGGAGGGAGCCGTCAAAAAGTCCTCCTTTACGGCCATGGAATCCAGGTAGCGCTGGATAGCCTCGTTCGAAGGCGCAAAGACCGTGTAGTTCCCTCGTGCCGAGAGCAACTGCCCCACGGTCGTGCTGCTCATGTCGCTGACAGGGACCTGGTAGGTCAGGTCCAGGAATGTACCGTAGGTATCGGAGTGCGACCTCATGAAATCCACCGCCGATTTCTCCTTGAACACGTATCGTGCCGATTCGTCAATATCTTGCGTACAGCCCACGAAGACCGAGGCAGCAAGAACGGACAAAATAATGCCAAATACTATCTTTTTCATATTGTTTTTTTATTTTTCTTGGACAAAGATAATATTTTTATTCATAATGTGCCATGTGCAAGGCGTAAATTTGCAAAAAATCCCACGGAGTTTAACTCGGCCCACAGGTATAAACAAAGAAAACAAAGAAAGTTGCAAGTAAGCGAGCGCAGCTCAATCAAAGAATCAAAGATTCAAAGAATCAAAGATTCAAAGAAAATCCCCCTCCGCGTCTCACGACGAAGAGAGGGAACACAGAAAGGACACCATTACGTTATAGCTCCTTTTTTTACGAAGGCAGTTCACCAGCCTTTATGGACTTTGCTTTTTTTCGTTCTCTTTATTGTTTCATATTTCTCCCTGATGGTTGAAATATTCACAAAGAACTTCATTCCTTCTGCCTCGCCTATGATTACCGTATATTTATCGAGGTAGCGATTTACGGAAATCAGTTTCTGATCTATCCTTCTTTTCGTAGAAAGGAGCCATATCCCTTCTTCGATGCAATCTTTTATGGTGTCCACCACATCATCATGCTTCCGATATACTTCTTCGTATTGCGAAAGGTTGCCGAAGCCGGTGAATATAACCGTTTTATGCCTTGTCTTTCTCATTTTTGTCTTATTTATCCGTTAAACATTCCACATCCTTCACCCGGTCCGATGGTACCAGCAGTTGCCCCATGCCACGTTCGTAGCCCCTTCTCAGCTCGCGCCGGTCAGGCAGGTAGCTGCTTTCGTACTGGCAGATACATTCCCCCAGGGCCATCATCTGTTTGCGGTTGTGCCAGTCGAGACGGCCGTTTACCGTCACATTCAGGAAGCCCCGGTCGCGGAGGGCGTCTGCTATCCATCTGGCATATACATCCGTGTGGTTCTCCGATGGCGGCGCATAGCGCAGGAAGATTTCGCGTATGGTATTCACCTGATACAGGATGTGGTAGTTTGCCAGCAGCCGGAACATCGCCCTCAGGCCGTTTTCCATCTTGTCGAAAACGCAGAAGTCCTTGTCCGTACCCTGCACCTGTCCAGTCCATTTGAATTGCGTGGACAGCCGGATATTTCCGGGGTTGTTGTTCCTTACGCCTCTTGTTGTCTTAGAAACTCCTTCGGTAGCCATATCTTTATGTCTGTAAAAAATGTACCCGGTTTTGTCTTACTCTCCACGGTCGAAAAAGCCAGATCTGCCTCCACCAGTTCCTGGTTGGTGGCAGCGGCATTCAACCGATCCTCGTTCAGGTCCTGCATACAGGTGGCCTTTATGTCGTGGGGTACCACGCTGTTCAGCGCACTCTCGTCCCATGGAAACAGCATGTCGCGCATAACCCATGGCTTGCCCGATACCTTGCTCACTCCCTCACGTTTCGGGGAGCGAAGCCGAATCGTACCTTTTACTTTCATAATGTCTTGTTTTTTTAATTTGTTAAAATTTTAATGTTTATAATTTGTTGTCTTGTATAAACCTGTAGAAGCCATCCTCGGCGGCGTAGCGGTTGAACTCCTTGTTCGCGGCGTAGGACAGGGCGGCTGCTATCAGCAGGAAATCCTTTTTCACCAGCCGCCTGTCCGGACTCGTAACGAAGGCTCCCAGGTGCTTGCCCTCCTGCTGTCCGTACTCCATGTACGCCCGTAGGAACCGCTCGTACAGGTAGCCCTCCTTGAAGGGGGTGAACCGGGTGATGATGCTGACGGCATCCACATAGCACGCCTTTGTTTCCATCACCCTGCCGTACCCCCACAGGTCGCAGAAGAACATACACCACATATCGGTCTCGGATTCGAAGTTCAACGCCCCGAACCCCGGATGCAGAATTGGAATTGGATTGTTCTTTGCCATCATTATGCATTATGAATTATGCATTATGCATTATGCATTAAATTCCTCCTCCTCTGTCCAATCCACCAGTCCGTCCTCGCCGCCCACGGTTTCCTGATCATCCAGAAAGTCATCGTAACAGGTATCTTTCCATTCGATTTCGTCATCGTAGATGCACAGCTCTATCTCGTTGCGGCAGCGGAACTGTTCCGCACACCATTGCAGCAGACTCTCGTATGGTCGCTTGTCCGGGTTCAGTTCGTAGGAACTTACCCATGATGTCCCCAGCATTATCTGGCACGGCAACAGTCGTGCGTATGTGCTGCCCGGAACGAAGAGCGGATTTATGCCGTAACTCTTCTTCAGTTTCGGGAAGTAGGGCCGTCCGTTCTCAAAGCACGGAACGACCGCCCCCCTGTTTTCCGGCAACGATACGCCCCCGCCCATCTTCACCTGGTTTGCATTGCGGCATTTATCGGGGTGCAACAGTTCCATCGTCAGACATCGGAAATTCGTGTCGCGTATGGTCAGGTAACCTGTCGTTACGCTCTTGTCGGCTGTTTGCCGATGCAGTTCAATTGTCTTTGTCATAGATTTACTTGAATTTTATACTTTTTCCCATTCGTTTTTCGCCACTTTCCTTATCAGACCGTCCTCGATCCACATGTGAGTGATGTAGTAAATCTCGCTCGAAATGTTCGCCTTCTTGACGGCCTCTTCCAGATCTGCCTTTTTGAAACGACTGGGCAAAAGGTCAAACATAACCCCGTATCGGATGTTCTGCTTGTTCAGCAGTTCTGCAGCCTTTCGCTTTGCCTCGTTGTAGGCCGGGCCGAACTCCCTGTCCGTTCCGAAATGTTCAACCTGCGTCCACCACATACCGAAGTCCAGCACCTTCCGTTTTCCGGCCTCGCCCTGAGGATCAGCCCACAGCTCGTTTGCCACCAGCGCGGCACGGAATCCCTTGTTGGCACTACGTTTCGAGAATACGTACATGGCATCGTCTGCTGCTCTGCGACTCTCTTTGCGCACCTTTTCCAGCCACTTTTTCAGGGGAGTCCATGTATAGGACAGGTCGCGCTTGATGCGCGGCCGCACCCGGTAACGCCATTGCACGTTCTTGTCGAATTCCTGCAGGTTCTTGTATTTGTCGCAGTTGGCCAGCGAAGGTTCGTCCAACGGATCCATGTAGGTCTGTTCGTCGAATCGGTTGATGATGGCGAAATGCCGTTCCAGCGTCTTCTGCGGAATCTTGCGCCATGGGTAGTAGGGGGCAAAGTCGCTGTTGTAGATGGGAGTCATCGTGATGCGCGTTATCAGACCGTCCTGCACATTATTGAAAAAGGCTCTTATACGTTCGGGGGTTCCGGTCAGCAACACGTTCCAGAACAGTTGGACACGCCCCTTGAAGGTGTTCGTCGAGCGGAACTGCTGACCGGTCTTGTCGTTGTCCCAAGCGATACGCAACAGGTCGGAAATGCCCTTCACGTTACGCCCGAAGGTGTCTATTTCGCTACAGGACGTGTGCAGGTGGAGCCCATGGTTTTCGAATGCCTGCGTGAACAGCTGTACCTCGCTGAATTTCGGTTCCAGAAAACGCTTGCACAGCTGCGGCTTTTCCTTGCCGTCCTTGTTGTCCGATTTGGTGTTCATAAACGAGTCATAGAGGCGTTCGCGAGCCTCTATCAGACTTTCTCGATTCTGTATGATGCTATGCAGGTAATCAAAACGCTTTATGAACGATTTGCCAGCGGCGGGGGGAGCTGAAATGACCGTCATGAACTCCGTCGTATGGGGGAATCCGTCGAAATAGTCGGCCTCCACGTAGCTTGTCAGCGTTCCCAGCATTTCCAGCAGGACGGCTATAGAGGGAATCTTGAGCTCGGCGGGTGCGGCATTTACCCAGTCCTTGATGATGGGGGGCAGTTCCGGCATGACGGCCAGGAGCGGAGCCCATGGCGACTCCAGCGGATTCTCGTCCTCGTCCTCGTCGTTGTCTGCCCCGTTCTCCTCTTTTGCGGTCTGCCCCACATAGCCCTTCGACATCATGAACTGCCACAGGTTGTACGGGATACGGCCGTTCGTGTTGTAGGAGCACACCTTCTTGGCCTGTGCAAAAATCTCGTCGTAGCTGTGTCCGAACGAGGGCAAGAGGGCCGTTATCATGGCCGGGTTGTTGTCGCAGATATTGCGGATGTCGCGCATGATGTTGTAATGCAGAGAGTGGACTTCCCCCCTGAACGGTTTGCCGTTCACGATGATGCCCAGTTGCTCGCCCCGGCACATCGTCCACTCGCGTACTATCTGTCCGACGGTAACTTTCGTCTCACGCCACAGGATGTTCTTGTAGTCTGCCAGCTCTTTGTCGTTCAGTTCGGCACGGTCGGTACTGTCCGAATCGGTTTTTTTTGCGACGATCCGCGCACGTTCCACGTCCGTCAGTTTGCTCAACTCTGCCGTCTTTTTGTTGATGGTCTGAAAGAGATCTTCGTCTATTTCAAACAGACCGTTGTCAAGAAATATTACCTCTCCCATCAAAGGACAGAACGCCAGCCGGGACAGGTCGATGTTCACCAGGTCGAACCATCGTTCGCAGGGCGTGAAATGCTGGACAAACGCCTTCTGGCACTCCCGGATATCATCTTCGTACTTGTCCTTCTCTGCCACTATTTTCAGTCCTCTTCCGCTTGGCGTTATGAACATCAGGCGCACGTTCCAATGTTCAAAGTCGCTGTACGCCTGTATGGTTTCCGCCACCTTCATGGGTGTCCACTTATCATCTTCTGCCTCACCGATATGGTCAAGGTCTATCAGATACAGCCCGTTGGAAACCATGTTCCGCTGCAAGCGCGAATTGGGTTCCGTGGGGGCCACGGGGAGCCCCTGCCAGATGATGGCAGGGAGTTCCTCCTTGCAGCCCTTCTCTCCGTTGCGGTAGCGCGTTATCAGGTTCGCCACGATCGGTTGCCGCAGGAAGTCCCTGAGTTCTTCCTCGCTCCGTATCATGCCGTCCACCTTCGTATGTTTCAGGTGGTTGATGTACGCAAACGCACGGGTGTTCTTTGTTGTTGTTTTTTCTTGTTCTTCCATTTTAATTTTATTTAGGATTTCGCCCGGCGCGTGGGCCGGATTTGAATAAGATACTGTTTAGGAATTTTATTTGTTTGTTGATTTGTGTAAAGAGCTTTGTAGCCGTCAGCTTCGCCTTCGGAATGTCGATCTTGATGGTGAATTTGTCCTTGTAGTCATAGACCGTACACAGGTCATCCTCGCTCACGAACTTGGTCTGTACCTCCTCGCCCTTTTCATCCGTTTCCTTTTCACGGTGTCCGTAGGGGCGATACGTAAAGATACCTGTCGGACCCAGGAATGCCGAGCCGGCATACTTCTTGCCTATCTGGTACTGAAAACCCTCCGGGGTTTCTACCTGCAACGTGGCAGGTATTTGCTTCATCTCTTCCATACTACTTGCCTTTGATAACGATTTCACAAATCCGTTGGATGAAACACAGCGGAGCAGATAACTCCAGCATCGCGAAGCGCGAAAGCGCGAACATAAAAAGTCTGATTCTTTTCATTGTGTAAAAATTTTTTGTTACTTATCTATTTTTGTCATGACAATCCTTTTTGTTTAAT
>JAZLIY010000013.1:0-6519 GCA_045617645.1 Bacteroidaceae bacterium | reverse complement strand
AGTTCTGTTACAAGTTCAATCGCAGGTACTTTGGAGACAAGTTGTTTGACAGGCTTATGATAGCTTCCGTCGCCTGCACATCGGATTTTGAGCATCGCATCTACAATAGAAACCTGTCGGATGGTTGCGGATAATCATTTTGATAAATATATAATATAAAGTTTGTTTCAAAAGAAATAGGGTAGGGGAATTATCTAAAAAATGCATCTGTAATGAACGTGTTATCTATTTTATTATCAAGTGTTTATTTATTGATAGGAAGTGGCGTCTCATCCGATAAAGAGGGCGTTCGGGTTTATGAATTTGACGAGGAAACGGCCACTACGGTCTATGTGAGTGGAATCAAGGGCTTGGGTAATCCATCTTTTTTATGTATATCGCGAAATGGAAAATTCGTGTATACGGTAGGGGAGTCTAACGAAGAAAAATCCACGGCCAGTTCCCTTGCTTTCGACAAGAAAGAGGGACGGCTGGAATTGCTGAATACCCAGCAAACCCACTCCAGCGGCCCTTGCAACATCATCTTGACGCCTCGTGAGGATTTCGTTTATACGTCCAACTATTTCGGTGGAAGCCTTACGCAGTTCCGTGTTCTTCCTGATGGTCGTTTAGGGGAATCAGAAGTTGTGCCGTTCACGGGTTCCAGTATAGTACCTGACAGGCAGGACAAGCCCTATCTGCATGCCGTCTATTTCACACCGGACAAACGGTTCCTTATGGCAAATGATCTGGGAACGGACAAGATTCATGTGTTCCCGTTATGTAAGGCCACCGCTACGACTTCGCCCTTAGACAAGAAAAATGCCTTCGATGTTGATCTTAAGGCTGGTATGGGGCCTCGCCATCTCTGCTGGTCGCCCGATGGAAAGATGGCTTATGTGATAGGCGAGTTGTCGGGCGAAGTTTCCTGTATCCAGTATAAAGACAAGAAACTGACAGTTGTTCAGACCATTATGGCAGACGAGTTTAACGGAGCCGGTAGTGCCGATATTCACATCTCCCCCGATGGCCGATTCGTTTATGCGTCACATCGCCTGAAGGGAGACGGAATATCGATTATGGAGGTACAGCCGGACGGCACTCTTCGCAAGGTCGGGTATAAGGCCACAGGCATCCATCCCAGGAATTTCACCTTGTCTCCGGACGGCCATTATCTTCTGGTAGCCTGCAGGGATGACGGACGGGTGGAGATTTATAAGCGAGATACGAAGACCGGCCTGTTGAGCAATACTGGTCGCCGGATAGACGTGCCTACTCCTCTATGTCTTAAATGGATTGAAAAATAGTGTTTTAGAAAGAGTTCACCGTTAACGCCTTGTAAGGAAAAAAGACACGAAGAAAATGAGCGTCCGCATACTTTTTGTGTGCGGATGTTCTTATTTATACAGGTGGCGCTTGATGGAATGCTTGGGGGTGTGCTCGAAATCGCCTTCCAGGACTTCTATGGCAGAGATGCGGCTGTAGGGGGGTAGCTGGGCGTTCATCTCGGCCTGTATGCCGAAGAGGAGCGTCTCTCGCTTGTCGTCCGCAGCAGCCTCCTTGGTCAGGGTGATGATGGCCACCAGTTGCTTCTCGCGGCCTACGACGAGGGATTCGGAGACGGATGGGTGGTTGTTGAGGAGGGATTCTATCTCCTCGGGGTAGATGTTCTGGCCGTTGGAGGACAGGATCATGAACTTGCTGCGCCCCTTGATGTAGATGTTGCCCTTCTTGTCTATGATGCCCAGGTCGCCGGTATGGAACCATCCGTCCTCGGTAAAGGCGTTGCGGGTGGCTTCTTCGTTCTTGAAATAGCCTGTCGTAACGTTCATTCCTCGTACCTGCAGCTCGCCTGGGGTATGGCATGGGTCATCGGATGCCACACGTATCTCCATCCTGTCCACTACCTTGCCGCAGGAGCCGGACACGAACCTGTCCGGTGCCTCGTATCCGATGAGGGGGCCGCATTCCGTCATTCCATAGCCTATTGTGGCGGGAATATGGGCTTTCATCACGATGTGCTCTACTTCCGGATTCATGGCAGCCCCTCCGATGGGAATCAGTCGTATCTTGCCGCCAAGGGCTTGCATGAACCCTTTGTGTATACCACGGTAGATAAGGTGGGAGAGGCATGGGATTCTCGTCAGCAGGCGCATGACGGGCCTGTCGAGAATGGGCTGCACCTTGTTCTTGATGATCTTTTCTATGACCAGGGGGACGGTAATCAGGATGTACGGCTGTATTTCCGCAAATGCCTTGAGCAGGATAGTGGGGGAGGGCATCTTGGTGAGGAAATAGACATGGCTTCCGCACAGGAAGGTGTGCAGGAACTCGAAGACGAGCCCGTACATGTGTCCGAGGGGCAGGATGCAAAGGGTCTTGTCGCCCTCCCTGTGGGGATCGTTGTCCTGCGCAAAGGTGATGTTGGAATCAATGCTGCGGGCAGGCAGCATGACGCCCTTGGGATTACCGGACGTGCCGGACGTGTAGTTGATCAGCACCAGTTCCTCCGGCTCGCAGATAGGGTAGTGGACACAGTCGGGAGTCAGGCCGTTGGGATAGGCCTCATTATAGTATTCCTGTGCGTGTGCAAAGAGTTCGCGCGTGGAGTCTTCGGGTGCGTACAGGAGGGAGAAGTCCTCGCAGCATACGATGGCGCGTAACGTGGGCATGGTTTCTGTCGCCATGGATTGGAACGGCATCTTGTCCGTAAACAGGAAGACGCTCTCGGAATGGTTGGTGAGTGCCTGTATGTTGTCGGGGGTGAAGTCGGCCAGTATGGGCACAGCCACGGCATGATAGGCCTCTGTGGCCAGGAAGGCGATGGCCCATTGGGCGGAGTTCCTGGCGGCAATGGCCACCTTGTCCCCCTTCTGCACTCCCAGTCGCTCGAAAATGAGGTGCAGCTTAGCTATTTCTACGGCAACGTCGCGATACGTGTAGTCCTTTCCTTTATAATTGGAAAGCGCCGGCATGTTCCATTGCTGCTTTATCTGTTGTTCCAGTACGGCAAGAAAATGTTCCATAATAGATGCTCCTTTCCTTTACTTTTTATGTTTTCGAATGCAAAGTTGAGCATTTATTTTCGTATCACCAAAAAAAAGGGGCTAATAGCGGTAAAAGGGGCTTTTTGTGGCTATTTTGTGGCGAAAAAATAGATTTAGGGGCGAAATTACGAGGTTAAATCCTCGTGTTGCGTGCTCATAAGCCATCTGGTAATGCTTTCGCTGTATGTTTTGGACAACGGAATGTCCGGTACCGTTTCGATTCCCATTTCCAGGAAAATCCCTTCTTTTTCCCTTCTCAGTACCTTCACGTGATCCAGATTTATCATATACGAACGGTGGCACCTCAGTACGTTCGTCCCCTCCATTTGCAGCTGCATTTTCTTCATGGTACTGCGTATCATCATTTTCCTGGGCGTATTGTTGTTGATGTACCACACGTTCACGTAATTGTCGGCCGCTTCCATGAACAGCAGGTTCTCGCGTCTGACGGAAAGCTGCATTTTCCCTTTCTCGTCGAAGATCTGTATGTAGGCTTTCTTCTGTGCCACATCGTCCTCTTCCAGCATCCGCTTCATGTTGTGGTACTGTTGCGCCTTTTCCTTCCAGATGAAATAGACATAGCAGATGACGTAGGGGATGGTCAGGGTACGTACCGTCTTCAGGAAAGTGGCTTCGTAGATCTCGAAGAAGGGTTTCTCGCTTGTCAGACAGGCTACGGCTGTGTATATGAGCGACATGGTCACTATCTCACCCGCCACCCATAAGATATAGCCCACGATGGACAGTTGGTGCTTGCGGGTATAGAAATTCATTATCAGTCGGCTGATGGCAGAGGTTATCATGCCGATGATGACCATCAGGGTGATGACGATGTGCCAGGCTGTATCCTTGGAGATGTCGCGCCCGAAATAGAAGCGTTCGTCTATGTCGTCGAAGTCGCCTGGCTGATACAGGAAGATGAAAGCCATACAGAACAAGGGCACAAACAGCACCATGATAATCTGGTTCCTGGCTTTATAGATATAGTCGGGTATTATTTTCATATTCGGTTGTCGTAAGGGGCAAAAAACCTCGTTGGATATATGGATATTTCTATCTTTTGGTTTAAATTTCGTTAAAACAAGTGCAAAAATAATGTATTTTTCTTGTTCTACCAAGTGGAGATGGAGATTTATTCGTAACTTTACCCAGTCAATCGCGAATAATTGTGACCGACAAGGCAAAAAACGGTCGGGCAAATGAACGGTTGAACCAACGTATGGAAAGAACTCGATTTGAACAGTTGCTGGTCGCACATTCCGCCGAACTGCATGCCATTCAGCAAGGAGCAGCACAGGCACATGCCCTTGTAAACCAGCAGTATGACGGAAACAAGCCATATAGTTTCCATCTGGATATGGTGGCTGACCTTGTGCTCGAGTATGGTCATCTGATCCTGCAATCCGAGGATGATTTCCTGCCCCTTTTCATGGGTGCATGGTACCACGACACCATCGAGGACGCCCGTCTCAGCTACAACGATGTACGTTCCGAAGGCGCCCGACTGGGATTTTCTCCCGAACAGGTGACGATGGCCGCGGAAATCGTCTATGCCCTGACCAACGAGAAAGGCCGTACGCGAGCCGAAAGGGCCGGGGATAGGTACTACGAGGGTATCCGCCATACACCCTATGCTCCCTTCTGCAAGATGTGCGACCGGTTGGCCAACTACCGTTATTCCTTGTGTGGAACCAACGCTCACAACCAGCGTATGAAACGTGTGTACGAAGAGGAGATGCCCCACTTCCGGACTTCTCTCCATACGGATGACGAAGACCCCCGTCTGGCTGTGCCGGAAGAAATGCTATTGAAACTCTAAGAAAGAAGAAATATGAAAGTCAGAAAACTATTATGCTTCCTGTGGCCTTTTATATCAGTTTTTTCCGTTCAGGCGAACGAACCGATAGATAGTCCGGATGTCCTGTTGCCTCCCACCGTCAGGAAGGAATACCAATCAAACGATGCCATGACCCTCTTTACGAGAATGGCGGAAATGAACAACGAGATGTTCTTTGCGCCCGGATACAGCTTGAATATGTCGGTAGAGGTGCCTATGGTGCCCACCATAAAGCTTACCTTGTACCATCGTGGCGATCGTGATAGGATGGATGTGCAGAACACCTCGATGTATCTGCATGGCGATACCGTATGGATCTATGACAAGGAAAAGAACAAGGTGGCTATAGGTGACCGGAAGAATGCCGAGATAACCTTCGGATCACCCTTCAAGGAGAAGAAGGAACTGCCGCAGCTCACGCCAGGTAAGGACGGCAAGACTTTCAACGATGGCAAATATACCTATACCTATCGCGAGGAAGGCTCGATGATTGTCTATAACGGTATCCGTATGAAGGGCAACAAAGACGAAAACGCGCCCAAGAATATCGTCCTGGGCGTGAATAGAAAGACCGGCCTGTTGTCGATGATGAAGTCAAAGGTGGGAGTAGTGAGTGCCACCATACGTTTCTTTGGCATCAAGAAAGACTGCCCGGAATCCGATGTCGTGTTCGACGCCTCCCAGTATCCCGATATCCAGATAGAGACTCAGCTGGAAAAGGAATGAAGTTTGCCGGCCGTAACCGGCAAACACTTATTTTCCCATCGCCTTGTCCAGGTTCGTCTGTTTCTCTCCGTTCCAGTAGGCGCAATCCAGTTCGAAGAAGCTGGTCGTGTAGGCCATCGTGAGCGTTGTCTTTATGACGACGATGCTGTAGAGCTTGCCGGCCTCGTCCATACGTTTGAGCAGTTCCTCGTGCAGGATGCTCTGGGATTCGTCGCCGCAGATGCGCGCCATTTCCTTGCGCAGGTTGTCCACGCCCGGCATATCCTCCTCGGTAATGTATTCCAGTTCCTTGTCGCGATAGACGTGCGCGAAGACGTGGGGAGCTTTGTCCACCATGTTTTTAACCTTTTCCAGCACTTCCAGATAGGGAGCATCGGCATAGATGGTTATTATACCGTCGCCCGACTGAAGAGGGTAAGCCATATCGGCAACCAAGATCCAGTTACGGTGTCCCAGATAGGGCAGTTTCTCGGCCAGTTGAGCCTCCCAGTTGTTACAGTTGGCTTCTGGCTGGTTACAACAGGGTGTCGCCTGTTGCTGGTTGTTCTGACAAGATGTAATCATAATGATGCATGTAATTAAAATAAAGGATAGTTTGATTATTCCGAATCTGTTCATAATGGTTGTTTGTTATGTGTAATTTTATTACTTTTTTACGTTCAAAGTCAATGGCAAAGATACGACTTTTTTGTTGATAATGCCTTTTTCCATCAGGAAATATTCCGGTTTTGAATCATTATTTTCTTGTCCTTTTCTGGTACGTTGCTAAAACCGCTACTTTCAGACTCTTTTGGGCGCAACCGACAAACCCTGTGGGGAAGGGGATACGGATGCTAACCCAAAAACTGTCGCTAAACGATACATGATTGCAGAAAAGTTAGTACCTTTGCATTATGAATCGTAGCAGCAATATAAATATGTATGAAGGCC
>JAZLIY010000012.1:0-30489 GCA_045617645.1 Bacteroidaceae bacterium | reverse complement strand
TCCTCACCCTGGCTCATGTCGATCAGCCCGAGGGGCATGATGGACAAGGCATGGGAGAAGTGGCGGTGAGAGGCATTGTAGGGCAGACCGTGAGCAATGGAGAGGGCTCCGTCCTCGTCCAGGTCGTAATCGGGCATCTGCGCCAGGAGCTGGCTCCAGTGGTCGGCCTCTTCGGTCTTGCCCAGGACTCCCGCCATCTCGGATGCTGCTCCGAAGACAAAGCGGATGAGGGAGAGGTCGAAGTTGGTGATGGTGGGGAACCAGGCATCCTGACCGTCACCGTTCATTTCAGGTGTCGTACTGTATGTAAGGGTGCGGATGGTCTGTCCCTGGCAGTCCTGCTTCAGTTCAGTAACATCCTCCAGTGCCTGTGCCACCTCCTGCATGAAGGGGTAGCCACGCTGGGAGAGGAACTCCCCGTCGGCGGAATATTTCCAGTGCAGATAGAAGTGCTGAGCCATCCAGGCTCCGTTGGTGGGGGTGAGGGAATACTGTGCCCATCCCACCATGGGTTCGCCCAGCAACGTCATGGTACCGGGCATCATCATGCCCCGGACACCGAAGAACCTGTCGGCAAAACGACGGTAGGCTTCGCGCTGGTTCCACATCGTGTTCACGTAGGCCAGCCCTTCGTCCAGATGGTTGCCGATGTAGGCTGGCCAGTAGCTGAGCTGGGTGTTCAGGTCGTTGTGGTAATCTCCGCGCCAGGGGGGAAGGGCTCCGTCATCAGCCGTCCAGATGGCCTGGAGGGAGATGGGATAGGAATCGCTGCGGCTGGCAGACCCGAACTTGTACATCTCGCGGTCGTAATGGCGTTGCAGCACCGAGTCGGGGACATTGACCGAGGACTGTGCCCAGAAGCCGTCCCAATAGTTGCAGTGGGCACGGTAGTCGCGGATGCAACCACGCTCCAAGGCTTCCAGAGACGCCTGGGAAGCCTCATCCTCGGAGAGGGAGGAGCTGACGCTCCACGTACCCACCAGATCGTCGCCGATGCGTTTCCAGCGGACGGACACGTCGAAGGAGAAGTCTCCCCATCCCTTCTGATGGAAGGTGATGCTGTTGCCCTCGCGCTTCATCTCGCCCTGCTCGTAGCCCAGCTTGCGCAGGTCGTTGGCAGGCATATCGTTGTTGGAGGTGATGAGATTACCGGCATCCTGGTTCAGGTTATAGCGCGGAACGATAAGACGGGGAACGAAGGCCGTATCGGGCACATGGCGGAAGACGAACCAGCCCACGGGCTCGGTAGCATGTACGAACGTTTCCAGCTCGGCTCCGTTCTTCCACTGGACACGGCACAGGGCATCGCGGACAAAGAGATGAACGTTATCCACCTCGCCCAACAGGGAAAGGGGGAATTCAACAGCAGCACAGGATATCTTGGAGGGACCGGGAAGTGCCTGATACTGATTCGTCATCTGGCGGATGGAATCGTTGGCTCCCTTGCTCACCATCTCCTTGATCCAGTCATAGCGGAAACGGGGGTCGTCGTACTCGTAGGCTGTACGCAGGTCCCAGAGGTCGGAACGGTCCAGGGACAGGCGCAGGCAGGAATCCTTCTGCCACACCAGTTCACCCAGGGTGGCATTGCCCAAGGGAACGGCCTCGTCCCACGTGGTAGCGAGGGCCGAATAAGAGAGATCACTGTCGGAAGGCGTAGCCGTGAGGCCATCACCACATGCCTGGAGGAACATCGTCCACACAAGCAGGAAGAGGGGAAACAGATGCTTTTTCATAAGCTGTTACATATTAGGTTATTTTACAGTTATCGTTTGACCTGCTGTCGTATCGAACTCGCGGGGACTATCCTCTCCGGGCAGGAGTACGGACAGGTGGCCTCCCTTCTCGGAGAGGACACGGACGCTGGTGACCTGGCCGCCCTTCATCTCGGCAGAAACCAGGAAGGCTCCCATTGCCCTGAGCTGGGAGAAGGAGACATCGCGCCAGTCGGAGGGGATGGCTGGGAACAGGCGTACCGTCCCGGTGTGGCTCTGCATGAGCATCTCCTGGAGACCGGCGGCAAAGGCGAAGTTGCCTTCCAGGGTGAAGGGGCGGTAGGTAAACTGGGACTTCCCGCTCTTCGTCTGGTCGCCGTTGGCATGGAAGGTGTTCGGCAGGCAGAAGCACTCGGCAAAGGTGCGGAGTGACTTGGCAGCAGCCTCTCCGTCGTAGGCACGGGCACGGAGACAGGCATACCAGGAGTAGGAATATCCGCACCACCAGTCAGGACCGTAGGTATCCAGCTTGTCGAGCGTAGTGCGGATGATACGTTGTGAGTCCTCACCCTGGCTCATGTCGATCAGCCCGAGGGGCATGATGGACAAGGCATGGGAGAAGTGGCGGTGAGAGGCATTATAGGGTGCACCGTGAGCAATGGAGAGGGCTCCGTCCTCGTCCAGGTCAAATGCGGGCATCTGTGCCAGAAGCTGGCTCCAGTGGTCGGCCTCTTCGCTCTTGCCCAGGGCTTCTGCCATCTCGGCTGCAGCTCCGAAGACAAAGCGGATGAGGGAGAGGTCGAAATTGGTGATAGTGGGGAACCAAGCCTCCTGACGGTCATCGTTGATTTCGGGGCTCGTACTGGTGAACAGCGTTCGGAAGGTCCGGCCCAGGCTGTCCTGCTGCAACTCGGTAACGTCCTCCAGTGCCTGTGCCACCTCCTGCATGAAGGGGTAGCCACGCTGGGAGAGGAACTCCTCGTCGGCGGAATATTTCCAGTGCAGATAGAAGTGCTGGGACATCCAGGCTGCCGTAGTAGGAGACAACGTGTACTGAGCCCAGCCAGCCACCAACGGCTCTCCCTGCAAGGTCATGGTGCCGGGAATCATTATTCCACGTGTGCCGAAGAAACGGTCTGCGAAACGATGGTACGTGTCGCGCTGGCTCCACATCGTGTTCAGGTAGGCCAGTCCCTCGTCCAGATGGTTGCCGGTGTAGGCTGGCCAGTAGCTGAGCTGGGTATTCAGGTCGTTGTGGTAATCTCCACGCCAGGGGGGAAGGGCTCCGTCGTCGGCAGTCCAGATGGCCTGGAGGGAGATGGGATAGGAATCGCTGCGGCTGGCAGACCCGAACTTGTACATCTCGCGGTCGTAATGGCGCCGAATCACCGTATCGGGAACATTGACCGAGGACTGTGCCCAGAAGCCGTCCCAGTAGGTGCAGTGGGCACGGAAGTCGCTGGCGCAACCACGTTCCAAGGCTTCCAGGGATTCCTGCTCTGCCTCATCATCGGAGAGAGAGGAACTGACGCTCCACGTACCCACCAGATTGTCGTCGATGCGCTTCCAGCAGACGGAAACGTCGTAGGAGAAGTCTCCCCATCCCTTCTGGTGGAAGGTGATGCTGTTGCCCTCGCGCTTCATCTCGCCCTGCTCGTAGCCCAACTTGCGCAAGTCGTTGGCTGGCATCCCGTGGCCGGAGGTGATGAGATTGTCGTCGTCTTCGTTCAGGTTATAGCGCGGAACGATGAGGTTGGGGACGAAGGCCGTATCGGGAACATGACGGAAGAAGAACCAGCCCACGGGCTTGGTGGCATGTACGAACGTTTCCAGTTCGGCTCCGCTCTTCCAACGGACACGGCACAGGGCATCGCGGACGAAGAGATGGACGGAATCCACCTCGCCCAGCAGGGAATGGGGAAATTCGACGGCTGCACAAGCTATCTTGGAGGGACCGGGATGAGCGGTGTATTCATCTTCCATCTGACGAATGGAATCATTGGCACGCAGACCGACCATCTTCTTGATCCACTCATAGCGGAAACGGGGGTCGTCGTACTCATTGGCTGTACGCAGGTCCCAGAGGTCGGAACGGTCCAGGGACAGGCGCAGGCAGGAATCCTTCTGCCACACCAGTTCACCCAGGGTGGCATTGCCCAGGGGAACGCCCTCGTCCCACGTGGTAGCGAGGGCCGAATAAGAGAGATCACTGTCGGAAGGTGTAGCCGTCAGGCCATCACCACATGCCTGGAGGAACATCGCCCACACAAGCAGAAAAAAAGGGGATATACGCTTTATCATAGCACACACATGTTTATATATTTGCTTGTTTCGGTAAAAAGAAATCGGGACAAGATGCTACATGCCTGCCCCGATTTCATCTATCTGCTCATTCACCCTACAGGGGTAAAACAAGTTATCTACTAAAATTCATCCTCAAAGTCGAGTACGGTCTTGCGACTTGCCAAGAGATGGGCGTAGTCTTCGCGACTGCCTACGACAATACGCTCGAACTCACGGAGACCTGTACCAGCAGGAATCAAATGACCGCAAATGACATTTTCCTTCATACCCTCCAGGTAATCGCTCTTACCCAGAATGGCTGCTTCGTTCAGAACCTTGGTGGTCTCCTGGAAGGAAGCTGCTGACATGAAACTGGTTGTCTGCAAAGCGGCACGAGTGATACCCTGCAAGATCTGTACAGACGTTGCCGGTACTGCATCACGGGCCTGGACTGGCTTGAGGTCGCGACGCTTGAGAGTTGAGTTCTCATCGCGCAGACGACGGGCAGTAACAATCTGACCATTCTGCATATTCTCGGAATCACCGGCATCTACGACAACTTTCTTGCCCCAGATACGATCGTTCTCCTCGGCAAACTCCTGTTTGTCCACAATCTGCTGCTCCAGGAAGCGTGTATCGCCCGGTTCGTCAATCTGTACCTTACGCATCATCTGACGGACAATAACCTCGAAGTGCTTGTCGTTGATCTTCACACCCTGCAGACGGTAAACATCCTGAATCTCGTTGACAATGTATTCCTGTACTGCCGTGGGACCCTTGATGGCAAGGATATCGGCAGGAGTAATGGCACCATCGGACAGAGGAGTACCGGCACGGACATAGTCGTTGTCCTGTACCAGAATCTGCTTGCTCAGGGGTACCAGATACTTGCGCTCATCGCCTGTCCTGGAAACAACGGTAATCTCACGGTTACCACGTTTCAGCTTACCCATCTGAATTTCACCATCAATTTCGGCTACAATGGCAGGGTTGCTGGGGTTACGGGCCTCGAACAGCTCGGTAACACGTGGCAGACCACCGGTGATATCACCACCACCACCAATGACACGAGGAATCTTTACCAGGACACTACCAGGTTTAACCTCTTCATTGTCCTCAACAGAAATATGACCGCCAATGGGGAAGTTATATGTACGGATAAGCTCACCGTTCTCGTCCAGAATATGAGCGGCAGGTACCTTAGCCTTATCACGGGACTCAATGACGATCAACTCGCGAAGACCTGTGGTTTCATCGGATTCCACACGATAGGTAACACCCTCGATGACATTCTCGAATTGTACACGACCGGCATTCTCCGTAACGATGACAGAGTTGAATGGATCCCATTTGGCAACAATCTCGCCCTTCTCAACCATATCACCCGGCTTCTTGTAAAGAATACTGCCATAAGGTACATTCTGTGCCAGCAAGACAATACCTGTATTCACATCCACGAAACGGACTTCGGTCAGACGGCTGACAATGACCATGGCAGATTTGCCTTCCTCATCTACAACATCCACTGTACGGAGTTCATCAAATTCCAGACGGGCATCGTACTTGGACTTGATCATAGCATTGGCAGCAGCATTTCCTGCAACACCACCGGCATGGAACGTACGAAGTGTCAGCTGTGTACCAGGCTCACCGATAGACTGTGCAGCAATAACGCCCACGGCCTCTCCCTTCTGAACCATACGGCTCGTGGCCAGATTGCGGCCATAACACTTCATGCAGACGCCCTTCTTGCTTTCACACGTAAGAACGGAACGTATTTCAACACTCTCGATGGGGCTGTCTTCGATTTCCTGTGCCTTTGCTTCGTTGATTTCCTCACCAGCAGCACAAATCATCTTACCCGTTGTGGGATGGATAATATCATGGACTGAGACACGGCCCAAGATACGGTCATAAAGACTGCTGATGACTTCATCGCCATTCTTCAGGGCGGTGCAAACAAGTCCGCGCAACGTTCCGCAGTCTTCCTCGTTGATGATGACATCGTGACTGACATCAACAAGACGACGAGTCAAATAACCGGCATCGGCTGTCTTCAAAGCGGTATCGGCCAAACCCTTACGGGCACCGTGAGTTGAAATGAAGTATTCCAACACGCTCATACCTTCCTTGAAGTTGGAAAGGATGGGGTTCTCAATGGTAAGGGGTTCGGCACCGGCTTTCTGGGGCTTTGCCATCAAACCACGCATACCGCTCAACTGACTAATCTGACCGGCACTACCACGGGCTCCGGAATCCAACATCATATACACGGCATTGAAACCTTGGTCGGCTTCCTTCATCGTCTTCATCAAGACGGAAGAAAGGTCGTTATTGACATGGGTCCAGATATCAATTACCTGATTATAGCGTTCCTTGTCTGTAATGAATCCCATTGCATATTCTCCTGCAATGCGTTCAACTTCCTCATTACCCTTGCGAACAAGCTCTTCCTTCTCCTTTGGTACAATGATGTCGCCCAAGTTGAAGGACAAACCACCCTCGTATGCCATACGGTAACCCAGATTCTTGATTCCATCCAAGAATTCACAGGCACGGGCTACACCCACCGTCTTGATAACATCGGTAATGATACCACGAAGAGTTTTCTTGGAAATGATGTCGTTGAAATATCCAACCTCGGTAGGCACAATCTCATTGACAATAACGCGACCAACTGTCGTTTCTACCATGTGCTTCCCGATAGAACCATCAGGCATCACGTCATCGACCATTACCTGAACCGGGGCGTGAATATCAACACACTTCTCGTTGTAAGCAATGATGGCCTCTTCCGTTCCATAGAACTTCAAGCCGGTGCCCTTGGCTCCAGGGCGCACCTTGGTAATATAATACAAGCCAAGCACCATATCCTGAGAAGGCACCGTAATAGGAGCACCATTGGCAGGATTCAGGATATTATGTGACTGGAGCATCAGAATCTGTGCTTCCAAAATAGCTTCGTTGCTCAAAGGCAAATGAACGGCCATCTGGTCTCCATCGAAGTCAGCATTGAATGCCGTACATGCCAGAGGATGCAACTGGATAGCCTTACCTTCTATCATCTTTGGCTGGAAGGCCTGAATACCCAAACGGTGCAATGTTGGTGCACGGTTCAACAGGACGGGATGTCCTTTCATCACATTCTCCAATATCTCGAATACGATGGGTTCCTTGCGATCAACTATCTTCTTGGCGCTCTTCACGGTCTTCACCATGCCACGCTCTATCAACTTACGAATGATGAATGGCTTATACAGCTCGGCCGCCATCAACTTTGGCAAGCCACACTCACCCATCTTCAGTTCAGGGCCTACAACGATAACAGAACGAGCAGAATAATCGACACGTTTACCAAGCAGATTCTGACGGAAACGACCTTGCTTACCTTTCAAAGAATCCGAGAGAGACTTCAAAGGACGATTACTTTCCGTCTTCACGGCACTACTCTTACGGCTATTGTCAAACAAGCTGTCAACAGCCTCTTGCAACATACGCTTCTCATTACGAAGAATGACTTCGGGAGCCTTTATCTCCATCAGTCTCTTCAAACGATTGTTGCGGATAATAACGCGACGATACAGGTCGTTCAGATCACTGGTAGCGAAACGACCGCCATCCAGAGGAACCAAAGGACGCAACTCGGGTGGGATGACGGGTAAAATACGCATAATCATCCATTCCGGTTTGTTATGCTCCTTGCTGGCACGGAAACTTTCCACTACCTGAAGACGTTTCAAGGCCTCGTTCTTGCGTTGTTGAGCAGAATCGCGGCTAGCATCATCCCGCAATTTATAAGACAGTTTATCCAGATCTATCTTCACGAGCAAATCATAGATGGCCTCAGCACCCATCTTGCAGATGAATTTCTGAGGATCACTGTCCTCGAGATAAGCGTTATTTGCAGGAACTTTTTCCATCAGTTCCATGTATTCGTCTTCCGTCAAAGTGTCATACATGCGGCATACGCCATCTTCCAGACCACGACTGTCATCGTCGTTCTTTGGACCTAATACACCTGGCTGAATAACCACATAACGCTCATAATAAATAATGGAATCCAATTTCTTGGTAGGCATCCCCAACAAATAACCAATTTTGTTGGGTAATGAACGGAAGTACCATATATGCGCAATGGGAACAACCAACTGAATATGACCACTACGTTCACGGCGAACCTTCTTCTCAGTCACTTCAACACCACATCGGTCACACACTATACCCTTGTAGCGGATACGCTTATATTTACCACAATGGCACTCGTAATCCTTTGTCGGGCCGAAAATACGTTCGCAGAACAATCCGTCGCGTTCGGGTTTATATGTACGGTAATTGATGGTCTCTGGTTTCAGGACCTCGCCATACGAACTCTCCAGGATTTCTTCGGGAGATGCCAAACCTATGGTTATTTTGGTAAAATTATTCTTTACCTTTGTTTCTTTCTTAAAAGCCATGTTTATATCCTTTCTTAAAAGAGTATATCATTCATTATTCCAATGTGATGCTCAAGCCGAGACCACGAAGTTCATGCAACAGCACATTGAGGGATTCAGGTATGCCCGGAGTTGGCATCGGTTCACCCTTAACGATAGCTTCGTATGCCTTACTACGACCAACAACGTCATCGCTCTTGATGGTAAGAATTTCCTGAAGAACATGTGAAGCACCAAAAGCCTCAATTGCCCAAACTTCCATTTCTCCGAATCGCTGACCTCCAAACTGAGCCTTACCACCCAACGGCTGCTGAGTAATAAGAGAATACGGGCCAATTGAACGGGCGTGCATCTTGTCCTCAACCATATGGCCCAATTTCAACATATAGGAAACACCTACTGTTGCCAACTGGTCGAAAGGCTCACCTGTGGCTCCATCGTACAACTGAGTTGAACAATAGCGAGGAAGACCGGCCTTGTCTGTCCACTCGCACAAATCATCCAAAGATGCGCCATCAAAGATTGGCGTAGCAAATTTCACGCCTAACTTGCGACCGGCAGCTCCTAAAACGGCTTCGAAAATCTGGCCGATATTCATTCGGGAAGGTACGCCCAACGGGTTGAGGATAATATCTACAGGCGTTCCATCTGCCAAGAATGGCATATCTTCCTGACGTACAACCTTGCTTACAATACCCTTATTGCCATGACGACCAGCCATCTTATCACCAACACCTATCTTACGTTTCTTCGCAATATAGACCTTGGCCATCTGGATGATACCACTAGGAAGTTCATCGCCAATGGTTATAGCATATTTCTTACGCTTCATCTCAGCATCAAGCAACTTATATTTCTTCAAGAAGTTGATGATGAGTTTTGCTATAAGTTCATTGGTATGTTTATCTTCTGTCCAATCGCTCAACTCTACAGAAGTATAATCGAAACTGTTCAACGCACTTTCCGTGAAATTCGCTCCCTTAGCAATCAAGCAAACTCCCATGAAATCCTTCACGCCATTGCTCTTCAAACCCTTTGTCAATTCAAGCAATTTTTCAATCAGAAGATCTTTCAAGTCTGCCACTTTATTGTTGAACTCATCATCAATATTCTGCAGACGAGGTTTATCCGCTTGTTTTGCTGCACGGGTCTTAATAGCACGTGAGAACAATTTCTTATCAATAACAACACCATTGAGTGATGGACTTGCTTTCATAGAGGCATCCTTTACATCACCTGCCTTGTCACCGAAGATGGCACGCAAAAGCTTTTCTTCTGGACTTGGATCACTTTCGCCCTTGGGTGTAATCTTACCAATCATTATATCGCCAGGAGCAACACGTGCACCCACACGAATGATACCATTTTCATCCAAATCCTTAGTGGCTTCCTCACTAACGTTAGGAATATCTGCCGTCAACTCCTCTACTCCACGCTTTGTCTCACGTACCTCTAAAGCAAATTCCTCGACATGAACACTGGTAAGGATATCTTCACGGACAACACGTTCATTCAGGACAATGGCATCTTCATAGTTATAACCCTTCCAAGGCATATAAGCAACAAGTAGGTTCTTACCTAATGCCAATTCACCATCTTCCGTAGAATAACCTTCTGTCAAGATTTGTCCCTTTGTAACACGGTCACCCTTATTGCAAATAGGACGCAAGTCGATAGTCATATTCTGGTTCGTGCGACGGAACTTCGGAATACGATATTCTTTCAAGGCAGGTTCAAAACTTACGAACTCCTCGTCTTCGTCACGATCATACAAAACACGAATGGTCGTAGCATCAACATAATCAATGACACCATCGCCCTCGGCTGAAATCATCGTGCGAGAGTCCTCACACAATTGGCGTTCAATGCCAGTTCCCACAATCGGAGCTTCTGTACGCATCAAAGGAACAGCCTGACGCATCATGTTTGAACCCATCAATGCACGGTGGGCATCGTCATGCTCCAAGAAAGGAATCAAAGATGCAGCAATTGATGCAATCTGCTGAGGAGCGACATCCATTAGATTTACCTCAGAAGGGGGTACAACTGGATAATCATCATCCTGACGACATTTTACCTTAGTACGTATAAATGTTCCGTCGTCATTAAGCGGTGCATTTCCCTGGCCGATAATCTGATTTTCTTCTTCTTCGGCTGTCATATATTGAATACCCTGATCGCTCAAATCAACAACGCCGTCTTTTACCTTTCGATATGGTGTTTCTATAAAACCAAGATCATTGATCTTCGCAAATACGCACAAAGATGAAATCAGACCAATATTGGGACCTTCTGGTGACTCAATAGGACAAAGACGACCATAATGAGTATAATGAACGTCACGCACTTCGAAACCCGCACGTTCACGAGACAGACCACCAGGACCAAGCGCAGACAAACGACGCTTATGCGTAACCTCTGCCAAAGGATTCGTCTGATCCATGAACTGAGACAAAGCATTCGTGCCAAAGAAACTGTTGATAACGCCACTTATCGTTTTTGCATTAATCAAATCAGTTGGAGTAAACACTTCATTATCACGTACATTCATACGTTCACGAATAGTTCTGCTCATACGCGCCAAGCCTATTGCGAACTGGTTACTCAATTGTTCGCCAACAGTACGGACACGTCGATTGCTCAAATGGTCAATATCGTCGACATTTGCCTTTGAATTGACAAGCTCAATCAGATACTTGATAATCTCAATAATATCCTCTTTGGTCAATACCCGGACATCTGCATCTGTATTCAGGTTCAATTTTCGATTAATACGATATCGACCCACATCACCTAAGTCATATCGTTTCTCACTGAAGAACAAATTATTGATAACCTCGCGTGCACTTGCGTCATCAGCGGGATCTGCATTTCTTAACTGTCTGTAAATGTACCAAACAGCTTCCTTCTCACTATTTGATGTATCTTTCTGAAGTGTATTGAAAATAATAGAGTAATCCGAAGACTGTCCATCATTTTTATGTACCAATACGGAAGGCACATCACTTTCTAGTATCAATTCTATATTTTCTTCGTTCAAGATTGTTTCTCGTTCCAGAATAACTTCATTTCTTTCGATAGAAACAACCTCTGCCGTATCTTCATCTACAAAATCTTCTATCCAACTTTTCAGAACACGAGCTGCCAGTTTTTGTCCTTCGTATTTTTTAAGGTTGCACTTCGTTACTTTTACTTCTTCTGCCAAATTGAAAATTTCCAAAATATCCTTGTCATTCTCGAAACCTATAGCACGTAAAAGTGTCGTAACGGGTAACTTCTTCTTACGATCGATATATGCGTACATAACATTATTAATATCGGTCGCAAATTCTATCCAACTTCCCTTAAAAGGAATGATTCTAGCTGAATACAGTTGTGTTCCATTTGAATGGAAACTACTACCAAAGAAGACTCCAGGAGAACGATGCAACTGCGAAACTACCACTCGTTCTGCACCATTGATGATAAATGTACCATTTTGGGTCATATATGGAATAGGGCCCAAGAAAACATCCTGAACAACCGTATCAAAATCTTCGTGATCAGGATCCGTACAATATAATTTCAGTTTTGCCTTAAGTGGCACACTGTAAGTCAATCCTCTCTCCAAACATTCCTCGATTGTGTAACGAGGAGGATCAATATAATAGTCTAAGAACTCAAGCACAAAATTGTTACGAGTATCAGCTATTGGAAAGTTCTCTGAAAAGACCTTATACAATCCATCATTTTTTCGCAATTCTGGTGGAGTATCTAATTGGAGGAAGTCCTTGAAAGACTTCAACTGCACTTCCAAGAAATCGGGATAGGGCATCGGATTCTTAACGGAAGCGAAATTTACTCTTTGGTTAATAATTTGAGAAGACATCTAAATTGTATTTATCAACTTTTGTAGATTACAGACATAGACACAAAAAGGCAAAGAACCCTCTACCAGAGGATCCTTTACCATATTACCTGTCAAAGCAGGAGTAACGTTACTTCAATTCAATTTCAGCACCAGCCTCTTCCAAGGTCTTCTTCAAGGCCTCAGCATCTGCCTTAGGCATGCCTTCTTTCAAAGTACTTGGAGCACCGTCAACAAGTTCCTTTGCCTCCTTCAAGCCAAGACCACAAGCTTCCTTAACAGCCTTTACGACCTGCAGCTTAGCAGCACCTGCACTCTTCAGAACAACATCGAAATCTGTCTTCTCCTCTGCAGCAGCTTCAGCGCCAGCAGCAGCGGGAGCAGCAACAGCAACAGCTGCAGCTGCAGGCTCAATTCCATACTCATCCTTCAGGATGGTTGCCAACTCATTAACTTCTTTAACTGTCAAGTTTACCAACTCTTCAGCAATAGCTTTCAAATCTGCCATTTTATTCCTAATTTAATTTGTTTGTTACTAATTTAATGTTGTTTTATTCGGATTTTTCACCGAGAGTCTTCAAAACTCCATGAATTGTGTTTGCACCAGACTGCAAAGCTGATACAACATTCTTGGCCGGAGACTGAAGCAAAGCAACAATCTCAGCAATAACCTCGTTCTTGCTCTTGATAGAACATAGAGCGTCCAATTGTGCAGGACCGACATAAATACCTTCTTCAGCATAAGCAGCTTTCAGAGTGGGCTTTGTCAATTTCTTTGAAGCCAGTTCTTTCAACATTTTGGCAGGTGCATTTGCAACCTGTGTAAAAAGAACGGCAGTAGTACCCTTCAATTGGCCATACAAACCTTCTGCATCAATTTCACTTGCTTCCAATGCTTTGCGCAACAAAGTGTTCTTAACAACAACCATCTTAAGTTCTGTCTGGAAACACTTACGACGCAGCGCACTGGTTTGGGCGGCATCCATACCCTCTACATCTACCAAATAGAAATGAGGATATTCTTTCAGCATCTCACCTAGCTGTGAAATGACAAGACCTTTATCTTCCTTTCTCATGATTCTCTTGATTTTTAGATTTCTTCAGTGGCCTTAGGATCAATCTTAATGCCACGGCTCATTGTACTTGAAAGATAAATACTCTTAATATAAGTACCCTTTGATGCGGCTGGCTTCAACTTAACGATAGTAGTCAGAAATTCCTTGGCATTTTGAGCAATTTGATCAGGCGTAAAACTAACCTTGCCAATAGAAGTATGAACTATACCTGTTTTGTCAACTTTGAAGTCAATCTTTCCCTGTTTAACCTCACGAACGGCCTTTGCAACATCCATCGTCACAGTACCACTCTTTGGGTTTGGCATCAAACCACGAGGACCAAGGATACGACCCAGAGCACCAATCTTACCCATAATGGCTGGCATTGTGATAATTACATCAATATCTGTCCAACCACCTTTAATTTTCTCGATATATTCATCGAGACCTACATAGTCAGCACCTGCCTCTTTGGCTGCAGCTTCGGCATCTGGTGTACAAAGGCACAATACTCGTGTAACCTTACCTGTACCATTGGGTAGAGAAACTACGCCACGTACCATCTGGTTTGCCTTACGAGGATCTACGCCCAAACGTACATCAATATCTACAGAAGCATCGAACTTTGTTGTGGTTATTTCCTTAACCAAAGCCGAAGCCTCTTTCAGAGTGTATGCTTTCCCTGCTTCAATTTTTTCAGCTACTAACTTCTGATTTTTTGTCAGTTTACTCATTTTAATTGAAGTTTATTGATTATTTACCAGGGAACTCACCCTTTACCGTGATACCCATACTTCTGGCAGTACCTGCAACCAAAGTCATTGCAGACTCTACAGTAAAGCAGTTCAAGTCAGGCATCTTGTCCTGAGCAATAGTACGTACCTGATCCCAGGTAATTTCTGCCACCTTTTTACGATTGGGTTCTGCAGAACCGCCCTTTGCCTTAGCTGCCTCCAATAATTGAATAGCAACAGGAGGGGTCTTAACAATAAAGTCATAAGACTTATCTGTGTAGTACGTAATCACTACAGGAAGTACCTTACCGGCCTTATCCTGAGTTCTGGCGTTGAATGCCTTACAGAAATCCATAATGTTAATTCCCTTAGAACCTAATGCAGGTCCTACTGGAGGAGATGGATTTGCAGCGCCGCCTTTAATCTGCAATTTGATTAATCCAGCAACTTCTTTAGCCATTTCTTTCTATTTAATTATTACGATAATAAAAAGCACGTGCACGTAACATTTGCATCATTGCTTTTCAACTTGCATAAAGCCCAACTCTAAAGGTGTTTTACGCCCAAAGATCTTAACCATCACAGTCAACTTCTTCTTTTCGTTGTTTACCTCCTCAATAACAGCATCAAATCCACTGAATGGTCCTTCGTTAACCTTAACGCTTTCACCGGCTTCAAATGGAATGATGACATCTTCAGGAATTTCTGCAATCTCATCGATTGTACCAAGCATTTGGTTTACTTCGACAGGTCGCAGAGGCATTGGTTTTGTATTAGCTTTTGATTCGCTAAGAAAGCCCAAAACGTTTGGTACGTTGCGTAACATAGGTTGAATTTCTCCAACTAATTCTGCCTCAACGAAAACATAGCCCGAGTAACGGTTTTTTTCCTTTACCACGCGCTTGCCATTGCGGACAGCAACCACCTTTTCTGTGGGAATCAGGACTTGAGAAACATGTTTTGCGAAATCTCCACCTTGGTGAATCATTGCATCAACATACTCCTTTACTTTGCTTTCTTTTCCACTAATGGCACGCATAACGTACCACTTCATTTCACTTTCAGCCATTTCCTAACCCAAAAGAAACATTAACGTAAAATGCCATAAATGTTTTCCATACCCGTTTGGAATATGAAATCCATCACGAAAACTACCAGCGCGATGCATAGGGAAGCTGTTAATACTACAACAGCGCTGTTCATAAGTTCTGAACGTGTTGGCCAAGTGGTCTTATGCACAAGTTCATTATATGAATCTTTGCAATATGTTTTTATTTTTTCAAACATAACCTTATATATTTTTTAGCACGGGAAGAGAGGCTCGAACTCCCGACACCTGGTTTTGGAGACCAGTGCTCTACCAACTGAGCTATTCCCGTGTATAAAAGTCCCCATAATTGAGGACTTTTTTATACGATCGATTAAGAATTAATCAAAAACTTCTGTAATCTGACCAGAACCTACGGTACGTCCACCTTCACGGATAGCGAAACGAAGACCTACGTTCAAAGCAACTGCATAAATCAGTTCTACAGAGATCTCAACGTTATCACCAGGCATTACCATTTCAATTCCTTCGGGCAACTTGATTTCACCTGTACAGTCCATAGTACGCAGATAGAACTGAGGACGATACTTATTACCGAATGGAGTATGACGGCCGCCTTCTTCTTTCTTCAGCACGTAAATTGAAGCCTTGAAACCCTTGTGAGGAGTAATAGCACCGGGGTGAGTAATTACCATACCGCGCTTAACTTCATTCTTGTCAATACCACGGAGCAACAGACCAACATTATCACCAGCTTCGCCCTGATCCAGCAACTTGCGGAACATTTCAACACCAGTAATAACTGACTTCTTATCCTCACCGAGGCCCAAGATCTGAACTTCATCACCAACCTTAACAACACCAGTTTCGATACGACCGGTTGCAACAGTACCACGACCAGTAATAGAGAACACGTCTTCAACAGGCATCAAGAAAGGCTTATCAATAGCACGTACAGGCTCCTGAATCCAAGTATCGCAAGCTTCCATCAACTCCATAACTTTCTGTTCCCATTCAGGTACACCATTCAAGGCACCAAGGGCAGAACCGCGGATAATTGGAGTATCATCTTCAAACTCATACTGAGCGAGAAGCTCACCCATTTCCATTTCAACAAGTTCCAGCATTTCCTCATCCTCAACCATATCGCACTTATTCAGGAATACGACCAAACGAGGAACGTTTACCTGACGAGCCAAAAGGATGTGCTCACGTGTCTGAGGCATAGGACCATCAGTAGCAGCAACAACGATAATGGCACCATCCATCTGAGCAGCACCAGTAACCATGTTCTTTACATAATCGGCATGACCCGGGCAGTCAACATGAGCATAATGACGATTTGCCGTTTCATACTCAACATGAGATGTGTTGATGGTAATACCACGCTCCTTCTCTTCAGGAGCATTATCAATCTGATCGAATGATTTAACTTCAGACAAACCAGCCTTTGCCAACACTGTTGTAATAGCTGCAGTCAAAGTAGTCTTTCCGTGGTCAACATGACCGATGGTACCAATGTTTACATGAGGTTTGGTACGCTCGAATTTCTCTTTTGCCATAACGTTACTTATTTTTTATATATGAATGAATAATTAGTCTTAATATTTTAGAGCTGCTTCCGAGAGTTGAACTCGGGACCTCATCCTTACCAAGGATGCGCTCTACCACTGAGCTAAAGCAGCAACACCCCACTGGGTTTTGTGAGCGGAAGACGGGGCTCAAACCCGCGACCCCCAGCTTGGAAGGCTAGTGCTCTATCGACTGAGCTACTTCCGCAAACGACTTTACGCCTTTCAAAAATGTGGGTGGTGATGGATTCGAACCACCGAAGGCGTAAGCCAGCAGATTTACAGTCTGCCCCATTTGGCCACTCTGGTAACCACCCATTTTTCTTTTTAGAGCCTCTTGTCGGATTCGAACCAACGACCCCGAGATTACAAATCACGTGCTCTGGCCAACTGAGCTAAAGAGGCAATTTTGCAGTCGCTTCTAGCAACCATTGCACCTAAACGGCTGCAAAATTAGGCATATTTTTTGAACCAGCAAAACTTTTACGCTGTTTTTTAGCGATTTTTCTGTTTTTCCTTATATTTGGACAGTTGTTTTAGCAATGAGTCCAATGTTTTGTCGATTGCTTCCTCAAATGTATCGCATGTATCCTGAGCGATTAGTTCCTTTCCAGGCAATTGAGCTTTCAACAGAACCTCTTTGTTCATTGCGGACTCAGGCTTAACGACCTTTAATGACACCTCTACCTTTCCTATTTCTTCACTGAACTTACTAAGCTTTGAAACTTTCTTAATGATAAAGTCATTCAACTTTTCACTAACGTCAAACTTGATAGCTTGAATTTTAATGTCCATAAATACCTCCTTTTTTAAAAATGTTATGCTCTTGGATGAGCGTGAGTATACATTTCTTTTAATTCCTCGAAACTTGTATGAGTATAAATTTCTGTCGTCGACAGGCTTTCATGCCCAAGTAGTTCCTTTACTGACTGCAAATCGGCATGGTGATTCAGCATAGATGTGGCAAAAGAATGCCGTAAGACATGGGGGCTTTTCTTCTTCAAAGTCGTAACCATAGACAAATACTTTTGTACGATCTTGCGTACCTTATCCGGTTTTATCCTTTGGCACGTTTCATCTTCCACGAAAAAAGGCTTGGTCTCAGATTTCTCATCAAGGAATTTCAGCCTTTCACTAAGATAAAGATCTACCGCATCTCCCAGTTCACGTCCAAAAGGGATGATTCTTTGCTTATTCCGTTTTCCCGTCACACGCAACTGTTGTGAAAAACAGTTTATGTCATATACGTTCAAACCGACCAGCTCACCCAAACGGATACCTGTGGAATAGAACATGAGAAGGATTAGCCGATCACGTATCCCCACGAAATTATTTGGAAATACCGCTTCTCCATCCAGTAAGGAGTCTATTTCTGACTCTTTAACGAAATTGGGCAGTTTCTTCTCCTTTTTTGGTCCCACTATTCTATGAGCAGGATCGATCGTTACCATTTTCCTCCGCAACAGGAATCTGTAAAAAGAGCGAAGTGCACTTAATCTGGCATTAACCGTACTGGCCGAATTGCCACGATCCATCATGACGACCACCCAATCACGTATCAAGTCGCTATCCACGACATCCCACGATTTAACACCTACCTGCTTCCAAAACTGCTCGAACTCTTCCAAGGCAGCCTGATATGACTCAACAGTCCTTTCGGACGAATTTTTTTCGAGTCGTAAATAATCAATGAAAGCCTGAATCCACATACTTCATCACATTTTCAGTGACGAAGATAGACATTTTTTCTGAAAGTTCAAAGAAAAACGTTCAGATTTTACATACAATTACTCTTCAACGCGTTTCAGTTGCTGTACATAAACAGCACGTTCTTTGGCAAGACGCTTCAAAACTGAGGGTTTGTCAAACTGCTGACGGGCACGAAGTTCCTTTACCACACCAGTTTTTTCAAATTTACGCTTGAATTTCTTCAATGCTCTCTCAATGTTCTCACCTTCTTTTACAGGTACTACAATCATTGTTCTTTTATTAAAAAAATTATTAAAAAATGTGTATTTGTATAATTTGCGGCGCAAAATTACGCATACTTTTCGAGTTAACAAAGAAAATCCTTGTATTTTTCGACAAAAAAGGACTGCGAGAAAAACCGCAGCCCTTTTTTATTAAAAATTCTATATATTACAGATTCGGATTGATTGTTTTCCACTCGGCAACGGGAGGAACGATTCCAAGGCTGACGATTTCATCACGCATAGCACAAAGGTGAGCGTATGAAGCATCCAATGCAGCCAATTCGTCTGCTGTGCCCTTCACGTCTGTATAATGAGCACCCGTTGTATCAATTGTAGTAGGCATAGCCATCATCACATTCTGATATTTGGCATTGTTTACATAAGTACCTGCAGGCAGAGTAAAGGGTTTTCCTCCCATAGCACCTTCTATCATCTTAACAGCCTGGTAAGCGGGGCTTTGGAAAGAGCTACGGCCACGCAACTTGATGATTGCAGAACCGCCCTGGATCGTGCGCTGCTTAATCTCTGCAAAACGTTCTGCTGAAAGGTTCATCTCGCACAGAGGTTTGCCGTCGATTTTCACCTGAGAAGCGAATACGGCCATCTGCTCGCCATGACCACCGTATGTATGAGCACCGGTTACCTTGCACTGTTGTACACCGAATTCAGCTGCAAGAGCTTCTTGCAGACGTGTACTGTCAAGAGCAGCAAGAGATGTAAGCTGTTCGGGTTTCAAACCTGAGTGAATCAGTGCAGTCAAAGCAGTTACATCAGCAGGATTGAAGATAACAACCACATGCTTTACGTTGGGGCAATATTGCTTAATATAATCACCGAATTCAGCTGCAATCTTGCAGTTACCCTTCAGCAAATCCTCACGAGTCATACCTTCCTTACGAGGTGCGCCACCAGAAGATATAATGTAAGCAGCGTCCTTGAAAGCAACAGCAGGATCCGTCGTCCATGTCACATTTGCACCGTCAAATGCACAATGATACATTTCCTCTGCAACGCCATGAACACCAGGTTCAAAAATGTCATACAGGCAAATGTTGGGAGTAAGACCGAGCATAAGCGCTGTCTGAGCCATGTTAGAGCCGATCATACCACCGGCACCTACGATAACCAATTTCTCGTTTGTCAAAAAAGCCATAATACTTAGTTTTTATAAAGTTGTTCAAGTTCTTTTCCGTGTGCAAATTTAGCGAAAAATATCCATTCACGGCATGATTTACCAGAATAATTTCATTTTAGGCAACAATATTTGACATTTTATCCACATTCGTACTTTTTAGAGTCAAAAGCTGAAGATGATATGCCGATTGATTTTGAGAATATGTAACTTTGCGTACGTTAACATTAAGAATATAAAGAAATGACAGTAAACGAAAAAATCGACAGACTGAGAAAATACATGTATGAGAACGGGCTGGAGGCATTCATATTCCCGAGCACCGACCCACATTGTGGAGAATATGTTCCAGAACATTGGAGGACACGCCAATGGATAAGCGGGTTCGACGGCAGTGCCGGCACTGCCGTCATCACGCAGACAAAGGCTGCCCTGTGGACGGACAGCAGATATTTCCTAGCCGCCGAGACTCAGCTATGTGACACGGAATACCAGCTCATGAAGGAGCGCATACCCGGCACGCCATCCATTGCCCAGTGGCTTTGCATGGAATTGAAGTCCGGGGCCACCGTAGGTATGGACGGATGGGTAAACACCCTATCAGGCACAAAGGAAATGCAGACGGAATTGGCAAGACATGGGATTAGAGTGGATTTGAGTCATGATCCTGCAGACGAACTGTGGGAGAGTCGTCCGGCCATTCCCCTCAACACCATTGAGATTCATCCGTTGAAATTTGCGGGAGAAAATGCAACATCCAAATTCCGACGGCTAAGAGAAAAGATGGAAGAACTGCAAGCCGACGGATGCATCGTTTCCGTGCTCGACGAGATTGCCTGGCTCACCAACCTGCGTGGGAGCGACGTGCACTGCAACCCCGTCTTCGTCAGTTACCTGTGGGTGAGCAAGCAAGATGCCATCCTCTACATCGACCCTCAGAAAACGCCGACAGACGTAAGGCATTACTTGCAAGATGAGCATATACAAATAAGGCCCTATGAGACACTTGCCGATGACCTACGACACTGCACAGCACAATCCGTCCTACTCGATCCCAACACGTGCAATGCCCGACTGGCATCGTTCCTGCCCGATTCTTGTCGGCCCAAATGGTGCCCATCTGTCATACCGATTATGAAAGCTATAAAGAACATGTGCGAAATTGAAGGTTTCTGCCAAGCCATGCTGCGCGACGGTGTGGCCATGGTAAAGTTCCTGCGCTGGTTGAAACCTGCCGTGGAAGCCGGTGGACAGACGGAGATGAGCATCGACCGCCGGTTAACGGAACTGAGGGCGGCACAGCCCCTTTTCCGAGGGCTATCTTTCGACACCATTGCCGCATACGGTCCGCATGGCGCAATCGTACACTACGAAGCCACGCCCGAGACAGATGCCAGGCTGGAGCCCCACGGTCTGCTCTTGCTGGATAGTGGAGCACAATACCAGGACGGCACCACCGACATTACGCGCACCGTTGCCCTAGGCCCTGTCAGTCAGCAGGAAATGCTGGACTACACGCTGGTATTGAAAGGACACCTGAGACTGGCCATGGCTAAATTCCCCGAAGGAACGTGTGGCACACAACTGGATGCCCTGGCGCGTTACGACCTATGGCAGCATGGCATGAACTTTCTGCACGGCACAGGACATGGTGTGGGCAGCTACCTCTGTGTTCACGAAGGGCCTCATCAGATACGCATGAATCATGTCCCGACCCCACTTCAGGAAGGTATGATTGTAACGAACGAACCGGGTATTTATCGTGCCGGAAGTCACGGAGTACGCATAGAGAATACCATGCTCGTTGAACCGTACTCCAGCACGGAGTTCGGTCATTTTCTGCAACTGGAAGCCTTGACACTCTGTCCCATCGATACGACTCCCATTCTACGGCACTTGATGTTGCCTGACGAGTTGGAATACCTGAACAGATACCATGCGCATGTACTAAACGAATTGTATCCCTTGCTTACCGATGAAGAAGATTTGGCATGGTTATGCCAGGCATGTAGTCCTTTCTAGAGAATAGACGTTTCACATTATATATAATAAGGTATAGACACACACATCCCAACTTAGGCAATAGAGTCAGCAACAAAAAGAGAAACCCCAATCGGAGATTCTCCTTTCGTTATCATATCGATTTGCAAATCCAATTACTTGCGGACAATCTCGAACACTTCGCCACCATGTTCGTTTGTGATTTCCACGGAGAATCCCTTTGATTCCAGTTCGGCTCCGGTAAGGGTGCATACGACGGCTCCGTCGGGACCTCTACGCACCTGGTAAGTGGCATCGGGTTGCATTCCACGCACCGATACGGTACGTGATGCCTCGGCAGCCCCTTCGCGGAAGACGCCAATCAGCCCACCGCTCTTCGTATCCACATTCAGTCGGCTGTATCCGTCCCACCGTCCCGGAGCAGGCTCGCCGAATCCAGGCAGATCCTGGCGGAAGGACATGAAGCCATGCCTATCCTCAACACCGCGGAACCACTTCGTCCATTTCTTGAACTCGGCACGCTCCTGGGCACTTAGCGACCGTGGATCACCCAGCATGATGGGCAGGGTTCCGGCCAGGGATTTCAGTGCCAAGATGCGCTGAGGATCATCGAGTCGGAGATTGCCGACAACCAACGAGGTTGCTGGCAATGCCGGAGTGCGTTGCCATGCAAGATGACGTACGCGCATTGCACCCAAGGGTAATGGAGTCTCCACATTAGACAACCAGTTACCCTCGGCATGGCGAGCGATGCCATAGTCCATAAGCTGCAGTTTTCCTGCCGTTTCGAATGTACAGTCAATGAACAGGTCGGGGAGCTCAGCATGCATCTGGTCGAAAAGTTCCATACAGTTCTCGTAGATGACATCGTAGGATTCGGCATGGTCGCGATGGCCGCCATGGTTCGTGGCGTAGCATCCTGTACGGACGGGGTCATAGACATAGGCACTGGTGACGATGGACAGGTCCAACTTGACATATTGTATGCCGTATTCACGCACAAATTTCAGAATGGTTTCCCGTATGTATTGGCACCACTCGGGCACACCCATACAGGCTGTAAAGTTGGAAGGGCTGTCCGTATGCAGGTCGGAGAGTTTTCCTTCGCGGTTCACGATAAACCACTCGGGGTGGTCGATGAACGTCTGACTATTCTTGTCGAGACGGGCGATGCATAGCCACAGTCCGGGCTTCATACCCTGCGACTTGATGTAGTCGAACATCGGTTTCAGTCCGTGGGGGAACTTTTCCTTGTTGACGTCCCAGTCGGGTACCACGCCCTCGGTACCCAGTCCGTCGCCACATCCTCCGTTCGTCTGCCAACCATCGTCGATGATGAATTCCTCCATACCACATTCCGCAGCCGCACGAATAACCTCCTTCATCATATTCTCATTGATACCATGACCGAAAGGTATCCAGGTATTATAGACAAACATGGGTTTATGTGGTATCTGCTCAATGCGGACGCCCATATATTTGCGGACGTAGGTCTGCACAGCCTCCTCCATTACCCTTTCAGGGTCGCTCTGTGCAGTATAGGGGGCAGTGAAGACAGCGGCACTCTTCCAGCTCTTTCCGGGAGCGATCCAGCGGCGGAAGGGGTAATCCTGGTCGGGTGTGGTGACACCTATGCGAATCGAATGACCGTCCTCAATTACCGAGGTGCGCTTCAGGATGCCGATGGTCTCGTTTCCCAATGCCAGACCACGGGAGGCATTCCAGTCGTGTGCCACGACAAGAGGGTCGTCCCAGTTTCCCACGTAGGGGCCCAAAGCCTCATAACGGCCATATCCACGCATGGTCTGCACAAAGGTAGGCCATAATGAGGCTACGAAATCCTCCACATTGACACTTTCGAGTTTCAGGTCTTCGTGCCCCAGGTTGGTGACGCGAATGGTCTTGCGAATCAGAGGCAGGTCGGGATAGGTAAGATAGAGCAGTTCCACCTTCAGGTCTCCCGCTTCGCTCAGCATCGACAGGAGCGTGCCCTTTCCGCCATTGGAACATACGGTATCGGTAAACTCTACATCCTTCCAGTTGCTGGCACCCGTATAAAGGCTGTCATTGGCCAGGAAAGAAAACTCGCGTGAGCCGTTGTTCAGGAAACTGGTGCCATCTCCTTCCAGCATATAGGCTTCACCCAGCACGTGCTTGTCCGTACAAACGACGCGTCTCTGCACCTTTCCGTTGTCCACCACGGTTCTCGACTCATCGGCATGAAGATTCTGCATGCCGACAAAGCTGAATAATCCCATCAAGGATAGAATTCCAATACTCTTTTTCATCACGTTCATCTATTAATTTCTATTTTATCAAATGTTTTTCTATGAACTGCCAGGCACCGGCCTTGTAATAGCGATGTCCCTCGGGGCCCTCGTATAACTCGCAGTTCTGGGGCACACCGGCGGCCTCGTACACCTTTTTCGTCACCGAGAATGCATCGCGCGCACCCTGAATGGGAAAAATGTCATCCTTGACACCCTGGATGGCGCAGAAACAGCGGGGAGCGGTAAGTCCTGCTATGTCGCCCATGTCGCCCAGCGTCATCAACCCCGGGATATAATTGCATTCACAATGTATGATATCGCCGATGCTGGGGCTATAACAACAGTACGAAGAAGCCGGCAGGGACATGGAGATGCGTGTATCCACGGCTCCTGCATAGAACGTAGCCGTGCCGCCGCCGGAATTACCGGACACGATGATGTTCTTGCCGTCCACTGGCAGATTTTCCAGTGCCCAGTCGATAATCTTCATGATGTCCCATACACGGTCGCCCACGGGTGTACGACCGAAGAGAGCGTCCTGTACCATCAGGTCGTGACAGGAAGACACAACATCGGCCTTCTTACCGCGTGCCGTACGCGTCTCACCAAAACCACGAGCTGTGGGAGCTATGCCGATGAAACCATGCTGAACGGCCTGTACGGCAACATTGCGCTCTCCCTCCTCGCCGGACTTACGGTCATCCTCGTTCAGATAGACCCCTGCAAAAAGCTCGGTGTTCTTGCCATGTCCATGAGGGGTTATCATCAGAGGCACCTTGCCATTGAGATTCTTGGGCAACAGTACTACGATAGGCAGTTCCACATCGGGTTCCGTGCGGATGATCCAACGTTCGCGGATGCCATAGCCGGCATCCTCGGAGCTGACCTTTTCCGCCGTAGGTACATAGTCGGCATACATACGTTCGATGACACTCAGTCCCAACTTCTGGCGCAGTTCCTGGCGGAAGGCCTTCTGCCATTTACGGAACTTACCAGGTTTATACTTCTCGAAGGCATATTTCTTCTCTGCCGTCTCGAACATACGGGTAAGATGCTCCCTGTACTGGTCGCGTGCCATCGTGCTGACGGAAACACAGGCCAACAAGATGACAAAGGAACGAACAATCCGGGAGTTCTTCATGTCGTATTTTTATGTGTGATTCAAAAACAATTATGCATTACCAGATATCTTCCGGTTCATTGGGGTTGTCATAGATCTCCTTGGGACAATATTCCAGGTAGTCCATGAAGAACTCTTTCTTGTCGGAATCCAGGACAGACTTCAGGCGCAGGTAATAGGTCTCCTTCGGATCCAGGATCTGACGGATAACGATGTGCCGTATGTTTTCCGTAGCACGACATCCATTCGTTCCCACACTTTCCTCCGCTTTCATTCGGCCCTTGTTTCTCATGCGCTTATCAATTTCCGCATTGTAATCATCATCTTCGGTATCAGTCTCATACCCATAGTCTGGGTCTGAAGCAGGGGCAGTCAGATCAACAGGAATTCCCGTAGGCACCAGTCGTGTCTTATCTGTTCCGAAATAGAACTGGGCAATGCCGCGGTCGCCATTGGGAATTACACGGTAGCGTACCTCATACATGCCCCTGCGCGGAACGGGCGGCAATTTTACCGTCACCTCATAGTGTCCCTCGGCCTTCAATTCATCTTCCTGCAGATTTGGCCAATAGTAATTATATGCATTCAGATATACAAAATGCGTCTCGTTGTTCATATCCATACCTTCCAGATACTGATATACGGAGTTGGGTGGGAAATGGACATACTGGTCGCGATAGTCCTCGCTGTGTTTCTTGCGGATGTCATTGGTCATCGCCTCGGGGAACATGCTCATGGAATCGAAGCGTATGCGCTGGCTGTGCAGGTTGTCGCGCGTCTCATCGTTGTAGGAAAGCGGAGCGTCGATTCCGTAGATGATGCCGTTCTGCGCCTCGTAATCCAGCACCTCTGCCGACTGATTATCTATCAGGCATCCTCTCTTGTCTGGATCGCAGTAAAGTTCGTGATACGTTGCCCGCCTGCCGTTATCCAACTTCGGGAAGCGGTTCAGGTATATACCGTTGCTCTCCTTGCTCTCGAAGATTTTCAGCAAACGACGCTGTCCCATCGTAGCGTAGAACTCATAGACGGGAATCGTGGGTTCTTTTGCCGACTTGTTGTAGCCTTTTTCGTTCTCGTGGAAGACCAGGCGGTCCGAGGAGATGCGCATGGGCAGCACGTGATAGGTGAGCCACTGGTAGAGCAGGTTCTTCTCCGATGCGTAGTTCTCGTCCGTCACGAACTGGTCCTCGTCGGAATACTGGTGGTTGTCCAGCACCCATTGCTGCACGTCGGCAGGCGTTATGTCAAACGGATCCTTCCCTATTGCCTTGCGCCAGAAATCGTCCCTTTCGGCAAAGACGGTAAATCCTATCTTGCGATGTTCCGGGGCGTATGCCGTAGGCCAGCCCGTGGCGCCATGGAACACCCAGCCAAAGGCTGCACCGTCGAAGTCCGGCACCAGTCCTTTTACGTATCTGTCACGATAGACTTCGTCTTCGCATACATCCAGCGTATCTTCCAGACCACAGGCTATCAGCATTCGGGCAGCCACGTAAAAGCCCTCCTTCTTCTTGTCCAGTATACGGTATAGAAGTTCCTTCATGCTGATGCTGTTGGGACAGATTACCTTCCCAACCTGGTGTATCAGACCGTTGATGGCAGGGATGTCGCGGTTCTTTATGCTCACGGGGCAGTCGAAGTTCACGTAGAAGCTGTCCGGCTGGTTTTCCACGCCACGTCCGCTTATCTTTCGGTCGTTCATGTTGGCCAAAGGTAGTTCGCTGTTGTTTGCCGGAGGGAAATCGGCGATGTAGTAGGCTGCCTGCTCCTTGCTGTCGATGATGCTGTTGTAGGCAATGACTCTGCGGATGGAATCCAGATCCTTGTCCGATGTGAATGCATCCCACGAAGGACGGTCTATGACATGAGTCTCCACCAGCGTCTGCAGATAGTCGTACACGGCTTCGTTTGTGGGAGCGAACACCGTATAGTGTCCCCTGGCGGAAAGCAGGCTGTAAAGAGAAGACTGGCTGACCTCACTCACATTCGTCTGGCGCAGGATTTCCAGATATTCGGAATATGTTTCCTGATATTTGTTCAGATAATCAATTATCGTGACATCCTTGAACACATAGCGGGCAGATTCGTCCACCTCTTCCGTACAGCCAACGAAAACCGTGCTGACAACAACCGATAAGAAAGTGCAAAAAACTATCTTTTTCATTTTATTAATATTTTTCGGGCGTAAAGATACGATTAAACAAGGGTTTTAGCAAATTTATCCGAGGAAATTCAACTTTCATAACACAGCAATGGGGGCGCAGATGCGCCCCCATTGCCTATATGTCAACTAGCCAATGCTGGCTACCAGATATCTTCCGGCTCACTGGGATTGTCATAGACTTCCTTGGGACAGAATTCCAGGTAGTCCATGAAGAACTCCCTCTTGTCGGTATCCTGTACGGACTTCAGTCGCAGGTAATAGGCTACCTTCGGATCCAGGATCTGACGGGTAACGATATGGCGCACACGCGTCGTAGCGCGACATCCGTTCATACCTACACTCTCCTCGGCCTTCATCCTGCCCTTGTTTCTCATGCGCTTGTCGATTTCGGCATTATAGTCATCGTCCTCCGTGTCTGGTTCATATCCATATTCGGGATCCGTGGCACCAGCCATCAGATCCACGGGAATACCCGTAGGCACCAGGCGCAACTTGTCGTTCCCGAAATAGAACTGGGCAATACCGCGGTCGTTACTGGGAATCACACGGTAGCGTAGTTCATACATACCCCGGCGCGGCACGGGCGGCAATTTTACCGTCACCTCATAGTGTCCCTCGGCCTTCTGCTCATCCTCCTGCAGGTTCTCCCACTCATACCTGTAAGCGTTCAGATAGACGAAATGCGTATCATCGCTCAGGTCCATGCCCTCCAGATAGTGATAGACGGAGTTGGCCGGAATATGGACATACTGGTCGCGATAGTCCTCGCTGTGTTTCTTGCGGATGTCGTTGGTCATAGCCTCGGGGAACATGCTCATGGAATCGAAGCGAATACGCTGGTGGTGCAGGTTGTCGCGCGTCTCGTCGTTATAGGAAATCGGAGCATCGATTCCGTAGATGATGCCGTTCACAGCCTCGTATTCCAGCACCTCAGCCGACCGGTTGTCTATCAGGCTTCCCCTCTTGTCCGGATCGCACAACAGTTCGTGGTACGTCCCCCGTCTGCCGTTGTCCAGCTTCGGGAAACGGTTCAGGTAGATGCCGTTGCTCTCCCGGCTCTCGTAGATCTTCAGCAGACGGCGCTCTCCCATCGTGGAGTAGAACTCATAGACGGGAATGGTCAGTTCCTGTGTTGACTTATTATATCCTTTCTCGTTCTCATGGAAGACCAGGCGGTCCGAAGAGATGCGCATGGGCAGTATGTGGTAGGTCAGCCACTGGTACAGCAGGTTCTTCTCCGATGTGTAGTTCTCGTCCGTCACGAACTGGTCCTCGTCGGAATACTGGTGGTTGTCCAGCACCCATTGTTGCACGTCGGCAGGCGTTATGTCAAACGGCTCCTTGCCTATCGCCTTGCGCCAGAAATCGTCCTTTTCTGCAAAGACGGTAAATCCTATCTTGCGACGCTCCGGAGCGTATGCCGTAGGCCAGCCCGTGGCACCATGGAACACCCAGCCAAAGGCAGCACCGTCGAAGTCTGGAATCTCGCCTTTCAGGTATTTCTCGCGATAGACTTCGTCTTCGCATACATCCAGCGTATCTTCCAGTCCGCAGGCCGACAACATCCTGGCCACCACGTTGAAACCCTCCTTTTTATTGTCAATGATCTTGCGAAGAAGTTCCTTCATGGAAAGGCTTTTGGGAGAGATGACTTTCTCCACCTGATGTATCAGTCCGTTCAAGGCATAGATGTCGCGGTTCTTTATGTTCACGGGACAGTCGAAGTTCACATAGAAACTGTCCGGCTGGTTTTCTACGCTGCGACCGGTTATCTTTCGGTCGTTCATGTTGGTCAAAGGAAGCTCGCTGTTGTTCTCCGGCGGAAAGTCGGCAATGTAGTAGGCAGCCTGCTCCTTGCAGTCGATAATGCTGTTGAACGCAACGAGCCTGCGGATGGAATCCAAGGTCTTTTCCGATGTGAAAGCATCCCACGAGGGACGGTCTATGACATGAGACTCTACCAGCGTCTGCAGATAGTTGTCCATGGCTTCGTTTGTGGGAGCAAAGACCGTATAGTGTCCCCTGGCGGAAAGCAGGCCGTAAAGGGTGGACGAGCTGATCTCACTCGCTTTTGTCTGACGCAGGATCTCCACGTATTGGGAATACGTCTCAGGGAACTTGTTCAGATAATCCACTATCGTGGCATCCTTGAACACATAGCGTGCCGACTCGTCTATCTCTTCCGTACACCCCACGAAGAGCGAGGCAGTAAAAACTGACAAAATGAAACCGAATACGAACTTTTTCATAACGTTTTTTGTTTTTTTCTGGGCCAAAGGTAATAAAACCCTCAAAAATTACCCCCCTATTTTGTTAATAATTGTTAAATAATAAAAAATTCCCCCGAAGCAAAATGCAACGAGGGGAAAATTCACACAACGAAGGCTGCGAGTAAGCGAGAACAGAGATAAATTTATTTGATCTCTGCCAAGCGAGAGCAGGCTCGACCGATAGGTCAAATGACAAACTTTTCAAACAAATGTTAAAACAACCGTGATAGTATGACAGCAGACCCTCTTATATCTTAGATATAATTTTCTCAACACTTCGATAGTAACACACGAAAACTTCGATACAACTGCACAGAGACTTCGATATAACTGCGCGGAAACTTCGATATAACTGCGCGGAAACTTCGATAGGATTCCTCGCACAGCGCGATATCTTTCTTACGACACTTCGATACAGGCGCACGCATAGCACAATGAGATACCAAAGACTTGCCTATACAAGAATCATCTTTCTTGGAATCTTTGTTTCTTTGATTCTTTGATTCTTTGAAATCTTTGTTTTCTATGCTGGAGATAGTTGGGTTTTGCTCTCAGAATTTTGTTTGTTTTGTTTGTTGCTTGTTTTGCCTTTTTTGGGTAATTAGGTCCATACGACCCCTCATATCGGTCAAGAGTTGTCAAGAGTCTAGATATCGCCAGGTAAGATATTTTTACAATTTGGACTTTCTTTGTTTTTCTTACATATAGTATATATATTCTTTTATTTTCTTTAATGATTATCCGCAAATAACCGACCGAAAATTTGTCTGAATCCCTGAAAAAGCTTATCTTTGCACCAGATTTAAAATTCCACTGCAAGATGAAGCTGTTTGAATTCACCCAACGTTTTCCCGACGAGGCTTCCTGCGA